>VBKW01000402.1:11327-15891 GCA_005879405.1 Deltaproteobacteria bacterium
CGGATCGGCACCCGTGCCGCGTCGAAGATGCGGATCGTCGCGTCGGTCACCTCGGGACCGACGCCGTCCCCGGAGACGAGCGTGACGGTACGCGGCGCGGCGGTCATGCGCGCGCTCCGGTCATGTGACTAATCATCGCGGCCGTCACGATCGCGCTCCGCGCAGATGCGCGATGATCGCGTCGCGAACGTCCGTCGTACCGGCCGTTCCGCCGAGGTCGCGCGTGCGGACCTTCCCGTCGCGCAGCGTCGCCGCGACGGCGGACTCCACGCGCGCGGCGGCGTCGCGCTCGCCGAGGTGGCGCAGCATCAACGCGGCGGAGAGGACGAGCGCGATCGGGTTCGCGAGGTTCTTCCCGGCGATGTCAGGCGCGCTCCCGTGCACCGCCTCGAAGACCGCCGCCGCGACGCCGATGTTGGCGCCCGGCACCATGCCGAGGCCGCCGACGAGGCCGGAGGCGAGGTCCGAGACGATGTCGCCGTAGAGGTTCTCGAGGAGAATGACGTCGAACGGCGACGGGTCGAGCGCGAGCTGCATGCAGAGATCGTCGATCACGACCTCCTCGTATGCGACGTCCGGATTCTGCGCCGCGATCCTCCGGCAGCTCTCGAGGAAGAGCCCGTCCGTCATCTTCATGATCGACGCCTTGTGTGCCGCGGAGACTTTTCGCCGACCGTCGCGGCGCGCGAGCATGAACGCGTACTCGGCGATCCGCCGACACGCGTGCTCGGTCACGACCTTCAGCGTCTCGACGACGCCGGGCACGACCTCGTGCTCGAGCCCCGAGTACAGGCCCTCGGTATTCTCGCGGATGATCACCAGGTCGACGTTCTCGTACCGGGTGCGGATGCCGGGAAGGCTCCGCACCGGCCGCACGCTCGCGTAGAGGTCGAGCGCCTTGCGCAGCCGCACGTTGACGCTCGTGTAGCCGCCGCCGATCGGCGTCGTCACGGGGCCTTTCAACGCGACACCGGTCGCACGGATGGACTCGAGGACTGCGAGCGGCAGCGGATCACCGCAGCGCTCGACCGCCGGCTGTCCCGCGGCCTCTTCCACCCAGTCGATCGCCACGTCCGTCGCGTCGACGATCGCGCGTGCCGCCGCCGCGACCTCGGGCCCGATGCCGTCGCCGGCGACGAGCGTCACGCGGTGGGGCACGCTGCCTCCCTCCGCCGCGCCGTCGCCCTCCGCATGCCGAGCATGCTACCACGCCGTTCGGGCACGCGCCCGCCGCGGCGGACGCGATGCCGGGAGGTGCGACGATGGCGGACTCGCGACGCTTGCTCGCCGCCGTGCTGCTCATCGGCGGCATCGGCACGATCGCCTATTGGGTCGCGTTCTTCACGAGCGGCGTCGTCCAGGCGACGCAGGATCCCTGCTACCTCGCCTTCGAGCGCGCGTTCCCCGCCGCCGACGGCTGGACGGCGGCGAACGCGATCGCCGCCGCGATCGCCCTCTGGCGCCGCCGCCCGAGCGCCGTCCTCTTCACCGTCGCCGCCGGCAGCGGCTTCGTCTTCCTCGGCCTCATGGACGTCCTCTACAACCTCGAGCACGGCATGTACGCGATCCACAGCGCCGAGATGGCGAACGAGATCGTGATCAACGTCTTCTGCTTGACGGTCGGCGCCTCTGCGATCGCGTACGCCTGGTCCGGACGTCGCGAACGTCCCCTTGCACCCCCCGCCGTTTGATACCGCGTGCTTCCGCAGTCGGAAGTCGTCGGCGTCACCTCATCCGGCGGCGCCCACCGGGCGCAGCGTGCCGGTGCCGCCGCTCATCGCCGGACGTGGCGGCGGCGCCTCGCGCTCGATGAGACCCTTCTTCTGCAGCTCGGCGAGCGCCATGTCGAACGTGATCATGCCCTGTTGCTGGCCGGTCTGCATCGCCGACGGGATCTGATGGAGCTTGCCCTCGCGGATCAGGTTCCGCACCGCCGGCGAGCCGACCAACACCTCGCACGCGGCGACGCGGCCGCCGCCGATCTTCTTCAGCAAGCGCTGCGCGACCACCGCCTCGAGCGACTCCGAGAGCATGGTGCGAATCTGGCTTTGCTGGCCGGAAGGGAAGACGTCGATGATGCGGTCGATCGTCTTCGCCGCGCTCGACGTGTGCAAGGTGCCGAAGACGAGGTGTCCGGTCTCGGCCGCGGTGAGCGCGAGACTGATCGTCTCGAGGTCACGCATCTCGCCCACGAGAATGACGTCGGGGTCCTCGCGCAGCGCACTCCGCAGCGCGGCGCTGAACGACGTCGTGTGGGCGCCGATCTCGCGCTGGTTCACCAGGCAGCGCTTCGACTCGTGCGTGAACTCCACCGGATCCTCGATCGTGAGGATGTGACCGTCCCAGGTGGAGTTGACGAGGTCGACCATCGCCGCAAGTGTCGTCGACTTGCCCGAGCCTGTCGGGCCGGTCACGAGGACGAGGCCGCGCTCGCGTTTGCAGAGTTCGGCGAGGATGGGCGGCATGCTGAGCGTTTCGAGGGAGGGTATCTGCGTCGGGATGGTGCGCAGCACCGCGCCGGGACCGCGGCCCTGCATGAAGACGTTCACGCGGAAGCGCCCGACGTCGGGGACGGCCCAGGAAAAGTCGAGCTCGCGCTCGGCGGCGAAGTGCTCGCGCTGCTGCGGCGTCAGGATCGCGTCGACGACCGTCATGACGCCGGCGGCGTCGAGCGACGGATGATCGGTTACGGCGAGGTCGCCGTCGATGCGCAGCCGTGGCGGCCCGCCGGCGCTGAGATGCAGGTCCGACGCCCCCTTCTCGACCGATTCCCGAACCAACGTTTCCATAGTCAGCATGCCGACCCTCCTTTTGAGCGCGCGAGGCGCGGCGCGCGAGGCGCGCTCGCAGCGCTGCAACGGACGTACCAGGTACGACGTCGTGAGGGTCACCCTGCATCCGTTCGATGGGCCCCCATCACCTGATACCGCAGTCACATATTGAGCGATCGACCGAGTATTGACGCCGAGGTTCGACCGGACACGTCCCTAGATCTCATTGGCCGACGCGCCGATGGACACCCGCCGCGCCGAGACATGTGCGCGGTGTCATGCCCCCCGCATGCGCACACGCGTGGCACGCGGAGTGCAGTCTCAATCAGGGCTTCGTTCACGCCGTGAGAGTCGTACGCACGTCTGCGCCCGCAGAGGGCACCCCGGAGGCAGCGCAAGCCGTCATCTTGTTGCGCTGGGTGCTCATCATCGCCACCTCGTACCTGGTGGTGTTCAGCCGACCACTGGACCAGAACCCGACGAGCGCGGCCCTGTACGTCGTCGCGTATTTCGCGTCGAACATCTTCCTCGCCGAGCTGCGGCCGTGTTTCCGCTCGCAGTCCGCCTTCGACATCAGCATCGTCCTCTTCGACATCCTCATGGTCTCGCTCGGATTGGCACTCACCGGCGCGGCGACCAACGAGATCTATGTCGTCTATTTCTTGGTGATCTTCACCAGCGCCCTCACCGATCGCTTGCTGCTCGTGGTCGGCGCTGCGGTCCTGATCAGCATTGCGCACCTGTACACCGAGTCACGCCTCGTGGACGTCGGGCACCTCGTGACGCCGGCGTACGTCCTGCGGGTGCCGTTTCTGTTCGTGGTCGCGATGTTCTTCGGGCATCTCGTGCGGGACGTGCGGCAGCGCGAGCGTGACGCCGAAGACGCGCGCGCGCACGGGCATCGCATGGAGATCCTCTCCGGCATCAGCCACGACCTCAAGAATCCACTCAGCGTGGTGCAGTCGATGGCGACACTCCTGCTCGAGGGCGGATCCGGGGAGCTGAACGAGGAACAAACCGATCTCGTCCGCCTGATTCACGCCAGCGCACGTCAGGTGGGCAACTTGGCGCTCAACCTCATCGACGCCGAGCGCATCGACGCCGGGCACCTCGTCCTCCGTCGCGCGCCGGTGAACGTCGCGGATCTCGTCGAAGACGGCCTTCTGCTTGCGCGCAGCGCCAGCGAGCTGAAAGGCGTCACGTTGCGATGCCGCGTCGAGCCGAATCTGCCGCTCGCACACCTCGACGGCGTGCAGATGGAGCGGGTGATCGCCAACATCGTCGGCAACGCCATCAAGTTCACGCCCGCGGGCGGCACCGTCACGCTGTCCGTCTCTCGCGCGGCAGAGCACGTCGTCCTCTCCGTCGTCGACGATGGTCCCGGCATCGGCGCGGAGGAACTGCCCAGGGCGTTCGAGAAATACCGCACGCTCTCGCCGCGCAGCCACAGCATTGCCTCGGGGCTCGGGCTCTTCATCGTGAAGCGCATCGTCGAGGCGCACGCGGGAACCGTGGAGATCGCAAGTCGGGTCGCGGAAGGCACGACGGTCACGATACGGCTGCCGATGCGACCGCCCGACGCTACGCATGCAGCGGCCACGCCCTCCCCGCGAACGCGGCGACGCTGGTGGCTCATGATCATCTCATCACGATTTCGGCGGCGATCGAATGCGCCTGCCCATTGAGTAGCGCCGCGATCACGCTGTCCGCTACAGCTGACGCAGGAAGGCGACGAGGTCGGCCTTTTCGTCGGCAGTCAGCTTGACGCCGAGCACGAGGTCGAAGAACTCCAC
>VBKW01000404.1 GCA_005879405.1 Deltaproteobacteria bacterium
CCATCGAGCCTTTCGTCATGAACGTCGCCGCGATCGATCTCTTCTACGCGAACGAGGAATGGGCGAAGCTACGCCGTCCGGGGGCCGTGGAGTTCGTGCAACAGCGTCTGTCAGCCCTCTCCAAGTCGCTCGGCGACAAGTCCTATCTCGATGGCGACCGGTTCACGGCCGGTGATCTCATGATGACGACCGTCCTTCGAATCTTGAAGCACACCGACATCGTCACGAGCGACAAGCGCCTTGCCGCCTACATCCAACGCTGCACCGCGCGGCCCGCCTTCAAGCGCGCGTTCGATGCGCAGATTGGGGACTTCAGGGACGCCGCGTAGCGGCAGTAACGGCGGCGGTCTATCGACGACCCGCATTGGCTCAGCTGCGCACGAGCAGCCGCAGCTTCTCCTTCACTTCCGAGAGTAGCCGACCCGGCGCTGCGCCGAGACGTCTCTTGATCCGGCCGTTGTCGATCGCACGGCTCTGATCGATCATGACTTCGCAATCGGCGGGATTGCCGGCGATCCCGCGCGGTAGATACACCCGCAGCAGATTCTCGCCGGTGAGGTTCGTCGTGCACGGCAGCACCCACGTCGACGGGTGTCCCGCTCCGTTCAGCAGATCCGTCTGGATGACGAGAACGGGCCGCAGCTTGCCGGGTTCGGTGCCCCGTCGCGGACTCAAGTCTGCGGCGTACAGCCCACCGTGCTCGACGACGGCTTTCAATCCAAGCCTTCGCTCGTCAGATGGTCGAGCTCCGCGATCTCTTCCAAGGTCGATCGACGACTCGCTGCCGACGCCTGCGCATAGGCTGCCTTCAGGGCCTGTCGATCCGTCGTTTCCTTGAGTAGACGTAGCCCGCGACGCACGACCTCGACGTTGCTCTTGAGCCCCAAGCGTCCGCGCAAGGCCAGCACCAACCGGTGCTCCTCGGCCGGAAGCGTGATGCTCGACTTGGTATTACGTTTCATATTTCTTTGATACCTCAACAGAGGATGGTCGGCAACCACCACCGTGCGGCGGCTAGCCGCCAGTCGCGTTGTGGAGGACTTCGCAGTCGCAGAATCCACCCCGCCTCTCGAGCGAGCGGAGTATCGCCTTCGATCGGCTGGCGGCGCCCGACGCGAGAATCCACTCTTTCGTGTACCGCGTGCTGTGATCACAAGCAGCCGACTCCAATCGCGGTTCGAGAAACGCTCGCAGGCTCACGAGCTGTTCGCCGCTCAAGGTGGGCGCACGCATGGCTCCCCTCATCGCTGGCGTGACCGCACACCGACGGCTCCGTTTGACAGCCCGGACGGCGGCCACTATCGGCCGAGGCAGCATCCCGCGTCGACGATCGCCGCCGCAATGAGCAACCGCCCGCAGCACGAGCTCGAGACCATCCGCGCCGCCGGCCTCTGGCGGGAGCTGCACCGCATCGAGGGCGCCGTCGACACGTGGGTCACCGTCGATGGACGGCGCGCGCTCCTCCTCTGCTCGAACAACTATCTCGGGCTCGCGCATCACCCGGCGCTCGCCGAGGCGGCGGCGCGGGCCGCGCGCGACTACGGCGTCGGCGCCGGCGCATCACGGCTGATCTCGGGATCGCTGGCGCTGCACGTCGCGCTCGAGGAGCGCCTCGCAACGCTCGAAGGAACCGAGGCGGCGCTGCTCTTTCCCTCCGGGTACCACGCGAACATCGGCGCCATCGCGACGCTCGTCGGGCGCGGCGACGCGATCTTCAGCGACGCGCTGAATCACGCCAGCATCATCGACGGCTGCCGCCTCTCGGGCGCGGCCGTGCACGTCTACCCGCACCGTGACACGACGGCGCTCGCGGAGGCGCTCGCGACGTCGAGCGCACGGCGACGCCTGATCGTCACCGACTCCGTCTTCAGCATGGACGGCGACCAGGCGCCGCTGCGCGAGATCTGCGCCCTCGCCGACACGCACGGCGCGATGGTGATGGTCGACGAGGCACATGCGACCGGCGTATTCGGCGCCAACGGCGGCGGCCTCGTCGAGGCGCTCGGCCTCCACGGCCGCGTCACCGTCCAGATGGGAACGCTCGGCAAGGCGCTCGGCTGCGCCGGCGCGTTCGTCGCCGCCGAGCGCGCGATCATCGATCTGCTGGTGAACCGTGCGCGCAGCTTCATTTACACGACGGCGCTCGCGCCACCGATCGTCGGCGCGGTCGCGGCGGCCCTCGACATCGTCGCGCGCGAACCGGAGCGACGTGCGGGACTGTTACGGCGCAGCGCCGCGCTACGGACCCGACTCGGGGCCCTCGGCTTGCGAGTGCCGCCCGGCGAAGGACCGATCCTGCCGGTCATCGTCGGCGAGAGCGACGACGCCATGCACGCGTCGCACACGCTTCTCGAGCGCGGCGTCTTCGTGCAGGCGATCCGGCCGCCGACCGTGCCGCCCGGAACGGCGCGCCTGCGCGTCACGTTGATGGCGACGCACGATGACGCCGATCTCGCGCATGCGGCGACGGCGTTCGCGGCGATTTGATTGCGCCCGCGTGCGCGCTGCCAGCGCTGCGATGGGCGTTGCACCCGGGAGTGAATCCCGGCCGCGGCAATTGATCTCTGCCCCCGCTCGCTGCGCTCGCGATGGGCGTCGCACCCGGGAGTGAATCCCGGGTGCTCCCACTTCTCGTGGACGCTTGCGAGGGTTACCGAGCGGCGAGGATCTGGAGCACCAGCTGCCGCGTACGCGGACCGTCGAGCTCGGCCATGAGGATGCGTTGCCACTGGCCCATGGTGAGCGCGCCGTCGGCGACCTGCACCGTGACGCTGCTGCCGAGGACGATCGCGCGCAGGTGCGCGTCGGCGTTCTGCCGATCGCAATCCGAATAGCGCGGGTCGTTGTGCTTCCAGTCCTCGGCGCGCGGCGCGAGCCGCTCGAGCAGGTTCTCGACGTCCTCGAGCAATGCCGACTGCGGCTCGTTCACGAAGATCGCGGTCGTGGTGTGCATCGAGCTGAGCGTGACGAGCCCTGCGTCTATGCCGGCGCTCCGGACGATGTCAGCGACGAGCTCGGTGAGATCGCGGATCTCGACGCGCTTCGTGGTCTCGATATCCAGGCGGTGGACGACGATCCCGGACCGCGCGGCGCGCGCGCCGTTCGTGCCGGCGCCGTGCCAGGTCACCGTCGCTTGTTGCATGTCTGTGCTCATTCGCCCTCCCTTTCGCTGTTCCGTTCACGGCCTCGTGCCGTGCGCTCCCCCGAACGCGATCAACTCGCGGCGCGCGACTCCTCGCGCCGCGCCTCCTCGGCCGCAACCCGCGCCGCGAGCGCGGCGGCGGCGTGCCCGCTCGCGACGGCGCTCTCGATCGTGGCGGGCAGCCCCGTTGCCGTCCAATCGCCCGCCAGGAAAAGATTGGGAATCGGCGTCGCCGTTGTCGGACGGAGGCGCTCCGCCTCGACCGTCGGCGACATGGTCGCGAACTTCTCCTTCACGACCTGCGTGTGCAGCACCGTCGCGGTCGCGGCGCCGGGCACGAGACGCCGGACGTCGGCGAGCGTTGCCGCGACGATCGCGTCCGCCTCGAGGTCGACGATCGCGCGCGCGCCGGAGCTGACGAAGGTCAGATAGCCGCCGCCGCGCGCGGCGCGGCCGGTGATCTTGTCGCGGTTGAAGCACCAGTGCGTCTGCGTGCCGACGAACCCGACGAACTCGTCGTCGAGGAGCGGCCGGTCGAACCACACGTGCGTCGAAACGATCGGCGAGCTCGCGAGGTGCTCGATCGCGCCGAGCGCCGGGAAATCGCGACGCACGGCGAGCGGCAGGATCGGAAAGAGTCCTTGCGGCGGCACGGCACTCACGTACGCGTGCGCGGTCAAGCGCCGGCCGTCGCGTAAATCGAGGTGGCTCACCTCGCCGCCGCGCACGCCGATGCCGACGACGTGCGCCTTCGTCTCGACGCTGCCGCCGCGCTCCTCGATGAAGCGCTGCGCATCGACCGTGTAGAGGTCCGACAGCCCGACGCGCGACAGCACGAAGCGCGAGTCCTCCTTGCCGGAGAAGAACGCCCGCACCATGACCTCGGCGAGGAGACCGGCCGACGCCAGGGCCGGGTCCTCGTTGAGCGTCGCGATCGCGACCGGATGCCAGAACGCGCGACGCGACGCCGGCGACTGCCCCAACAGATCGAGCGCCGTGTCGACCGTGAGCGTCGCGAGACGCGCGTCGCCGCGGCGCTTCATCGCCAAGAGGCGCAGGCCGCCGACGAGGACGCGCAGCCGGTCGCCGCGATCGAGCAGTCGATACCCGAGCACACCGGCCGCCATGTGCAGCGGGTTCGGCAGCGCCGGGCACGCGATCACACCGCGTCCACGCTCGGCGTCGAGCATCGCGACGCGGAGACCGGGTTGGATCGCGAGCTTGTCGGTCGCGCCGATCCGGTCGAGGAAGCGGAACATGTTGTGGTAGCAACCCATCATCGCGTGCTGGCCGTTGTCGATCGTCTCGCCCGTTGCGGCGTCGGTGTAGGAGTAGGCGCGGCCGCCGAGCACGGGACGCTTCTCGAGCACCGTGACGCGCACTCCGTCGGCCGCGAGCGCGACGCCCGCCGCCAGACCGGCGAAGCCGCCGCCGATGACGATGACGTCGCTCATCGTGCCGTCCTTCGCCCGCGCAGCCACGCCGCCAGGGCGCAGAGCGCCTTCTCGACGAGCGGCACGCCGACGCGCGGGCCGAAGATCGCGTCCGGGTCGCGGGCGATGCGCGCGAGCAGACGTTGATACACGAGCCGCATACCCTCGGCGGCGACGAGCGCGCGGCGGTCGCGCGGGGCGATGCTCGCGCGCGCCGCGCGATAGAAGCCACGCATCCGCTCGACCTCGAACGCGACCAGCGCGCGCCAGGCGGCGTTGCGCGTGTGCGTGACGAGATCGCGTTCGCGATAGCCGAAGCGGCGCAAGTCCTCGCGCGGGAGATAGATGCGCCCACGCTCGGCGTCTTCGGCGACGTCGCGCACGATGTTCGTCAGCTGCAGCGCGAGGCCGAGCGCCTCGGCGTAGGCGCGGCTTCGCAGGTCGCGGCAGCCGAAGATCGGCAGCGCTGCCAGGCCGACGGCGACCGCGACGTGGTAGCAGTAGTCGCGGAGCTCGCCGAAGGTCTCGTACGTGCGCGGCGTCAGATCCATCTCGACGCCGGTCAGGATCTCGGCGAGGTGCTGCGTCGGCACCGCGAAGCGGCGGACGGCGTCGGCGAGGGCGACGGCAACCGGGTGCGTCGGCGCGCCGTCGCGCAGCCGCTCGAGCTCGGCGCGCCACGCCGTGAGCGCGGCGCGCGGCTCGCGACTCTCGTCGGCGGCGTCGTCGACGATCCGGCAATACGCGTAGAGCGCGGCGAGTGCACGACGGCGATCGGGCGGCAGGAGGTGAAACGCCAGCGTGAAGCTGCTCGAGCTGGCGCGCGTGATGCGCTCGCACTCGGCGTACGCGGCGTCGAGCGTCGGCGGCGACGCCGGCGGCGTGACGACGGCCGCCGCGTCCACATCGTCGCGTCGACGATAGTCGCCGATCGGGCTGGCAACGCTCGTCATCGACCGCCTCCGAGAAACGTGCGCGCGACGAGCGCGATCTTCGCCCAGCGCGACAGCGTCGGCCGGGCGCTGAACACGTCGTACTCGACCTGCTCCAGCCGATCGAGAATCGCGAGCCCGCCGCCGGCGAAGAGACGCACCTCGCGGCCCGGGCCGCGCTCGAGCATCGTCGCGAGCGGTAGGCCGCGCTGGAAGAGCTCGCGCGTGCGGCCGCACTCGAACGCCATGAGATCGCGGAACGCCGGCGTCACGGCGTGTCGTCGCAGATCGTCGGCGCCGTAGCCGAAGCGCGCCATCTCTTCACGCGGCAGGTAGACGCGCCCCTTCTCCTGATCGACCGCGAGATCCTGCCAGAAGTTCGTCAGCTGGAGCGCGGTGCAGATGTCGTCGGCGCGCGCCTGACGGGCACCGTCACCGTAGCCGAAGAGATAGAG
>VBKW01000403.1 GCA_005879405.1 Deltaproteobacteria bacterium
AGACACGGTGATCGCGTGCGAACGTCATCGGTTCGGCGGCGCCACTCGTGAGCGTGGAACGCGGCTCACGCGCGCTCGGCTACGTCCTCGTCGTCGTCGCTGGCGTATGCCTCGTGCGGGCTGCGCTCCTCGGACCGCGTCCGCTCCTACGTCTCGGCGCTGTGCTGGTCGGCGCGACGTTGCTCGCGATCGGCGTCGCGTACGTCCGTGCCGCCGGCCGACCCGCGCCGTCGCGTGACGACGACCCGCGCCGATCACGACCGGCGGCGGAGCGCCTACTACTCGCGCAACATGCGGTCACCAGCGTCCTCGCCGAGGCGGCGACGTTCGAGAGCGCGATGCCGCGGATCCTGGAGGCGGTCTGTGTGCATCTCGGGTGGGAAAGGGGCGCGTTCTGGGCTGTCGACACGGAGGCGGACGCGCTGCGTCTGGTGGGCGTCTGGCATGCTCCCGACGAGGCGCTGCCGCGGTTCGAGCGGGCGAGCCGCGAGCGGACGTTCGCCCGCGGCGTCGGCTTGCCGGGGCGCGTCTGGGAGCGCGGTGCGCCGGCGTGGGTCGCCGACGTCGTCGAGGACGCGAATTTTCCACGCGCCGCCGTCGCCGCCGAGGAGAACCTGCACGGCGCGTTCGCGTTTCCGGTCGCGGCGGGCGGCACGGTGCTCGCCGTCGCCGAGTTCTTCACGCAAGCCGTGCGAGTGCCGGACGAGTCGCTGCGAGCGACGTTCATGACGCTCGGCAGCCAGATCGGACTCTTCCTCGAGCGCCGGCGCGCCGAGGAGCGGCTGCGCGCCAGCGAGCAGGATCTCCGCGAGTCGCTGCAACGCGAGCACGCGGCGCGCGACGACGCCGAAGCCGCGAGTCGCGCGAAGGACGAGTTCCTCGCGACGATCTCACACGAGCTGCGCGCGCCGCTGACGCCGATTCTTCTCTGGACGCGCATGCTGCAGGTGCGATCCCTCGACGAGCCGACGACCGCGCGCGCGCTCCGCGCGATCGAGTCGAACGCCCGCGCGCAGACGCAGCTCGTCGAGGACCTGCTCGACGTCTCGCGCATCGTCACCGGGAAGCTCCGTCTCGACGTCGACGCGGTCGCGCTCGGCGAAATCGTCGACCGCGCGCTCGAGTCGGTGCGCCCCGCCGCCGACGCGAAGGGCGTCGCGCTCGCGGTCGTGCGCGACGGCTCGACGGCCGTCGTGAACGGCGACGCGGCACGGTTGCAACAGGTCGTGTGGAACTTGCTGTCCAATGCGGTGAAGTTCACCCCGCGCGGCGGGCGGGTGGAGGTGCGCCTCGCCGACTGCGACGGCGACGTCGAGCTCACGGTGCGCGACGATGGGAAAGGCATCACGACGGAGTTCCTGCCGCACGTCTTCGACCACTTTCGTCAGGCGGACGGCGCGTCGACGCGCGTGCACGGCGGGCTCGGTCTCGGCCTCGCCATCGTCCGCTATCTCGTCGAACTGCACGGCGGTCAGGTGAGCGCCGAGAGCGCAGGTGAGAACTGCGGTGCGGCGTTCACGGTGCGCTTGCCGGGCCGCGCGGCCGCACCGGCGCCGGCCGCGACGAGCGGCGCCGGCGGCCGGGCGCTCGCGCGCGAGCGCTTGCGCGGCCGGCGTGTCCTCGTCGTCGACGACGACGACGATACCCGCCAGGCGCTCGCCGCCGTGCTCGCGCGCACTGGTACGGAAGTGCGGATCGCCGCCTCCGCGGCGGCGGCGATGGACACGCTGCGCGACTGGCGTCCGGACGTGCTCGTCTCCGACCTCGGCCTCCCCGGCGAGGACGGTTTCGCGCTGCTGCGCCGCGTCCGCGCGCTCCCCGCCGCCGAGGGCGGCGCGGTGCCGGCCGTGGCGCTCAGCGGCTACGCCCGCGCCGAGGACCGCGTCCGCGGCATCGAAGCGGGCTTCCAGCGCCACGTCGTGAAGCCCGTCGATCCCGTCGAGCTCATCGACGTCGTCGCGGCGCTCGTCGCGGGCGCAGCGTCCGGCGGCGTCGAAGGCGCAGCGGAACGCGCGGGCGTGTCCGCTGGCGGTGGCGCGCCTGACGTGCGGGCCGACGCTGCGCGGCACGACGTCGCCCCCGGTCTTGCCGCGGATGCTCGTCGCGACGCTCCGCCCGCTGCGCGCACGAATGCCGAGCCGTCGGTCGGCGCCGCGCCGGCAGAGGTCGCGTCGCTCGACAACGCTGCCGCCACGGATGTCCTCGCATTCGTGTCGCACGAGCTCCGCCAGCCGCTCGCCGCGATGCGCATCTGGCTGAACCTCCTCGAGGACGAGCTCGGCGAGTCACTCACACCCGAGGCGCGGGATCACGTCGCGCAGATCCGCGCGTCGGTTACGTGGATGGCGGAGCTCATCGCGGGGCGCCTTGCGACGGAGCTGCAGAGCAGAGGTCAAAGGTCGTGACGAGGGCGGGGGCGGCGGGGTGTCGCCCGCACCCGACGTGCGCAAGAGGGTAAGTTTGCGCACCACGGGTGCAGGCGACACCCCGCCGCCCCCGGCCTCGCGCACGATCGCGTGTGACGTGCGACGCGGCCGGTGGATGTGCGTCGGCGCGACCAGGAAGCTCAGCCGGTGCCGCGGTGGAGAACGCCGCCGGCGACGGCGGCAATGATCCGCGGCGGGACTGCTGAGACGGAGCGGGGGCGCGGGAGACATCGTCTGCACCCGTGGTGCGCAAACTTACCCTCTTGCGCACGTCGGGTGCAGACGACGTCTCCCGCGCCCCCGCGGCGCAATCAGAAGTACCCCGTCGGATCCTTCCCGCCGCCCTCGGGCGCTTTCTTCTCCCGCGCGGTGATGAACTTCCCGGTGAGCATGTCCTTGTAGCCCATGCCGGGCGCGACCATCGGGTAGACGTGCGCGGTCTGGTCGACCATGACCTCGAGGAACGCCGGGCCAGAGAAGCGCACGAACTCCTCGAGCTGGGCGTGCACCTGCGCGGGATCGCTGACGCGGCGGGCGAAACCGAAGCCGTCGGCCTCGACGGCTTTTACGAAGTCTTTTTTGTGGAGCGCTTTGTCGGTTCCCGAGTAGCGGTTCGAATAGAAGAGGTCCTGCCACTGGCGCACCATGCCGTCGCCGAGGTTGTTCAGCAGTAGAACCTTGACCGGGATGTCGTACGTGGTGAGCGTCTCGAGCTCGCCGAGGTTCATGCGGATCGAGCCGTCGCCGTCGACGTCGATGACGAGCTTGCCGGGATTGGCGACCTGCGCCCCGATCGCCGCGGGCAGTCCGAAGCCCATCGTGCCCATGCTGCCCGAGGTGAGGAACGTGCGCGGGTGGACGAAGTCGAGGTACTGCGCCGCCCACATCTGATGCTGGCCGACGCCGGTGGTAACGATCGCCTCGCCGCGCGTGATCTCGTTCAGGGTCTTCAGGACGTACTCGACCTGGATTTGATTCGACGCGCGGTTGTAATCGAGCGGGTGCTGCGCCTTCAAGCGCTGCACGTGCGCACGCCACGGCGCGAAGCTCTTCTTGAATCCCGCGCCTGCCTTCGCGAGCTGCGTCAGGCCGCGCTTCACGTCGGCGACGTGCGCCCAATCGACCTGCTTCACCTTGCCGATCTCGGAGGCGTCGACGTCGAGGTGGGCGACCGTCGCGTTCGGCGCGAACTCCTTTACCTTGCCGGCGACGCGATCGTCGAAGCGCGAGCCGACGGCGAAGAGGAAGTCGCAGTCCTCGACCGCGTAGTTCGCGTAGGCGGTGCCGTGCATGCCGAGCATGTGCAGCGAGAGCTCGGTCGTGGTGTCGACGGCGCCGATGCCCATGAGCGTCGTCACGACCGGGATCCCGAAGCGCTCCGCGAACGCGCGCAGCTCGGCGGCGCCGTTGCCGTTGATGACGCCGCCGCCGGCGTAAATCAGCGGGCGTTCCGCCGCGGCGAGGAGCTTGAAGAACGCCTCGGCGTCGTGCGGCGAGATCGTCGCCTCCTCGAGTGCCTCGAGGCGTTCTTGGTAGCCGCGGAGCGGCAGCAGGCCGCCGCCGCGCAACGTCTCCTTCGCGAGCTGCACGTCGCGCGGGATGTCGACGACGACTGGCCCCGGCCGGCCGCTGCGCGCGATGTCGAACGCGCGCCGCATCGTCTCCTCGAGCTTGCGCTCGTCGGTCACGAGGAACACGTGCTTCGCGCACGGCGCCATGATGTTGAAGACCGGCGCCTCCTGGAACGCGTCGGTACCCATCGCGGCGCGCGGCACCTGGCCGCAGATGAGGACGATCGGCACCGAGTCGGCCTGACAGTCGCGCACCGGCGTGACCGAGTTCGTCGCGCCCGGACCCGAGGTGACGAGCGACACGCCGACGCGTCCGCTCGAGCGCGCGTACCCCGCCGCCATGAATCCCGCGCCTTGCTCGGTCGCCGGGACGATGAGGCGGATCTGCTCGTCCGCGGCACGACCCTCGTTGTACCGAAAGACCGCGTCGTACGTCGGCAGAATGGCGCCACCGCTGTAGCCGAAGATAGTATCGACGCCCTCGTCCGCGAGCACTTGGACGATCATGTCGGCGCCGTTCATCGTCGTGCCGGCGAGCGGGTGCTTCGTCGCGGCCTCGGCAGCGGTCGCGCGGCGGCGCGCAGGAGTGGATTTCAGCATGAGCGGCACCATAGCGTGATTTGCCCGACGGCGCGAGTTTTCCGTGATTCAGTCGAGCATGCGCCGCGGGTGCAGGCCGAGCGCGTGGCCCATGAACGGCGGATGGACGCTGTATCCGAGGAGCGCTTGCACGCGTGGCGAGAGCGTGCGCGCCGTCTCCTTCGGAATCGACAGCGTGTAGTTCTCCTGCTGTCGCGCCCACGGCTCGCAGTATTGGTTCGAGAGCGCGAGCCGTGCGGCGCCGCTGCGATTCGCGCCGCCGCGATGGACGAGTGTGCCGAGGAACACGATCACGGAGCCGGCGTCCATCACGACGTCGAAGAGCTGCGCCGCGACGTCCGGCGGCAGCGCCTGCGGCGGGTGCGGCTGCCGCGCATCGCGCGGGACGGTCCCGAAATCGACGCGCGCAAGGAGATCGGTCACGGTGCCGTCAGGCCAGCGGTGGCTTCCCGGCACGACCTGGGTGGCGCCGTTCTCGGTCGTGAACGGATCGACGGCGTAGATCGTGCTCAGGCTGACGGCCTTCCGCGGGCGCGGTAGCGGATAGAACCCGTCGTCGGTGTGCAAGGTCTGTGGGGTCTCGCCGGGATGGATGTTGATCGCCTGCGAGGCGGTGAGGAGGTAGTTCGGCGCGAGGAACGCGTCGCAGAGCGCGAGAATCCGCGGATGCTCGACGAGATCGGCGAAGATCGGGGCGCGCGCGACGAGCGAGTAGACGCGCTCGGTCAGATGCCCTTCGAAGTCGTTGCGGCCGAGGTGCTCTGCCCGCAAGTGCGGCCGCAGCGCGGCGCGCATCGCCGCGAGGTCCTCGGCGTCGAAGAAGCCTTCGAGAATGACGAAGCCGCGGCGCTCGATCTCGTCAACGTCGCGTGCCACTGCTGCAGGATCGACGCGCGCGTCCACGCGCCCAGCTACGTCGCCGGAGAGACGCCTGTCAACGCGGTACGCGGGCGGGTCCTGGGTCACCTTCCCGCGGATGGGGCTGGGTCAAGTTGCGAGCCAGACGAGGCGCGAGGGAAGTGAGCAGCGCAGGCGTAGCAGCGCTACGCCGAGCAGCGGAGCGACCGAGCAACGAAGTATGGCGACGCAAATTGACCCAGGACCGTGGGTTTGGTGTAGACGGACGCGATGGGCCCGCTGTCCGACGATGTCGCGCGGCGCCTCCGCGAGCTCGAGACGCTGTACGAGAGCCTGCGCACGATCACGTCGACGCTCGATCTCGCCGAGCTGGTGCGCAACGTCCTCGCGACGATCGCCGCGGTTACGACCGCCGAGGCGTTCTCGCTCATGCTGCACGATCCGGAGCGCGACGAGCTGGTCTTCGTGGCGAGCGAAATGCTGTCGGAGGAAACCCTCGTCAGCGCGGTCGCGGCGAGCGGGGCCGTCGCAGCGGCTCCGGACGCGCGACGGCTCGCCGTCGGCCTGCGGCACGGCGACGCGGAGATCGGGCTCCTCGAGGTGCGCGAGCGTCCCGACGGGCGGCCCTTCGACGACGACGATCGCGCGCGCCTCGAGGCGGTCGCCGCGGCGCTCGCGCCGGCGCTCGCGCGCGACGCGGCGGCGATTGCGCAGGATGCGACGGCGCTCGCGGACGCGTTCGCGCGCGTCGAGGTCGCGGTGCCGAGCCGCACGCGCGCGCTCGTGCTGCGCGACGAGGCAGGCCGCGACCTCGTGTTCACCTCGTCGCACGTGCTCCACCCGGGCGTCGTCGACGGCGTCCGGCAGCCACTCGACCGCGGCATCGCCGGCTGGGTGGCGCGCAATCGGGCGTCGCTCTGTCTCGACGACGCGGCGGCCGATCCCCGGCACGACCCGACGATCGCGCGCAAGACCGGCCTCGTCCCGCGGACGATGATCTGCGTGCCGCTCGTACACCGCGATGCGCTCCTCGGCGTGTTGCAGGTGATCAACAAGCACGGCGGGGCGCGCTTCACGGCGGACGAGGTGCGACTCGTCGAGACGCTCGCGATGCAAGCGGCGGGTGCGATCATGCAGGCGCAGCTCTACCATCAGGTGGAGCGCGCATCGCTCACCGACGACTTGACCGGTCTCGGCAACACGCGACGCTTGAACCGCGAGCTGCCGGCGATCCTCGCGCGCGGCGGCGAAGTGTCGCTCTTGGTCCTCGACCTCGACGGCCTGAAGGGCGTCGTCGACACCCACGGGCATCTCATCGGCAGCCGCACGATCGCGACGGTCGGCCGGTTGATCGCGGAGCGCCTCCGTCCCGGCGACATGGCGGCGCGCTTCGGCGGCGACGAGTTCGTGGTCGTCTTGCCCGCGACGCCGACGGCGCCCGCCGCCGCGGTGGCAACGTCGATCCGCGACGCCGTCGCCGCATGCGCCCATCCCGACGGCTCCGACGTCGACATCACGACCGTCACGGCGAGCCTCGGGGTCGCGACGTACCCGCAGCACGCGAGCACCGCCGATGATCTCTTTCGCGCCGCCGACACCGCGATGTATCGGATCAAGTTCGGCGGTAAGAACGGCGTCGCCGTCGCCGGCTGACGCGCCGCGAGGCCGCGCCTGGGCGTCGGCGACCTCGCGCGTCGTTCAGCGTACGCGCAGCCAAGGACGGAGCGACGGCGGCAGCAGCGAGGCGACGAGCCGGCGGCGGTGGCGGGCGAGGAAGACGCGGTGGCGGCGCTCGACGGCGACGCCCCACTTCGCCGCGAAGCGATGCAGGCTCGCGAGCGCGACGCGGCGCTTCCAGCGGCGGCGATAGTAGAGGACGTCCGACCACGCGAAGGGTGGCGGCGCCATGTAGGTCATCACCGCCGCGGGCTCGAACCAGATGCTCTCGCCCGCGTCGCGCACGGCGAGGCAGAGATCGACGTGCTCGCGCGTCGTGAGCCGCTCGTCGAGCGGCCCAACGCGCAGGAGTACGTCGCGGCGCACCAGCATCGTGTGGAACTCGACGACGTCGCACGCCTCGCGCTCGAGCGTTCCCGCCAGCGACGAGAGGCGCCGTCCCGCGTGGCGATGGCGCTCGCGCAGGACGCGCGCCCCGTGCTCCTCCACGAACGACAGCGTGCCGCCCGCGATGTGAATCTTCTCGTCGGCGAGCGCGCCTTCGAGGCAGAGCGGCCCGACGATCGCGGCGCTGGTCGCGTCGGCGCAGTCGACGAGCGCGTCGAGCCAGCCGGCCGTGACCAGGACGTCGTTGTCGACGAAGACGACGTACGGCGTCTCGGCGCGCGCGGCGCCGAGATTGCGGGCCCGATTCGGCGTCAGGTACTCGTCGGTGCGCAGGAGCTCGAAGCCGTGCGCCGCCGCGGCGGCGCGGAGGTCGCGCGCGACTGCGGGCGGCGAGCCGCCGTCGACGTAGACGAGACGCACAGGCGGCGGCGT
>VBKW01000405.1 GCA_005879405.1 Deltaproteobacteria bacterium
TCAGCCCTCGAGCGGCGAGGACCACGAGTCCCGGAAGGAGGGGCAGGAGATACCGTGGATAGACGACCATCGACGCACTGATCGCGAGAAAATAGGGCACGATCGTCGCGAGGACGACGCGATCCGCGAGCTCATGGCGCCAAACTGCGACGGCGACGCCGAGCAGCCCCAGGACGTACAGCGGCCAGCCGAGGGCGAACGGCAACGACGCGACGAGCTCATACACGTAGGGGCGCCCGTACCATCGCAACGTCTGCGCTATAAAATTATTGTGGAGATTCGTATATAGGATACGATTCATCGTAAGATGGTTCCGCAGCGCCTCCATCAGGCGGTCCGAGTGGATGACGCACGGCGGGCACGAGAGCACGATGCCGACCGCGAGACCGCCGAGTCCGAGGCTCGCGAGGATCGCACCGTGACGTAACGAGCGGCGGCGGACCGCGTTCTCGCCGACGGCCCACGCGATCGGAGCCACCATCGCCAGGCCGGTGTATTTCGTGCCAGTGGCGACGCCGGCGGCGAGTCCGGCCGCGAACACGACCCACACGCTCGAACCGACGGCCGAGACATATGCCAGCACCATCGTCGTCGCCGTGCACGTCGCGAGCAGGACGTCGGGTGACGCGAGGTGGGAATACACGACGTCGAATGGGGCCACCGCCATTATTGCCGCGGCCGCGATGCCGACGCGCAGCGAGTACATGCGGCTCGCGACAACGCCGACGAGCGCGACGGTGAGAGTGCCGCTAGCCGCCGATACGGCACGGGCGACGACGAATGCGCCCGGGTCGACGACGAAGAACCGGTACGCGTTCGCGGGTGCGAGTGTGGTGAGCATGCCCAGATGGTGCGCCAACGCCGCTGTCAGCCCGACGACGTACCCGTAGAACGTCGGGTAATTCAGGTTCAGCTGATCGAACGACGACCAGGAGAG
The DNA here is from genome assembly GCA_005879405.1 of Deltaproteobacteria bacterium. Classification (GTDB taxonomy): domain Bacteria; phylum Desulfobacterota; class Binatia; order UTPRO1; family UTPRO1; genus DP-19. The sequence goes on from VBKW01000405.1 coordinate 938, forward strand.
CGGGATGAAGCCGCGGACATAGGGGCCCCACATGATGCCTTCGTCCGGGAACCCGAGGTGCCCGAGGCGGCCGGACAGTCCCCACGAGAGCCGCCAGCAGCGCAGCGCGATCGCAATGGCGCCGATCACCACGGCAGCGATGGCGACCGACGCCTTGTGCCGCCCTCCGCTTCGTTGCATCTCTTGTTCCCGATGCGTCCGTCGAGCTCGAGCGCACGCTGGAAGTGGACGGCGCTGCTACTATATCTCGGCTGCACGCTCTGGGCGTTGCGAGTGATCCTACCAGCCCCCGCGACCCTCCTGCCACACATCGGCGGTCTGTCAGGCTACTGGGACGCGCTGGTGCAAGGCGACCAGTACTTCTCGGTTGCCAAGGTGACGCACGATGCGCGCATGTTGGTGCGCGAGCCATGGCGGCTCATGGAAGGGCGCCACTGCTGGCCGCTGCCGCGCGCCACGACGCTCGGCGAGCACATGATCGGCGAAGGGCTCGTCGGCGTAGTGCCCGACCTCGTCTTCCACGAGCCGATCCTGACGTACAACGTCGTCCTCCTGCTATTGCCGGTGATTGCCGGCCTGACGATGTATGCATTCGTCCTAGGCTTCACCGGGAGCGCACCTGCCGCTCTCGTCGCCGGTCTGCTCTTCGCCATCCATCCGGCGCGATTGGGGAACGCGGCGGAGCCATATTGGATGGGCAATCATTGGACGCCGCTCGCGCTGCTCTTCGCGTACCGGCTCTTCACGCGTCGTCGATGGGGTGACGCGCTTGGATTGGCGGTGTTCACGAGCCTGCAGCTACTCGATAGCTTCTATCCGATCATGGCGTTCGCCCTCATCGGCGGCACCTACATGGTCGCGCTCCTCGTCCACGAGCGCCGCGCGATCGCGCCGCTCGCGTCCAAGCTGCTCGTGGTGGGCGCGATCGTCTTCGCCGTGTCGTGGTTCGTGTTCGTGCCGTACCTGCGGACCCGCGCGACGTGGGACACTCTGCTCGCGGGTCGTGCCGGTCAACTGTACACCGCGCGCGATCTCGTCCTCGGCGGAGGGCTCTATCCCGGGACCGTCATGACGGTGCTCGCGGTCGTCGGCATCGCCGATGGTCTGCGTCGTGCGCGACACACGGGCGATTATGACCCACGAATTCCGCTACTCGTCGGTGCGTTGCTCGTGCTGTGGGCGGTCCTCGATGAGGTTCCGGTGCCCCTCGTGCATTGGCGAGTGCCGTCACTGCTGCGGCTGCTGAACGGCGTCGTCCCGGGC
>VBKW01000079.1 GCA_005879405.1 Deltaproteobacteria bacterium
CAGCGCGTTCGCCGTCGGGTACACCATGCCCTGCCCGGCGCCGAAGAGGAGTCCGACCGTCACCAGCGCCGCCATCGAGCGCACCCAGCCGAGCGCCAGCACCGCCCCGGCGAGGAGCGCGATCGACGGCAGGAGGACGCGGTGGCGGCCGACGCGATCCGAGAGACCGCCGAGCACGATCCGCACCCCGACCGCCGCGACGGTATACGACACGAAGAACGGTGCGACGCGCTCGAGGCCGATCGAGTGCACGAACGTCGGCACGAAGGTCAGCACCGCGCCGAAGCCGACACCGCACGCGATCATCGTCGCAGCGCCGAGCCAGAGCGTCGCGCTGTGCGGCAGAGAGCGGCGCCCGGTTCCCGCGGTCGTCGCGGGCGCGGCGGCCGGGACACGGATGCGCAGTGCCGGCCACGGTGAAGAGGACGGGGAACCCCCAGCGCCGCGCGATGACCTCGCCGAGCGCCGGCGCGATCGCGTGCGTCGTGAGTGTCGAGATCCCGAAGATGCCGAGGGCCTCGCCGCGCCGGCTCGCCGGCGCGAGCTCGACGGCGAGCGTCGAGGCGGTGACGAACGCGCACGTGAAGCTCACGCCTTGCACGACGCGCAGGACGTAGATGAACCCGCCGGCGCCGTGGAGCAGCAGATACGCGTACGATGCAAGCGCCATCGCCAACGCGCCCGCGGTCACGAAGCCGCGTCGGCTGACGCGGTCGAGGAGCGCGCCGAGAAACGGCATCACGCAGAGGCCGGCGAAACCGCCCGTGCCCATGACGAAGCCGATCGTTCGCTCGCTGACGCCGAGGCTCTTCAGGTGCAAGGGCAGCAGGAAGAACGAGGCGAAATTGAGGAAGAAGACGAAGTTCGCGATCGTCACCAGGTAGAAGTCGCGCGAGAAGCGCGGCGTCGCGGCGGGCATCGCAGTCGATTAAACGACGCACGGCGCCCACGCAACGCGCCGCACGCGGCCGGCTCGCACTCACGGGACGACCACTCATCGAGGCTTCCCTCCGATGCGTCGTCTCGTGATAACAGCGTCCATGCGCGCGTCGCTTCCCGCCCCACCCGGCGCCGCACCGGAACGCGGTGTCTGCCGCGACCGAACACGGCGCAAGCGTGCCGGCGGCGATGCGACACCGCGGCGGCGTGGCGCCCTCGGCCGCAACGAGATCACGCCCGTCCTCGACGTCCTCCGCCGCGAGGCGCCGACGTGGAACGTGCCGGTGGTGACGCTGATCGCCGAGCAGACGGGCGATCCCTTCCGCGTACTGATCTCCACGATCCTGAGCCTCCGCACCAAGGACGAGACGACCGCAGAGGCATCGCGGCGTCTCTTCGCGCGCGCGACGACGCCGCAGACGATGCTGCGGCTGCGCGCGGCGACGATCGCGCGTCTCATCTATCCGGTCGGCTTCTACCGCACGAAGGCGCGCGCGATCCGCTCCGCGTGCCGCGATCTCCTCGATCGCTTCGGGGGGATGGTGCCGCGCGATCTCGATGCGCTGCTCACGCTACAGGGCGTCGGCCGCAAGACCGCCAACCTCGTCCTGACGCTCGGCTTCCGGGCGCCCGGGATCTGCGTCGACACCCACGTGCACCGCATCACGAACCGCCTCGGCTACGTCCGCACCCGCACCCCCGACGAGACCGAGTAGGCGCTCCGGCGGAAGCTGCCGGCCCAGCACTGGCTCGAGATCAACGATCTGCTCGTCGCCTTCGGGCAGCACCTCTGTCGGCCGATCTCACCGCACTGCACGCGCTGCCCGGTGGTCGCGTACTGCGCGCGACGGGGCGTGACGACGTCGCGCTGACGGCCACGCGCACCTCCAGGCGGACGGTCGCAGGGGGCGCCGAGGCCGCGCGACTTCGCAATTGACCCTGCCCACGCGCTTCACTATCGTCGAGCATTGCGCGACGTCGTCATGCCCGCCGTCGACCCCATCGAGCGTCAGATGCGCCTCGTCCGACGCCGGCGCAACTTGCTCGAGCTGCAACGTGGCGTCTATTTCCTGATCGCGACCGCGGCGACGAGCGCGGCAGCGCTCGTGCTACTCGCGCTGGTGGCGAGCGAGCGACTCTTCGCGGCGGCGAGCTGGAGCCTCGGCGGCGCCGTCGCGGCGACCGCCGTGCTCCTCGGCCGCGAGCTCCGGCAGCGATGGATGTCGTCGGACACCGTGCCGGGGTGGGTCGACGCGCACGCGCGCTTGCGTGGCCGCCTGGCGACATTGGTCGCCGTCCGCGCACGTGACGCCGGCGCGCGCCGCGGCGGCGAGGGCGGCGGCGAGCCGGCGTTCCTGCCGCTGCTCGTCGCGGAGAACGTCGCGCGGCTGCCGACGTGGCGGCCGGACGCCCTCGTGCGGCGCCGCGTCCCGCGCGTGGCGCTCGCCGCCGCGCTTGCCGCGACGGCGGCGCTCGCGCTCGCCGTGCTGATCGCGCCGCGCCTGCGGCCGCCCTTTCCCGAGATCGTCTACAGCGACGAGCCCGTCGACGGCGTCGAGAGCGACGAGCAAACGGACACGACACCGAGCCGCATCGTCGTCGCGCCCGCCCGCCGCGACGCGAGCCGTCACCGCGGGCGCGAAGCCGGCGCGGCGACGGGCGGCGGCGACGACACCGACGACTCGCGGCTCGCGCAGCTGTCGAGCGCGCTCCAGGATCGGATTCGTCGCGACCTCTGGGGACGCGAGTGGGAGCGTATGCGCGATGAAATGGCGCGCGCCGAGCGCGCGATGAACGCACGCAGCGCGGCGAGCGGCCGCGAGCGCGGCGGCAGCGACGCGAGCGAGGAGCGCGGTGAAGAGGACGGCGACCGTTGGGAGACGGCCGGACTGTCGTCGACACGCCCGGGCGGGCGCCGCCTCGGACGAAAGCCCGGCGGCGATCCGACGGCCAACGGTCACGCGGCCGAAGCGACCGACACCGACGCCGCGGCGCGCGGCATGGGCGACGACGAGTCGCTGACGGCGCCGCGCGCGGGAACCGGCGAGCCCGCGCCGGGCGCCGGCAACGAGACCGATCCGAATCTCTTCGGCCCGGCGACGAACGTCGATCCACACGGCGGCGGCACGTTCGAGCTCGCGATCAACGCCCCGGTCCGCGCCGGTCGCGGCGGTCCGCGCCGGCCGAGCGGCGAGGCACCCGCCGCCGACCACGACGCGCAGCCGCAGCTCGGACGCGGCACGCACGGCGAGCAGACGATTCGCCGCATGCCGGTGCCGGCGGCGTACGAGCCGATCGTACGCGAGGTGTTCGCGCACCGCGATTCGGCGGCGGACATGCGGTGACCCCGAGCGTCGCCAGCGCCGCGATCGCCGAGTTCCAGGCGACGTTCACCGCGGTCCGCCGCGAGATCGCGAAGGTCGTGATCGGCCACGACCGCGTCATCGAGACGATCCTCACCGCGTTCTTTGCCGGCGGCCACGTGCTGATCGAGGGCGTGCCGGGCACCGGCAAGACCTTGATCGTGCGCTCGCTCGCCGAAGCCCTGAACCTGAGCTTCAACCGCATCCAGTTCACCGTCGACCTCATGCCGGCCGACATCACCGGCACGCGCGTGATCAACGAGGGCGCGGACGGCCGGCGCGAGTTCGTGTTCGTCGCCGGGCCCGTCTTCGCGCATCTCTTGCTCGCCGACGAGGTGAACCGCGCGACGCCGAAGACGCAGTCGGCGCTGCTCGAGGCGATGGCCGAGCAGCAAGTGACCGTCGCCGGGACGAGCTATCCGCTGGCGCCGCCTTTCTTCGTGCTCGCGACGCTCAACCCCATCGAGATGGAGGGCACGTATCAGCTCCCGGAGGCGCAGCTCGACCGCTTCCTCTTCAAGGTGTTGCTCGACTACCCGTCGCAGGCAGAGCTCGAGCGCATCGTCGGCACGACGACGAGCGCCGAGACGGCGACGGTGAGCGCGGTGCTCGAGCGCGAACACGCGCCCGCGCGCGTCGAGGAGCTGAAACGCCTCGTCCGCCACGTCCTCGTCGCTCCCGACGTCGAGCGCTACGTCGCGACCCTGGTGCGTCTCACCGTGCCGCCGGCGATGCGCGGCGGCGATCGGACGAGTGCAGGCGCTGTTGCCCGCGCCGGGCGCACCGCCGGCGCGAGCGCCGCCGGCCAGGCGCTACTCCTCGGCGCGAAAGTCATGGCGCTACTCGACGGCCGCCCGCACGTGACCCATGCCGACGTCGATCGCATCGCGCTCGCCGCGCTCCGCCATCGCATCGTCCTCAACTTCGCAGCCGAGGCCGCGGGGATCGACACGGCGCACGTCATCGAGGGCGTGCTCGCGGCGGCCCGGCGTCTGCGTCCATGAGACTCTGGCCGACGGCGCCGTCGGAGCGCGCGCGGCACGTCGCCGCGCGTGCCGCCGCGCTCGCGACCAGGGTTCTCGGCGGCGGCACCGACGCGCCGGCCGCCGGCGCGCTCGCTGCGCGACTTCTCGATCCCGGACGCCTCGCGCGCTACGACGGCCTGGCGCTGCGCGTGCGCCGCGGCATGGGCGAGCGCCACGGCGACCGACGCGTGCCGGGGCGACCGCAGCCGTCGGGCATCGAGATCGAGGCCCACGGCGCCTACGCGCCCGGCGACGACCTCCGCCACCTCGACTGGAACGCGCTCGGGCGTCTCGACGCGCTCCTCGTCCGCCGCTTCACCGCCGAGCGCGAGGTCGTCGTCCACGTGCTGCTCGACGCGAGTGCGTCGCTCGCAGTTCCGGTCGTCGATGACAAGCTCGGCAGCGCGTGCGAGCTCGCGATGGCGCTCGCGTACGTCGCACTGAGCACCGGCGACGCGCTCCGCGTCGCCATCTTGCGCGGGGACGGCATCGCGGAAGACGGCGCGGCGGAGGTCGGCGGCACGACGTCCGTCCGGCGCCCTGTGGCGTCCGACGGCCCGGCGTCGCGGATCTTTCGCCAACGCGCGAGCGTCGCGCGCGTCGCCGAGTTGCTCGCGGCCGTCGCGCCGCAGGGGAGCTTCGGCCTCGGCGCCGCCCTCGCCGCGTACGCCGCGCGATACCGGACGCCGGGCCTCGCGCTGGTCATCTCGGATTTCTTGATGGAGCCGGACGAGGTCGAGCGCGGCGTGCTGGCGCTCCGCTCGCGCGGCTTCGAGACTCACCTGCTGCACGTGATCGGCGCCGGCGAGCTCGATCCGACGCGCGTCTTCACACGCGGCGTGCTCGTCGACGTCGAGTCGGGAGCGCAACGGCCGATCGCGCTCACGGCGCCGGCGCTCGCGCGCTACCACGCCGCGCTCGGCGCGCACTGCGACGCGCTCGCCGCGCTCGCCGCGCGCGTCGAGGCGGGATACGGGCAGCTCGTCGCGGGCGGCGACGTCGCGGAGCTCTTGACCGGGCCTCTCGTCCGCGCCGGGCTCGTCCGGCGGCGCTGACGCGATGGGCGTCCTCAATCCCGCCGGCGCGCTCGCGCTCGCGGCGATCGCCGTGCTCCTCGTCCTGTATCTGCTCGATCGGCGCCGTCGTGTCGTCCCGCTCGGCACGCTGTTCCTGTGGCGACACGTTCCCGCCGCCGTCCTCGAGCGGCGGCGCTTTCGTCCCGACACGCTGTTTCTCCTCCAGCTCGCGCTGCTGCTGGCGCTGATCGCCGGTTATGTCCGCCCATATCTCGAGGACACGGCGGCGCCGGCGCCGGGAACGCCGCTCGTCGTCGTCCTCGACGTCTCCGCCAGCATGCAGGCGCGCGAGGCCGGCGGCACGCGCTTCGAGCTCGCCCGCCGCCGCGCCCGTTCGCTCCTCGACGAGCTCGCGAGCGGCGACGAGGCGATGCTGGTCGCCGCCGCCGAGCGCCCGCACGTCGCCCAGCGCTGGACGAGCGACCGCGCGGAGCTCCGCGCACGGCTGGAGGCGCTCGAGCCGCTCGACACCCCGACGCGCCTCGCGCCCGCGCTCGAGCTGGCGCTCGGCGAGGCGCGCGCCCGGCCCGGGACGCGTCTCGCGGTGCTCACCGATCTGCCGCCGGAGGAGAGCGGCGTCGCAGCGGACGAGCTGGCCGCGTTCCACTACATCCAGCTCGGCGCGACCGACGACAACGTCGCGATCACGGCGCTCGCGATCGAGCAGCCGCCGTTTCAAGCGACGACCGACGCCACCGTGACCGCGGTCGTGCGCAACTTCGCCGCGACGCGCCGCCACGCGCAGTTCGAGGCGTGGGTCGGCGGCGAGCGCTGGGACCGCCGCGAGCTCGTGCTCGCGGCGCGCGCGACCGAGCACGTGGTGCTCGCGCACCCGCCGCGCGGCGGCGAGCTGGTGACGTCGGTCGTCGTCGACGATGCGCTCGCCGTCGACGACCGTGCCGTCGGCTGGATCGCCCCCGGCGAGCCGCTCGACCTCCTGCTGGTGAGCGATTCGCGCGAGCTCGCCGCCGCCTTCGGCGAGGTCGCGGGCGCGATCGCCGGCAGCCGGGTCGAGGTCGTGACGCGCGACCGCTACGCGCCGAACCGCGTCGCCGGCCGGCGCGCCGCGCTCTTCGACGGCTTCGTGCCGACGGAGCTGCCACCGGCGGTGAACGTGCTCTACGTTGCGCCGCCCGCGGGAAACGCCGTCTGTCCGACGTCGCGCGCCGTCGACGGCGCCGCCGTCATCGATTGGGAGGCGGAGCATCCGGCGCTCCGCGGCCTCGACGCCCTCGACGCCGTCGTGACGGCGCGCGCGAGCGCCCTCGACGTGCCGGCGTGGGGCGCGCCGATCGTCCTCGCCGCCGCGCGCCGCGCAGCGTTCCCGTTGCTCGTCGCCGGCGAGCGTGAAGGCCACCGCGTCGCGTGTCTCGGCGCCGAGCTCGCGGCGCCGCTCACGTCGTCGGACCGGCTGCCGCTCCTCATGCTGACGCTCGGGACGTTGCGCTGGCTCGCCGAGCCGTTTTCCGGCGCCGCCCTCGCCATCGAGACGGGAACCTCGGCGCTCCTCGGCCCGGGCCCGACTGCGCCGGTTCAAGGTCCGGGCCTCGGCGCCGGCCTGCACGTCGCGGGCGATCCGGCGGTCGTCGTCGCCGACCGCGCCGGCATCTACCGCAT
>VBKW01000406.1 GCA_005879405.1 Deltaproteobacteria bacterium
GAATGAAGCACCATACAAGTCGACCGCGGCGATGTCGTCACCGCCGCCACATTGATGGTTGCTACCACCGCAGACGCCGCAGATGTGCGCCTGCATCTTCGTCGCCGCCTTCGCGATCGCCGCCTGCGCTTTACCATCGCCCGGATCCGGACACGCCTTCGCGTGCAGCCCGGCCGCGCGCTTTTGCCAGCATTTTCGCAGCGCCTTACTTTTCGCAGCAGCGAAATGGAATGACTCGTAGCAGAGCGCCATTTGGCACCGCTGAACCGCGGACCCGTTTGGGGCAGGCGCAAACGATCCGAAACACGTCGAGACGTCGAACGAGACGATGGCGTCGTCGATGCAGGACACGCACTGGGAGATGGCGCCGCAATCACCGATCGACGCGTGGCAATCGCTGTTCAGGAAGTTCGGACACTCACCGATGTCCCATCCGATCGATGACAACGTATCATCGTCGCCCGTTCCGCATTGGCCGTCGTTCCCACCGCACGCGTGGGACAGCTGAGAATCGAGGCGCCGCTTTGCCGCCGCGAGCTTGAGGGCAGAGTTCGAGTCCGGACAAACGCGGCCCCGAGCTTGCAGCGCAGCCGTGTAGCATTTCCGGAGTATCTGGTGGGTCTTGTCGGCGAGCTTCGCGGAGCCCTTCAGGACGGCGGTCTCGCAGCCGATCGGCGTGGCAAGCGCTACATCCGCGTCGAGCGTGACCAACAGCGTCGCGAGGGTTATAGCCATAACCGACATTCTCACGGTGAGCCTCTCTTATCGTGACGAAACCGGCAGTTTGACGTTTGCGAACCTTGATTCGCTGGATGCAAGCTGTTTGCCGCCGTCAGCCGCCGACGTCAAGGACAATCGCGGGGGCCGAAGATTCCGCCGTCGACGGCTGTCTTCGTGTACGTCTTTGCGCCATTTCGGAGCATAAATCATCAGATTGGAGCGACATTACGCCCGCCGTCGCAGTAGCCGTATCCCGTCTCGGTTCAACAGCTCCTCGTATTCGGGCGGGATGTCCGGAACGTGCCGCAGACCGCGATCATTGAGCGTCTTCGCGTGGATCACGATGTAAGGAGGCGGTGAGGTCGCCATGCGATCCTGAAACGCTTCTATCGGATAGAAGCGACCCGCGGCGGTGCTGCGGTCGAGGACCCAGTCTTCGACGTATGTATCATCGTTGATGCCGGTGTATACGGAAAAAAGGACCGTATCCATGTACATAAGGATGGCAGGCTCGAGATGTACGATGTGCGTATCCATCGTGATACGCCCGGCTTCGACCTCGCCGAGGAGAATGTCGATTACCTGGAACTCCGTTTGACTTTGCGCCCATCGGGGATCGCCGGTCACACCCCAATAGCCGCGTTTGGCAAACTCGAGCGAGTGCGCCCATTCCTGGACCAAAGCGTGCCCTTGGCGATTCGGGTCGCAGATATTGGTGCGGCAAATCATCGGCACCGACAGGAGCACGAGGAGCGCGTACACCACGACCCGCACGCCGATCACATCGGAGAGCCAGCGAAGCACTACCGCGGAAGGGAAAATCAGGACGTAGGGGAACCAATACTCGATCTTATGGTGGAGATCTTCGACCGCGAGACCGACCGTCAAATTCGGAATCGCGCGCCACCATCGCCGCGAGACCACGTCCAACGCAAAGCAGGTGACGATCCCGATGAGCATCGGAGTGGCCTGCATTCTGCGAGGCACGAACGGCGCGACGATCAGCGACAGCAGCGCGCCGACATACAGAATCGGGTACCATGCATATGCGATTTGGAACCCCGACCAGTCCGGAGCTCGGACGAGCAGGACGGCCCCAACGACGCATAAAATAGCCCTCAACCACCGTGGCTCTTGGCGAACGTCGCGTAGGCGCGGCGCACTCCACGCAATTGCAGCGAGCCCCATGCCCTGCAGCAGGGGAATGACGGGGTACCGAACCTCCAAGTTGAGGGCGACCAACACCTCCGGCAATGCGAGCATCCCGATGCCGGTGAGAGCAACGATCCCCCAACGCTGCAGCAACAACATGCCGGTCGCGATCAGCACTGCGAGCGATCCAATGATCGCATGCGTCGCGATCGCGATCGCCAGAGCGACGGCGCCGAACGCGACACGTACGGCGTTGCGCCGAGGCGCCAGGATCAATCCGAGACCGGCGGCGGCAGGTATGAACGCGACGAACCTCCCGTGCCCGTACGACAACACGTGGAACATCACGGTTGCCGTGAGAAGCATCGTGGCGAATCCGCCTGCACGATCCCCTCCCAGCGAACGGCCGAGTCGATAGGTTGCCACGATGAACGCCAAACCCAACGGAGCAGTCGACGCACTTTCGGCAAGGACCGCTGGTTGGATCCAACCTCCGAGGGAAACGAGGGCATAGAGCAGCTCTACCCCGGGGCATTGAAGCGCGTGGCCCCAGTAGCCGTACGGATCGTTGTCGAACGGCAGGTAACGGCCGAACGTGACGATACGTTGTGCGGCGGCCGGCGTGGCGAAAATGTCCATGTAGCTCGGAACGGGACACCCAAGCTGCACGAGGAATAACACGGGAACGGTCAACGCTGCGGTCAGGACGGCGACCCACATCCCCGCAGAGAGTCTCTTGTCAGCCGAGACGACCCGCGCTCGTCGCCGTCCCCACCACCAACACCCGATGAGCACCGCCCATATGACGGGTGCGCGAAACAGTCCGATCGGTCCGAGAAGATTGCCTCCAACGTACGCCAGAGCCCAGAGGCCAATGATACCGCACAAGAATCGGTCAACGTTGTGGAGGCGCGGCTCGAGACGGCTCGCCACGCTCGCGAACGCAGCGATGCCGATGGCCCAGAACAGCGCTGCCTGCAACGCCGCAGGGATCGTTCGTGACCAGATCCCGTGGAGCTCCCACGGTAGGCGAATGAGGGTGTCGTAGTAGGGAAGCGGCATCGGCCACAATCGGAGAGCCAGGACCGACGCGGCGAGGATGGCGACCGTGATGACGACGTCGCGAAGCTTCATACGAGCAGCACGAGCAGACCGAACGTGGCGCAACAGTACAGAACGAACCACGGTCGCCGGATGAGACGCTCCGGCTCTTGAACGATCGAGTGCGGCTCGTAACAGAGCGCGAACCACCATCCCAGAAATACGAGGACGAACGGGAACATCAGGATGAGACGAGGAGCGTACTTCTGCATCAGAATGCCGTAGCTAAAAGCAAACAGACACGCGTACAGCACCATCGCGATGTGTAGCGATTCGTCGGTATATCCGGCGAATGACTTCCGGTAGCGAACAATGAATGCGTCGCCGCCCGCTGAGCGGAATTCCGCGAATCGTTTCGACGTCATCAGAAGCGCCCCAATCGCCCAAAACGCAATGACGAGCGACAGCGGTGGCGATCCCGTCCGAATGGCGAACCAACCGAACCCGAGTCGAATTGGGTTGTTCGCGGATTCCACGAGGACGTCGAGAAACGGTACGTCTTTCGCGCGAACCGGCGGGACGTTGTATGCAAGCCCGCTAATGAAAAATACCGCGTCGGTCAGCACGAGAAGTGGTCCGATCGATGCCGCGATCGCGAGCGACGCGACAGCGCACAAAACGGCGAGAAGGAACAGCGATCGAACGGGGCATCGAGGATCTCGTTGATGCCGTAGTTGGCCGACGACATCAGGCATGCAGAAGCGAGACTGAGGACGATGTGCCAGACGCGTTCGACGTCCCACGGCGCGGGCGTCGTCTTCAGAGCGGCGACGACGCCGAGCAGCACGAATCCATTCTTGTGCCAGTGATCGATGCGAAGCGGGCGGAGGACTTCGGGGACAGCCATGCGCCACCGCCGGGACTGGTTGGTCACGAAACCCGTTCCGGATTCAGCCGGCGCTCTATGCTCCGCCTTCACGCTCGGTTGCGTCGCGGTTACTCATTGCGGCTGTCTACACGGCCCACCGGCTGAACGCCAGCGAATGTGTGGTGTCGCAGTTGCCGCAGATGATCCATTCGGAGCGGCGCCGCATCGTGCTATGGGAGATTGATGCTTGCGACGATCGGCCACGGTATTCGGTCACTCGGACATGCGAAATCATCCACATCGCGCATGGTACGCTCGGCGACGTGTGCCTGCTTTGCGTGCGCTCGTTCGCCGCGGTAGGCACCGCGCACGTCGCTCGAGCTGCCGCATGAGGATGCGCCGTTGACCGAGCCGATGCGCACCTCGGGCGTCGACGCGCAAACGGAAGCGATCACGCGCTCGCGCTCGACGGCACGCGGCCTCGACGTCGCCGTGCTGGCCGTCGCGGCGGCGATCGTGATCGGCTCGCTCGCCGTTTACCGGTTGCGTACGTATCCGTACCACCTCGATCTCCACGCGGCGATGCGCGGTGCGGCCACGACGGTTGCGGACACCGCGCCCGCGGCGGCCCGCACATGGACGACGGTCGGCGTGATCGTCGCCACGCTTGCGGGATGGCTCCGGCGCCGCGCACCGGACCTGGCGCGGAGCGAGGCCGTCGCGGCCGGGGTAGTTCTGCTGTGGAGCGCCACCTACGTGCTGCTGCTCGTGCTGGGGCCGTTCGGACTCTACAGTCCGGCGGCGCTGCGCGCGATCGTCATCGCCGTCATCGCCGCGCTCCTCGCAACCCTGCGCCGGCGGAGTGGCGGCGGCGCCGTGGAGCGCCGCCCCTGGCCGGCGGGCGCGTGGATTGCCATCGGCGCGCTCGCGCTCGCAGTCGTGCCGCTCTTTCTGCTGCAGCTCGGGTCGCCGGTGTCGCCGTTCATGGACACGCTGCCGCAAGCGGCGTCGCCCGAGCGCGTCGTGACGTTCCGCTCGTACGATCCGTACCACAACGACCCCACGGGCCTCTGGGCGCAGACACGGCAGATGAGCGGCCACGACGCGCTCTTCTCGTTCGTCGCGCTCGTCGCCGGCACGAACGCGCAGCTCGCGATGACGTCGCTCATCGTGCCGTTCGCGGCCCTTCAGGTCCTCGCGCTGTACCTGCTCGGACGGGCGGTCGGGGGTCACCTGACCGGCGGCTTTGCGACGCTCTTTCTGCTCCAGACGTTCGTCTGGCGCCGCAACACCGACATTCGCGGCACCGCGATCGCATTCACGACCGTCGCAATCGGCCTTGCGTTCCTCTTCAGCCGCCGGCGCACGCCGCTCAGAACGGCGCTCGGCGGCCTCGCGCTCGGGCTGTCGATTCCCGTGAATCCGCTCGTCGGGGTGCAGGGCATGCAGGTCGCGAGCCTCGCGTCCGTCGTCGAATGGATCGACGTCGGGCGGCCGCTCTTTCCGGCGGTTCTCGCGCTCGCCGGCGGATCCATCTTTGCCGGCCCGCAGGTGACGATCGGGCTCGGGATGGAGCTCCCGCACGCCGTGCTGCCGCTCGTCGCCGCGGTCGGCGCGGCGCTGCTCGGGTTCGTCGCACGGTTCGACGTGCGCGAGGGTGCTCGGAGGTGGCGCGTCGCGCGCCTTGCGACACTCGTCGGCGTGGCGACGTACGTGCTCTACGAGCACGCGACACGACAATCGGAGATCATCGGCGACCAGTGGTCGGGCTACTACATTCTCGCGCTCCTCGCCGTCTGTGGCGTCGCCGCCGCGGCGTACGCAGTGTGGCGACGCCCACGAACGCGCGCCGTGCTCGCGCTTCCCGCGATCATGGTCCTCGTCGGTCTCGTGAACCACGACGTCGCGTCGCCGTATCGGTTCATGGGCGAGACGCTGGAGATTCGCTCGCTCGCGTCGGAGGTCACGACGAAGAACGTCGTCTATTGGGTGCCGTACGCGATGACGCTTCTCGCGGGCGTGTGGTGTGCGACGCTGGCGCGACGATGGGCGCTCGGCCCCACGCTCGTGCTGGCGCTGCTGCTCGTCATCTATCCGCTGCGGCACGTGCCGGAGCCCGTCGAGTACGACGGCGCCGAGCTCTCGGTCGCCGAGACGTGGGGCATTCACCTCTGGATCGCGGCCAACGGCTATCACGGCGGCCGCGCCG
>VBKW01000407.1 GCA_005879405.1 Deltaproteobacteria bacterium
GGTCTTGCGCGAGACTTCCTCGTAGCGCCGCGCTCGTAGCGCCGCGCTAGGAGGAAGTCTTCTTGCCGCGACCGCGACGTCGGATCCGTTCTCGAGGACCCAGTCGCGCCCCGTAATACCCGCGTCGAGCGTTGCGGACTCGACGGAGCGCGCCATCGACACAATCGAAGTGGATCGCGCGCACCTCCTGCAGCACGGTGCGCGGGGCAGTGTGCGCCCTCGATGGCACGGCGGAAGCAGAGGGGATGTCGATCATAGACTCGGCGCGCGCTTGACGTTGCAAGCGGAATCCTTCTACAAATCCGGCTTCCGACTATAGATCTTGGCTCTCGACGCCCCAGCGGGGCCGGGCGAAGAGGTCTCGTCGTGAATGAAGAGGTGCTCGCAAACACCGCCCGATTGCGCTTCCTCTACGAGCTCGGCTGCGCCTTTACCGCGCGGCTCGACATCGATGAGCTCCTGCCCCTGATCATCGCCAAGTCCCGCGAAGTGCTCGACGCCGAGGGGGCGTCGGTGCTCCTCATCGATCACGAGCGTAACGAGCTCTTTTTCCCCTACGTCGACCAGGAGAATCCCGAGGTCGCAGCGCGTCTCGTCCGCCGACGCGTGCCTGCCGACCAAGGGATTGCAGGCGCGGCAATCCAGAGTGGTCGCTGTCTGCGGATCGACGACGCCCAAACCGATCCCCGCTTCTACCCGGAGGTCGATCGCGCAACCGGGTCGACGACGCGCTCGCTCCTCACGGCGCCGCTCATTTCCCGCGGCGGTACGATCGGCGTGCTTCAAGTCATGAACCGGCGCGGCGGAGGGCACTTCACCGACGAAGACCTCGCCTTTCTCGAGGCGCTTGCGGGTAGCATCGCGGCCGCGATCGAGAACGCCCGCCTCTACGCTCAGGTCAAGACCTCGGAGGAGCGGTTGCGGACCCAGGTAGGCGCGCTGCGACGCGACATCGCCCGCCGCGACCGCTACGCGGACATGATCGGTACCGGACCGGTGATGGCCGAGGTCTTCGGTCTAATGGCGAGCGCCGGAGCCTCGCCCATCACCGTGTTGATCGAAGGGGAGACGGGCACCGGCAAAGAGCTCGTCGCCCGTGGAATCCATCGGATGAGCGCGCGCGCCGACGAGCCCTTCATCGCGGTCAATTGCGCAGCCGTCGCCGAGAGCTTGCTCGAAAGCCAGCTCTTCGGGCACCGTCGGGGCTCCTTCACGGGCGCGCTCCAGGACCAGCGCGGTCTCTTCGAGGCAGCTACAGGCGGTACGATTTTCCTCGACGAGGTGAGCGAAGTGCCGACGGCGATGCAGGCGAAGCTGCTGCGCGTCCTTCAGGAGGGGGAGATCGTGCCGGTCGGCGAGACCCGCCCGCGCAGAGTCGACGTGCGGGTCATTTCGGCGACCAATCGCGATCTCGCCGCCGGCGTGGCGAACGGCACGGTACGGGCAGACCTGTACTACCGGCTCGCGGCATTTCCGATCAGGCTGCCGCCGCTCCGCAACCGGCGCGAGGACATCCCATTGCTCGTCGACCGCATGCTCGGCGCCGCCGCCGGACGACACCGCAAGCGGATCGCGGGCATCGAGCCGACAGCGCTCGAATGCCTGATGCGGTTCGACTGGCCGGGTAACGTCCGGGAGCTGGAGAACGAGATCGAGCGCGCGGTTGCGTTGGTGCGCGAGGGCGAGCCCGTCCGTCCGGAGCACCTCTCCGCGAAGGTGCGTGACGGTGGCCCGGGATCAGCGATCCCTGCCCGAGCACCCGTGGGCGGCAGCACGACGGCTCAAGCGGTGGGCGCTCCCGCCGACGCAGGCGTCGAGCGCGACGCGGCCACGCCGGCGGTGGCCCCTGCGGTCGATGATGCGTCATCGCCATCGCCACCACAAGACGTGTCGGCCGGTCCGTTTGCGCAGGCACCGAACGGCGAAGGAGGCGCCACGGGACGCCCGCTCGGCCCACTGCGCCGCGCGCGCGCCGCGTTCGAGGCGCGCTATGTGGCCGAGGTTCTTCGCCAACACGGCGGCAATGTGTCGCGCGCTGCGGAAGCCCTCGGCCTCTCGCGCGTGATGCTCCAGAAGAAGATGAAGGAGTACCGGTTGCGCTGAGTGGGGAGTCCGGTTGCAGGACGCGACGCCGTACGCACCGAGCGTGGAAGCCGTCGTCCGAACGGCACGAGATCTTTTTGCGCGCCTCGCGCCGCGGAGCCGCGGCCACGCTCACTCGAGCCAATCGGGCGTGGGCAGTCCCTTCGAGCGCAGGAAGACGGGGTTGAAGAGCTTCGACTGATACCGCGTTCCGTAGTCGGCGAGGATCGTCACGATCACGTGGCCCGGTCCCAGGTCGCGCGCCAACCGGATCGCCCCGGCGACGTTGATGCCGCTCGAGCCGCCGAGACAGAGTCCTTCCTCCTTGACGAGGTCGAAGAGGACCGGCAGCGCCTCGGCGTCGGGGATCTGGTAGGCGTCGTCGACGGCGACGCCCTCGAGGTTGCGTGTGATGCGGCCCTGGCCGATGCCCTCCGTGATCGAGGTGCCCTCGGACTTGAGCTCACCGTACTTGAAGTAGTGGTACATCGCCGCGCCCATCGGGTCGGCGACGGCGATCACGACCTCGCGACGCCGCTCTTTGAGCGCGGCGCTCACGCCGGCGAGCGTGCCGCCGGTGCCGATCGCGCAGATGAACGCGTCGACGTTGCCGTCGGTCTGGCGCCAGATCTCCGGCCCGGTCGTTCGGTAGTGGGCGTCGCGGTTCGCAAGGTTGTCCCACTGGTTCGCGTAGAGGACGCCGTTCGGCTCGCTCTGCGCGCGCTCGGTCGCGAGCCGCTCGGCGACGTGGACGTAGTTGTTCGGGTCGCGATACGGAACCGCCGGCACCTCGCGCAGCTCGGCGCCGCATAGGCGCAGCATGTCCTTCTTCTCCTGACTCTGCGTCTCCGGAATCACGATGACGGTGCGGTACCCGCGCGCGTTGCCGACGAGCGCGAGCCCGATGCCGGTATTGCCCGCGGTTCCTTCGACGATGACACCGCCCGGCCGCAGCGCGCCGCGCTCCTCGGCGTCGCGGATGATCGAGAGCGCCGCGCGGTCCTTCACCGATCCCCCCGGGTTCAGGAACTCGGCCTTGCCGAGGATCGTACAACCCGTCCGTTCC
>VBKW01000408.1 GCA_005879405.1 Deltaproteobacteria bacterium
AGCGATGATCGCCTTCGCCTTCGCGACCGACGCTTCCTCGTACTTCTTGGTCGCGGCGCGCAGCGCTTGTGCTTGGTTCTTCGGCAGGTGCGACACGCGCAGCAGGTTGACGACGTTGAAGTAGCGGACCGGGCCCGCCGGCGCCCCTGCTTTCGCCGCCGGCGACGCCGCTGGTGTCGGCGCCCCCACCTCGGG
Organism: Deltaproteobacteria bacterium; assembly: GCA_005879405.1. Taxonomy (GTDB): domain Bacteria; phylum Desulfobacterota; class Binatia; order UTPRO1; family UTPRO1; genus DP-19. Next base: position 196 of record VBKW01000408.1, read on the forward strand.
AGTGGGAGTCGGCTTCGCGAACGCCAAATGTGTCACGACGAGCCATACGCCGCCGATATTCATCGGCAGCCGGCCCTCGGTATCGGTACTTTCGATGAACGCCTGGCTCTGGGACGCCATCGTGGAGAAGCAGAACGCGAACGTGACCGCCGTCAGCATCCATAGCCATTGGCGACGACTCTGCATGAATGGGGAACCTCCTCGCGGGATTCGCAAAGACGCTCTTGTTAGCAACGAGCATGTAGGGAATCAATACGGGGCGGCGGCGCGGAACGGGTTGGCTTGACCACCCTCCGACGCTCCTCTATTCGTCGCGTCGTCTTCTGCCGCGCTGCGAGAAGGAGCTCCCCATGATTCGGACGATCTCGTGCATCGTGTTTGCGGCCGTGCTCGGCGGCGGCGGGTGCAACACGTCGGGAACGAATCAAGCGACACAGGGTCCCGCGACGAGCGCCGCTCAGGTCGCCGACAAGGAGCAGGTTTCGCGACGCATCGGCGAATATTTCGGCAAGAGCGTCACGCCTGGCGTGACGCTGCGGGTAACGGATCTCGCGCCCGCCGAGGTCGCGGGGTGGAGCAAAGGAACGTTGGAAGTCTCTGCCGGCGGCAATACGCAGAATATGAATTTCCTCGTGTCGCAGGACGGCCGCTACTTCATCAGCGGCGACGTGATCGATCTCACGGTCGACCCGCTGAAAGCCGTCATGCAGAAGATCGACTTGAAGGGCGCGCCCGTTCGCGGCCCGGAGGACGCGAAGGTCACGATCGTCGAGTACTCGGACTTTCAATGTCCGTTCTGCTCGCGCGGCTACCAGATCGTCGAAGAGCAGGTGCTGCCCGAGTACAAGGACAAGGTGAAGTTCTACTTCAAGAACCTGCCGCTGAAGAGCATTCACCCGTGGGCGGAAAGCGCCGCGATCGCCGCCGAATGCGCGCAGCAGCAGAGCGGCGATGGCTTTTGGAAGATGTACCACTCGCTGTTCAAGAGCCAGCGTGAGATCAACCAGGACAATCTCAAAGAGAAGGTCACGCAGTTTGCCAAGGATGCTGCGTTGGACGACGCCAAATTCACGCAGTGCTTCGACAGCAAGGCATCGCAAGAGCAAGTCGACAAGGACCTCCAGGAAGCGGCCGGCATCGGGCGAACTCCACGCCGACGTTCTTCATCAACGGTCGCCGCCTCGAAGGGGCGCAGCCCTTCGAGAACTTCAAGTCGATCATCGATCAGGAGCTGGGCTGATCGCGCGCCGCCCGGCGAGCGATTCCGCTTGACTCGGGCTCCAAGGGGTTGGTAACCCGAAGTGTGTGGCTCCGCCCGGGGCGTGCCGTCCCGCCGTTGCCGTCGCTCCGCCAACCGTCGGTTTGAAAGGGAGAAGCGCTATGTGTCGCCGTCTGAGCGTGTGCTTTGTCGTAGTCGTTTTGATCTCGAGCGTCTCCAGTCGCACGGCACACGCAGATCCCGTGAAATGTCTCGCCGGCATCGGCAAGAACGGCGCGGCCTTCGCGCAGGCGAAGATGAAGATCCTGCAAAAGTGCGAAGAGGGGCGCTTCAAGGGCAAGATCACCACGACGTGTCAGGGCGACCAGAAGACGCAAGACGCGATCACGAAGGCGCAAAGCAAGACCGCGGCGGCGATCGCGAAAACATGCGCGGGCAAGGACAAGACTTGCGGCACCGGCGACGATGACTCGACGGCGTGGGATGCCTCCACGTGTCAGGGGTTCGAGGCGCAGGGCTGCACCAGCGCCGTCACGAACTGCAACGACATCGGTCCGTGTCTCACGTGTATCGGCGAGAAGGCGGTCGATCAGGCGATCAACGTCTACTACGGCGGTCTACAGCATTCCGATCCGAAGACACAGAAGGATCTCAACAAGTGCCAGCTCGCGATCGGCAAGAGCGCGGCCGCGTTCTTCGCCGCGAAGAGCAAGGCGCTCCAGAAGTGCTGGGATACCGTCAATAAGAACGCTGCCAAGGGAGAGTCCGTCGAAGCATGTCCGCCGTTCGGCCTCGGCGATGGCAAAGCTGTCGACGCGATCAACAAGGCGGCATCGAAAAAGGACGCCACGATCTGCAAGGCGTGCGGCGGCAAAGACAAGCTCTGCAATACCGCCGACGATGTGATCACGCCCGCCGACATCGGGATCACAGGACAATGCTTGCCAGTGACGATTCCAAACGGTGGAACCGCGTGCGGCTCGATCACGATGGCCACGCTCCAGGACATCGTCAATTGCATTGATTGCGTCACCGAGTTCAAGGCGGATTGCATCGCGATCGCGGCGGCGCGCGGATTCCCGCAGGACCCCGGCTATCCCACCGAGTGCGCCGCGGCGCTCCCGCCGACGCCGACGCCGACGTCGACGCCGGTTCTCAGCGCGACCGCCACCACGACCGGCGTCGTGACGCCGACGGCAACGCAAACCGTATCAGGCGGCGGCCCGACCACCACGGCGACCCAGACCGCAGCGGGTCCGACCGCCACGGTGACGGCGACGCACACCGCTTCGGCTCCGACAGCTACGGCGACGCAGACCGTATCCGCCCCGACGACTACGGCGACACCCGCTCCGGGCTGTCCGACGAGGATCACGTTCACCGGCACGTCGACCGGGGCCGTCCTCGACAGCGGTTGGACGGGAGCTGCGGGCAGTGCAACATCGTCGGGCCCGTCGACAACGTCTCGGCCGACGCCGGCGAGATCGCCAACCATCGCTGCACCGGCGATACCCGCATCAAGTGCTCGACGACCGCGGATTGCAGCGGGACGCACTGTCTCTCCGGGAGCAATGACGGCGCGACTTGCACGACCGCCTCGCAGTGCCCGGGCGGGAGCTGCCTCTCCGCGGGGACATGCGAGTACTACTTCGGCACGTACCTGCCGCTCGCCGCCGGTGGCGTCGCGACGTGCGTCGGGAACCAGGTGAGCGGCACGATCACCGGCACCGCGAACGTGACCACAGGCAGCAGCGCATCGCATGTGCAGTTGATCTCGCGGGTCTCGACCGGTCCGAACCCCAACCCGTGTCCGAAGTGCGTCGGGGACACGACGCCGAACGATGGCAACCGCGGCGGCACGTGCGACGTCGGGCCGAATGCCGGCCTGTCGTGCGACGTGAACGGCAGCTCGATAAACCTGTTCTGGGGCAGCACCAGCCTCGACTGCCCGCCGAACTCCGCCTCCGTCATCGCGGCGCTGCCGATCAATCTCACCAACTCGACGGGGACGGAAACGCGCACCGTGTCGGCGGCGAATCCGAGCTGCACGGCGCCCGGCTTCGGCACCTTGAAGTGTCTCTGCAGCACCTGCAACGACTTGGCCGCGGAGCCGTGCAGCAGCAATGCTGATTGCACCGGTGCCGGCAACGTCTGCGGCGGCCGGCTCTGTGTCGGCGGCACCAACAACGGCAACGCGTGCAGTCTCACGTGTACCGGTGGCGCCAACGTCGGCGCGCCGTGTACCGTGACGTCGCAATGCCCCGGGAGCGCGTGCACCAGCAACTCGCAATGCCCCGGCGGCGGCGCGTGCACTGTTCCCGGCCTGGCGACGAAGCCGAACGACTGCACCGACGGGATGTGCTCGCCGACGAACACCTGTGTCGGCGGGAGCAATCACGACCTCAGCTGTAGCGCCGCGTCGG
>VBKW01000409.1 GCA_005879405.1 Deltaproteobacteria bacterium
GACACCCGGCGGGAATGGCAACGCGACGTACAGCGTCGAGCGGCTCGATCTCGCCGCGGACCGCAGCGCGCTGCGCTTCGCCGGTGAGCTGCGATTCCGCGAGTGCTTCCGATCGTGGCAGAACGTGCGGCGGCTCGCCGCGGACGTCGCGGCGCCGACGCGGCTCGATCTCGATCTCTCCGGCATCGATCATCTCGACGGCGCCGCGACGGCGCTGCTCCTCGAGCTGCGCGCCGATCTCGAGCGCAAAGGCGTCGCGTCCGACATCGTCGGTGCTCATGGCGCGGCACGCGCGATGCTGGTCCTCTACGGGGCCCATGCGCCGCGTCCGAGCCTGCAGCCGCCCCCGGCGCGGATCGGCGTGCTCGATCAGATCGGCCGCGAGACGGTCGCGCTGCTCGGCGAAAGCAAGGGCCTCGATTTCGTCGGTGACGTCGTCCTCGCCGCGACGCAAGGGCTGCGTCGGCCGACCCGGGTCAACTGGGGCGACGTGCCGCGGCTGATGGAACGTGCCGGCGCCGACGGGCTCCCGATCGTCCTGATGATCAATTTCCTCGTCGGCCTCGTCACCGGGTTTCAGGCGGCGATCCAGCTGCGGCAGTTCGGCGCCAACATCTTCGAGGCCGATCTCGTCGGACTCTCGATCACGCGCGAGCTCGCGCCGCTCATGACCGCGATCATCGTCGCCGGCCGCTCCGGCGCGGCGTTCTCGGCCGAGCTCGGCACGATGCGGGTCTCGGAGGAGATCGACGCGCTCCGGACGCTCGGGTTCGATCCGTACCAGTTTCTCGTGTTTCCGCGCGTGATCGCGCTGGTGCTCGTCTTGCCGCTGCTCACGATCTTCGCTGATCTGGTGGGCATCGCCGGCGGGCTGCTGGTCGCGCTCGCGAGCCTCGATCTCACGACGAGCTCGTACCTTCTCGAGGTGCAGAAGGCGGTGAACGTCTGGGACGTCTCGTCCGGCTGCATCAAGACGGCGTTCTTCGGATTGAACATCGCCTTGATCGCGTGTCAGCGCGGACTCGCGACCCACGGCGGCGCCGAAGGCGTCGGCCGCGCGACCACGTCGGCGGTCGTCACCAGCCTCTTCGCGATCGTCGTCGTCGACGCGATCTTCACGGTGCTCTTCAATGCCGCCGGAATGTGATCAGCCGATCATCGTGGTCGACCAGCTGACGATCGGGTACGGCGATACGGTCGTCCTCGAGAAGCTCGATTTCACGGTCGCGGCGGGTGGCGTGTTCGCGATCCTCGGCGGCAGCGGCTCGGGCAAGTCGACGCTGCTCCGCCATCTGATCGGCCTCGAGGAGCCGATGCTGGGCCGCATCGCGGTACGCGGCGCGCCGCCGCGGCGCGACGCCGGGGCGCCGGCGTACGGCGTCCTCTTTCAGTCCGGCGCGCTCTTCGGGTCGATGACCCTCTTCGACAACGTCGCGCTGCCGCTGCGCCAATGGACGCGCCTCGACCGCCGCGCGATCGAGACCATCGTGCGCTCGAAGCTCCGGCTCGTCGGTCTCGAAGGCTTCGAACATCACCTCCCCGCGGAGCTCTCGGGCGGCATGAAAAAGCGCGCCGGCATCGCGCGCGCGCTCGCCCTCGACGCGCCGCTGCTCTTTCTCGACGAGCCGTCGGCGGGTCTCGATCCGGTGAGCTCGGCGGAGCTCGACGCGCTCATTCTGACGTTGAACAAGAGCCTCGGCATGACGACGGTGATCGTCACCCACGAGCTGCCGAGCATCTTCGCGATCGCGAGCGACTGCATCCTCCTCGATCGCGGCACGCGCGGGATCATCGCCCGCGGCAATCCGCTGACGCTGCGCGAGGCGCGCGACGATCCACGCGTCCACGCGTTCTTCAACCGCACCCCGCAGGCGGCCTGACGTGGCGACGACCGCGACCAACCACTGGAAGCTCGGGCTCTTCGTCGTCGCGGGGATTCTCGCCGCGGCGGGGACGGTCTTCTGGCTCGCCGCGCACCGCTTTCAGCGCGACGCGCTGCAAGCGGTCTCGTACTTCGACGAGTCGGTGCAAGGCCTCGACGTCGGCTCGCCGGTCAAGTTCCGCGGCGTCACGATCGGGACCGTCACCGACATCACGATCGCGCCCGATCACCGCCACGTCCAGGTGACGTCCGACGTCTATCTGGACGCGCTCACCCGCCTCGGGCTGCACATCCCGAAGAAAAACACCGGGGAGGTCTTCATCGATCCCAATCTGCGCGTCCAGCTCGCGGCGGCGGGCATCACCGGCGTGCGCTTTCTCCAGACCGACTTCTTCGACATGCACCGCTACCCACCGCCGCGGCTGCCGTTCGAGCCGCCGTGGAATTACGTACCGTCGGCGCCGTCCACCCTGAAGAGCATCGAGGAGGCGGCGATCGACATCCTCAACAAGTTTCCCGCGGTCGAGGACGGCGTGACCGCCGCGGCCGCGGATCTGCGCACGACGCTGGCGTCGATCGACCGCCTCTCGGTCGCGTTGAACGCCGACGACGGCTCCTTCAATCAGCT
>VBKW01000410.1 GCA_005879405.1 Deltaproteobacteria bacterium
GCTCGTCCCGTGCACGGTACACGCCATGCCGTCGCGCGGACCACCCGAGCAGGTGCCGGTCTGGTTGAACCCGGAGCCGCTGCAGCGCGGGCAGGGCTGATCGACGGTGATACCGGTGAAGACCGCCGATATCAGGGCGACGGTCGACGCGCCCGATCCGGTATCCGGGTTCGCCGTGCCGGTGATCGTCCCGTTCACCTTGTTGGTGACGCATACCGGGACGCCGCCCGACGAGAGCGGCAACGGTGCGCCGAAGATGAACGTGCAGGGGCCCGTTCCCGAGCAATCGCCGTCGGCGGTGCAGGTCGTGTGGGTGTCGCCAGAGCAGCGGTGGTTGTCCACGACCGTCGTGCTCGCGATCGGCCCGCTGACGTCGCACGAGCCGCACGAGCCCGTGTTGTTGCCGTGGCAATCGAGCGCGACCGTGATCGTGCCCTTGTTGATGACGTGCGTATTCTGCGCGATGCCCGTCCAGCCGCTGTCGAGGTCGGCTTGATCGCCCTGACCCTCGATCGTGACCTTATTGGGGCAGCTGCCGCCGCCACCGGCGGTCGACGTCGGTCCCGGCGACGGGGTCACACCGGTCGCGGTCGGGCCGGTCGGCGTGCCGGTCGCGCTCGTCGACGTCGGGCCGACGGCGGTCGATGTCGGGCCGCCGACAGCGGTCGACGTCGGGCCGACGGCCGTCGACGTCGGGCCGCCGACAGCGGTCGACGTCGGGCCGCCGCCGGGCGTCGGCGTGCGGACGACACCGGTCGGGGTCCGCACCGGACCGCCGGTGCGGGTCGCGCTGAAGCCGGTGTCGCAATGGTTATTTTCGTCGTCGATGAACCCTTCGAGGGTGTCGTTGTCAATGAACGTGCCGGTCACGCGGAACTCCCGACCGGCGTCCGTGAACTTGAGGCTGAACGTGCCGTCGGAATTGACCTCCTTGGGGGGCTCGAAGGTCTGCGAGATGTCGTCGGTGTCACATTGAAATGCGATCGAACGAATGCTGTCGACGACGACGGTGATCGTGGAGCCGTCTCGGTCGAGCGTCCCTTCGAACGTGCCCGCGGACGGGTTCACGCCGCCACCGGTTCTGATGTGCGTGCTACTGTCGCCGCAGTGCGCGATCAGGAACGTCATTGCCATAAGGCCCGCGATGCGGAACCCCGCTCTCGTTGCGGAACGCATATGCCCCTCCTCTAGGTCGTTCTGATGTGGCGGAAGCGTGAGCAATCTCTATGTTCACGCGTACCAATGGGCCCAACGAGGGTCGCCGCCCGTCACGGTACACACGGCGGACGTTGTCCGCGGAAAGCACTGGCGGAGCGGCGACCAACCGCTCCGCCAGGAGTTCCGTAGTCGTTACGGCGTGCCGTTGTCGGTCGCGTGGCCCTGAAGCTCGAGACGTCCGAGCCCTGGCAGACCGGCCGCCCCGTTCACCGATCCCGAGCTCGTCGGCCCGATACAGAAGAGCGAAGCGAGCGTGGGGTTCGATTGATGACTCACGGGGACATCGACGTGTCCGGTCGCGTTCACCGTATTTCCAATGGTGCCGTTGTCGAGGAAGCAGGGGCGGAACTTCCCGATGGTGCACGCTTCGGCCGTGCCACCGACCTTCGATTGGCAGGTGCCGCCGGGGCACGACGAGGCGCCGCTGCAGGCGCCGCCGGCGTTGCTGCCTCCGACGCACGCGTTGGACGATGCACAGTCGGCGTTCGTGCCGCAGCCTTGGAACGTGGCGTTCGGGGCACAGTACTGCTCGAACGGTCCGCCGTCGCACTCGCCGTCATTCCCCGCCGTGC
>VBKW01000007.1:0-826 GCA_005879405.1 Deltaproteobacteria bacterium
AGCTCTCCTCGTTCGCCTCCGAGGTGACGCGCGTCGCGCGCGAGGTCGGCTCGGAAGGGAAGCTCGGCGGCCAGGCGGACGTGAAAGGCGTCGCCGGTACGTGGAAGGACTTGACCGACTCCGTGAACTCCATGGCCGGCAACTTGACGAGCCAGGTCCGCAACATCGCCGAGGTGACGACGGCGGTCGCGAACGGCGACCTCTCGACCAAGATCACCGTGCACGTGAAAGGCGAGATCCTCGAGCTGAAGAACACCATCAACACGATGGTCGATCAGCTGCGCTCATTCGCGTCGGAGGTGACGCGCGTCGCGCGCGAGGTCGGCTCGGAAGGAAAGCTCGGCGGCCAAGCGGAGGTGAAAGGTGTCGCCGGCACGTGGAAGGACCTGACCGACTCCGTGAACTCGATGGCCGGCAACCTGACGACGCAGGTGCGCAACATCGCCGACGTGACGAAGGCGGTCGCCGCCGGCGACTTGTCCAAGAAGATCGCCGTCGACGTGAAGGGCGAGATCCTCGAGCTCAAGAACACCGTCAACACGATGGTCGATCAGCTCTCGTCGTTCGCCTCCGAGGTGACGCGCGTCGCCCGCGAGGTCGGCACCGAGGGCAAGCTCGGCGGCCAGGCGGAGGTGCGTGGCGTCGCCGGCACGTGGAAGGACCTGACCGACTCGGTGAACTCGATGGCCGGGAATCTCACCGCGCAGGTGCGCAACATCGCCGCGGTGACGACGGCCGTCGCCAACGGCGACCTCTCGAAGAAGATCACCGTCGACGTCAAGGGCGAGATCCTCGAGCTCAAGGACACGATCAACACGATGGTCGA
>VBKW01000007.1:867-16621 GCA_005879405.1 Deltaproteobacteria bacterium
GGACCTCACGGACAGCGTCAACTTCATGGCAAGCAACCTGACGAGCCAGGTGCGCAACATCGCCGACGTGACGAAGGCGGTCGCCGCCGGCGACCTGTCGAAGAAGATCACCGTCGACGTGAAGGGCGAGATCCTCGAGCTGAAGAACACGATCAACACGATGGTCGATCAGCTCTCGTCCTTCGCGTCGGAGGTGACGCGCGTCGCGCGCGAGGTCGGCACCGAGGGCAAGCTCGGCGGCCAGGCGGAGGTGAAGGGCGTTGCCGGGACGTGGAAGGATCTCACCGACACCGTGAACTTCATGGCCGGCAACCTGACGAACCAGGTGCGCGGCATCGCCAAGGTCGTGACCGCGGTCGCGAACGGCGACCTCGACCGCAAGCTGACGGTCGAAGCCAAGGGCGAGATCGTCGAGCTCGCCGACACGATCAACGGCATGATCGACACCCTCGCGACCTTCGCCGATCAGGTGACGACGGTCGCGCGCGAGGTCGGCGTCGAGGGCAAGCTCGGCGGCCAAGCGAGCGTCCCCGGGGCCGCCGGCACGTGGAAGCACTTGACCGACAACGTGAACCAGCTGGCCGCGAACCTCACGACGCAGGTGCGCGCCATCGCCGAGGTGTCGACGGCCGTCACCAAGGGCGACTTGACGCGGTCGATCGCCGTCGAGGCGCGCGGCGAGGTCGCGGCGCTCAAGGACAACATCAACGAGATGATCCGCAACCTGCGTGAGACGACGCAGAAGAACAGCGAGCAGGACTGGCTGAAGACGAACCTCGCGAAGTTCACCCGCATGCTGCAAGGCCAGAAGGACCTGCTCACGGTCGCGAAGCTCATCCTGTCGGAGCTGGCGCCCGTCGTCGGCGCGCAGCACGGCGTCTTCTACATCGTCGACACGAGCCACGAGGAGCCGCGTCTCGACCTGCTCGCGAGCTACGCCTACCGCCGGCGCAAGAGCGTCGGCAATCACTTCGAGCTCGGCGAAGGCCTCGTCGGCCAGGCGGCGATCGAGAAGGAGAAGATCGTCCTCCTCAACGTCCCGCCCGACTACATCCAGATCACCTCCGGGCTCGGCGAGGCGCCGCCGCTCAACATCATCGTCTTGCCGGTGCTCTTCGAGGGCAACGTCAAAGCGGTCATGGAGCTCGCGTCGTTCGAGGCGTTGAGCGCAACGCATCAGGTGTTCCTCGACCAGCTGATGGAGTCGATCGGCATCGTGCTCAACACGATCCAGGCAAACACCCGCACGGAAGACCTGCTCGCGCAGTCGCAGTCGCTCGCGAACGAGCTGCAGAGCCGTCAGCAGGAGCTGCAGCAGACGAACGCCGAGCTGGAAGACAAGGCGTCGCTGCTCGCGCAGCAGAACGTCGAGGTCGAGCGCAAGAACGCCGAAGTCGAGCAGGCGCGGCAAGCGCTGGAGGAAAAGGCGTCCCAGCTCGCCCTCACCTCCAAGTACAAGTCGGAGTTCCTCGCCAACATGTCGCACGAGCTGCGGACGCCGCTCAACAGTCTGCTGATCCTCGCCGATCAGCTGGCCGCGAATACCGACGGCAATCTCATTCCGAAGCAGGTCGAGTTCGCGCGCACGATCCACGCCTCGGGCAAGGATCTCTTGAAGCTCATCAACGACATCCTCGATCTGGCGAAGATCGAGTCCGGCACCGTCGCGATCGAGGTCGGTGATCAGCCGTTCGGCGACCTCAAGGATTACCTCGATCGCACGTTCCGCCCGGTCGCCGAGTCGAAGGGGCTCGATTTCACGATCAACCTCTCGCCGCTCCTGCCGCGCGACATGCGCACCGACTCGAAGCGTCTGCACCAGATTTTACGGAACCTGCTGTCGAACGCCTTCAAATTCACCGAAGCGGGCGGCGTGAGCCTCGACATCGACGTCGCGAGCACGGGCTGGACGCCGTCGCACTACATCCTCGACAAGGCCGATCACGTGATCGCCTTCCGCGTGCACGACACGGGCATCGGCATTCAGCCGGAGAAGCAGCAGATCATCTTCGAGGCCTTCCAGCAGGCCGACGGCAGCACCAGTCGGCGCTACGGCGGCACCGGTCTCGGCCTCGCGATCAGTCGCGAGATCGCCCGCCTCCTCGGCGGCGAGATCGCGCTCAGGAGCACGCCCGGTGAGGGCAGCACGTTCCAGCTGTACTTGCCGCAGAGCTTCGTGCCCGCGCGCACCGGTCGTCGCGACGCGCGCAGCGGCGATCGTCCCACCGAGACCGTGATGGTGGCGCGGCCCGAGCCGGAACCCGAGCCGCTCTCGGTCGCCGAGCAGATCGACGATCGCGACGACATCGCGCCCGGCGAGCGCGTGCTGTTGATCGTCGAGGACGACGACGCCTACGCGCGCGTCCTCCTCGAGGCAGCACACGCGAGCGGGTTCAAAGCGCTCATCGCTCAGCGCGGCGCGGCCGCAGTGTCGCTGGCGCACGGGCGCAAGCCGGACGCGATCACGCTCGACATCAGCTTGCCCGACATCGACGGCTGGCGCGTGCTCTCGCTGCTGAAACAGGATCTCGCGACCCGGCACATGCCGGTGCACGTGATCTCCGTCCACCAGGAGCTCGACCGCGGCCTCGAGCGCGGCGCGCGTGACGTGCTGACGAAGCCCGCCGCGAGCGCCGACCTACAAGCGGTGCTTTCGGAGATGCGGCAATTCGTCGAGCGGCCGCTCCGTAGCCTCCTCGTCGTGCAAGCCGACGAGGAGCTACGGACGAAGACGGTCGAGTGGATCGGCAACGGCGACGTGAAGACGACGGCGCTCGGGACGGCGTCAGAGGCGCTGCGCGCGCTCGAGTCGCAAGCGTTCGATTGCGTCGTGGTCGACCCCGCGCTCCCCGACAGGTCGGGGCTCGAGCTCGTCGCGGGATTGAAGCGCGACCCGGCGCGGCGCAAGCTGCCGGTGATCCTGTATCCGTCGGAGGAGCTGCCGAGCGGCGACCGGCACGCCCTCGCGTCGCTCGTCGACTCGGCCGGCGTGCGCGAGGTGCATTCGCCGGAAGAGCTGTTCGAGGCGACGGCGCTCTTCCTCCACCGCGTCACCGCGACGCTGCCGGAGTCGAAGCGGAAACTCCTCGAGGAGCGGATCGCGCCGCGCGATCTCCTCGCCGGCCGCAAGGTGCTCATCGTCGACGACGACATCCGCAACATCTTCGCGATGACGAGCGTCCTCGAGCGCCAGAACATGGCCGTCGTCTCCGCCGAGAACGGCAAGGACGCGATCAGCGTCCTGCGCAACACGCCGGGCATCGACGTCGTCTTGATGGACATCATGCTGCCGGAGATGGACGGATATCAGACGATGCGCGCCATCCGGCCGTTGCCGCAGTTCGCGGCGCTGCCGATCATCGCGCTCACCGCGAAAGCGATGAAAGGCGACCGCGAGAAGTGTCTCGCCGCGGGCGCCTCCGATTACATCGCGAAACCGGTCGAGTCGGACGCGTTGATTTCGACGCTCCGCTTGTGGCTGCATGAGTAGAGGGGGTCGCGGAGAGCGCGCTATGACGGACGTTGCCGCGGGCGTCGACATCCTCGTCGTCGACGACAACCCGAACCAGCTCGCGACGCTGCGGGCGGTGCTCGCCGAGCTCGGGGCGAACGTCGTCTGCGTCGGCTCCGGCCGCGATGCGCTGCGCTGTCTGCTGACCCGCGACTTCGCTGCCATTCTCCTCGACGTCAACATGCCGATCATGGACGGCTTCGAGACGGCGCGGCTCGTCCGTCAGCGGCCACGCTCGGAGCATACGCCCATCATTTTCGTCACCGCGTACGGCGACGAGATCCACGAGGCGCGCGGCTACTCGCTGGGCGCGGTCGACTACATCACCACGCCCGTCATTCCCGACATGCTGCGCGCGAAGATCGCCGTGTTCATCGAGCTCTATCGCACCTCCGCCGAGGTGCGCCGGCAGGCGGACTCGCTGCGCCGGCGTGCGGCGCAGCTCCACGGGCTCACGGAGGCGTCGCTCGCGATTCATCGGGCGTCGTCGATGGAGGCGTTGGTGCCGATCGTCGCCGAGCGCGCGTGCGGGATCGTCGGCGCGCGGCTCGCCGCCGCGCGCCTGCGTCTCGACCATCGGCAATACGCCGCCGAGTCTTGCGATACCGGGTCGATGACCGCGGACGTGTCGGCGGCGTTCGCCGACGCGATGGAGCGTGCCTGCGCAACCGCCTCACCGGTCCACGTCGCCGCGCGGAAGGTCGCGCGATCGCAGGCGGCCGCGGGTGCGCGGACCGATGCCGCGGGACCGACGCTCGACGAAGGCGACGATACCGCTCTTCCGGCCGCGGGCTGCCTCGCCGTACCGCTGACGGCGCGCGACGGGCGCAACATCGGGGTCGTGCTCGTCGCCGGCAAAGTCGACGGTGCGTTCGACGGCGAGGACGCCGCGATCCTGCTGCAGCTCGGGCAAATGGCGTCGATCGCCGCCGAGAACACGCTCTACGGCGAGGAGCGTGAGGCGAATCGTCTGAAGGACGAGTTTCTCGCCACGGTCTCGCACGAGCTGCGGACGCCGCTCACCGCGATGCTGTCGTGGGCCCGCTTGCTGCAAGACGGCATCGGCGACGATCGCGAACGGAGGCGCGGTCTCGAGGTGATCGAGCGCAACGCGCGCGCGCAGTCCCGGCTGATCGACGACCTCCTGGACACGTCGCGCATCGTGACCGGCAAGCTGCTCATCGCCCGCGACCCGGTCGCGATCGAGCCGGTGATCAGCGACGCGGTCGAGTCGGTGCGGCCGGCGGCGGCCGCAAAGGCGATCGAGCTGCGCATCGACGTCGAGAACGGCGGGACCGTGATCGGCGAGGCGAAGCGGTTGCAGCAGATCCTGTGGAATCTCCTCACGAACGCCGTGAAGTTCACGCCGCGTGACGGCCGCGTCGACGTGGTCGCGCGTCGCGACGGCGACGAGCTGGAGCTGCGGGTGAGCGACACGGGCCCGGGCATCAGCCGCGCGTTCCTGCCGCATGTCTTCGATCGCTTCCGGCAGGCGGATACGTCGACGACGCGTGCCCACGGCGGTCTCGGCCTCGGCTTGGCGATCGTCCGCCACTTGGTCGACCTGCACGGCGGTACGGTACGCGCCGAGAGCGAGGGCGAGCAGCGCGGCGCGACGTTCGTCGTCCGCCTGCCGCTCGCGCCCGCGTGCGCCGCCCCCGAAGCGACCGCGGCCAGCGCGGACGCGGACGTCGACGTCGCGCTCGACGGCATCCGCGTGCTGGTCGTCGAGGACGACGGCGACGGCCGCGAGGCGATCGCGATGCTGCTCACGACCGCCGGCGCCGACGTCGTCGCGGTCGAGTCGGCGCAGGCAGCGCTCGCCGCGATCGCCGACGGCGTGCCGCACGTCCTCGTCAGCGACATCGGACTGCCGCTCGAGGATGGCTACGTGCTGATCCAGAAGGTGCGCCAGCTCGACGCCGATCACGGCGGTGCCGTCCCCGCGATCGCCCTCACCGCGTACACCCGTCCGCAAGACCGCGCGCGCGCGTTGGCGGCGGGCTATCAGGCGCATGTGTCCAAGCCGGTCGATCCGGCGGAGCTGCTCAGCGCGCTTGCGGCGCATGTGCCACGCCGCATCAGCGCACCGTCCGTCGCAGGCGCCCGATAGACGCCCATCTGCTTCGTTACTCGGCAGGCGCCCGAGAAACGCCCATCTGCTTCGTTGCTCGGTCGCTCCGCTGCTCGGCGTAGCGCTGCTACGCCTGCGCTGCTCACTTCCCTCGCGCCTCGCATCTGGGCATTTCTCGGACGCCTGCTCCCTCGTTCGACCGGGATCTGGGCGAATTGCCACGTTGCTCGCGCTCGTCTGGCGACGAGCGCATCGGGCCCGACGCAGGGGAATCCTCCGCGGTTCCGTCTGCGAGGCTTGCGTCGAATTTTAACGCGTGTTAGTTCTTGCACGCGTGCAAATCTTGGTATGAGTCTCCTTGCGGAACATATGGCGGAGCGGCGGGGGCGGATACTCGCAGCGGCGCGGCGGTTGATTGCGGAGCGAGGGTTCGAGGGGCTGACGATGCGCGAGCTGGCGCGCGCGAGCCGGGTCTCCGTGCCGACCGTCTACAATCTCTTCGGCGGGAAACATGCGGTGCTGCTCGCGGAGCTCGAGGAGACGTTCGCGGCGGTGGCCGGCAGCCTCGAGGGCGTCGGCGGGCGCGGCGTCGTCGAGCGCGCGTTCGCGATCTGCAACACCGGCAACCGCGAGCTGCTCGCGGTGCCCGCGTACTCGCGCGAGCTCGTCCACGTGTTCTTGGTCGCGGAAGAGACGCGGCCGATGCGGCGGGCGATCAACGAGCGCTACGTCGCGTTGATGGCGGGCGTGCTCGCTGACGGGCAAGACGCGGGCGAGCTCGTGCTCTGGGTGAATCCGATCGTGCTCGCGCGGCGCATGTTCGCCCACTATGTGCACGCGATGATCGAGTGGGCCGGCGGCGAGCTCGCCGACCACGAGTTTCGCGCCGCGACCGAGCTCGGCATGAGCTTGATGGTGCTCGGCGTGGCGACTGGTCGCGCCAGACGTGCCCTCATCGCGCACGCCGAGGCGAGCCAAGCGATGCTGTTACCACGCCGCGCGCGGCGTGCCCTACGGGGGCAGGCCCTACGAGGGCAAGCGCGCAAAGGAGGATGACCATGGCCCCGACCCTATCGCGACGCGTTTCGATCGACGGCATCGACCTCTCGCCGCCGGCGCCGGGGCGGCTGCTGCCGCCGCGCGCGTTCGTGTCGCCGGCCGTCTACGAGGCGGAGATGCGGCGCATCTTCGACCGCGGTTGGGTGCACGTCGCGGATCTTCCCGAGCTGCGCGTGCCGGGCGACTTCGTCGCGAGCACCATCGGGACGACGCCGGTCGTAGTGGTGCGCACGCACGACGGCGCGATACGTGGGTTCGTGAACGCCTGTCGCCACCGCGGCGCGACGATCGCGGAGGGCCGCGGGAATTGCGGGCGGCAGCTGCGCTGCCCGTACCACGCGTGGAGCTACGGCACCGACGGGCGGTTGATCGGCGTCCCGAGTCGCGAGGAGTTCGAGGGCTGCGATCTCGGCGACATGAATTTGCTGACCATCCGCACCGCGACCGCGGGGCCAATGGTGTTCGGGTGTCTCGATGCGGCGGCGCCGTCGTTCGAGGAGTGGGCAGGCGAGCTGCCGGTGGCGTTGCAGCGCGCGCGCGGCGACGAGATGGAGCTCGCGTTCGAGTACACGTACGACGTCGACGTCAATTGGAAGGTGTACGTCGAGAACGGCCTCGAGGGGTACCACGTCGCGATCGTGCACGACGTGTTGAACGATTTCGTCGAGACGAAGACCGCGCGCCACTTCTTCGAGTCGTGGTCGAGCTACACGCACGCGTTCATCAAGCCCGACTATCGCGAGATGATTCCGCCGCTCGCGCATCTCTCCGAGGAAGAGAAGACATATGTGCGGTTCGGCCACGTCTTCCCGAATCTGATCCCGGTGCTGGCGCCCGCCGAGTTCTCGTATCTGCGCATCGATCCCGTCGCGCCCGAGCGTATCCGCCTCGTCGCACGTAGCTTCGACCTCGGCGGCGACCTCGCGGGTCTTCGCGACTTTCGCCGCGAGGCGATCGACCGCACCAATCAACAGGACATCGGTGTGGTGACCCGCGTCCAGCGCGGCCTCCGCGCGCGTGGTCTTCCCGCGGGCGCGCACTCTTCGTTCCTCGAGTGCCGCATCGGCCATTTCGAGCAGATGGTGAGTCACGCGCTCGCTGTCGACGCCAGCGACGCGCTGCCCGCCGCCGCGACGGCGCGGGTCGAGACGTCGATCCTGCGGGAAGCGGTCTTGCGCGAAGCGCACCGCGGGTAGTCGAGTGCCGCGTCGGCCGCGCGCCATTCGTCGGCGCACGCGCGCGGCAAGCGCGGCAGCCGGTGCGCCGGCACGACCGCGTCGCCCGCTCGCGCCCAGGCAGGCGGAGCAGCCGCGGTTCTACCGCCTCGTGTACCGCCTCGTACGGCGCGTGCCGCGCGGCAAGGTGGTGACCTACGGGCAAGTCGCCGCCATACTCGGGCAGCCGCGCGGTGCCCGCGCCGTCGGCGTCGCGCTCGGCGCGCTCCGCGGATCTCTCGTCGAGAGCGTGCCGTGGCAGCGGGTGATCAACGCGGCCGGGCGATGCACGCATCGCGACGGCTTTTGGGCCGACATCCAGCGCGAGCGCTTGGAAGAGGACGGCGTCCGCTTCGACGCCGACGGAAGAGTCGATCTGAAGACCACGCGCTGGGCCGGCCCGCGTCGCGAGTGGCGTACGAGGCTCTGCAGCGAGATCTGAGCAGAGTGGATCGGCGCCTTCTATGCTGTGTGCCGGCCGTGAAATCGGGTCGAGACGCGACGTGAGCGCGGATTCGTCGACCCCTCACGTCTTTCCGTTTGCGGGCTCACGTCTCACTGTGTGATGGAGTCACGAACAACGGGGCGACACAGCCTCTCTGCCTCACATAGCTTCGCGCCTCGCACGCGCCGTGACGTGCGGGTGGTCAATCCGGACATCAGGAGTCGACCCCATGTGCCGTTCGTCCTTTGTCGTGATCCGCACCGCCGTCATCGTCGCCATCGTACTCGTCCCGCGGCTCAGCCACGCCGATGCACGCCAATGCGAGGGCGCGATCAGCGCCGCGTCGGCGAAGTTCGGGCGCTTCTATTACCAGGCGCTCCGCAAGTGCAACGACGCGGTGCTGAAGGGCTCGAATCCGGGACCGTGTCCCGATGCGCGCACCAGCGCGCGTCTCGCGAAGCTCAACACGAAGTTGCACGTGCGGATCGCGACGAACTGCGGCGGGCACAACGCCCAATGCGGCGATGGCGACGACCAGCCGCTGTCGACGATCGGCTGGGACATCGGCATGTGTCCGAACTTCGAGAACGGCTCGTGCACGAATGCGATCGCCAATTGCGGCGACATCGCCGATTGCGTGTCCTGCATCGACACCGCGGCGGCCGAGCAAGCCGTCGCGCTCACGTACGGCAACTTCACCCCGGCACCGGCCGGTAGCGCGGCGCTCGTCTGTCAGCGCGCGATCGGCAAGTACACCGAAAAGTACTTCAGCGCGGAGGTGCGCTCTCTCCAGAAGTGCGAGACGCGCGTGCTCTCGGGGTCCTCGAGCGGACCGTGTCCGGACGCCGTCGCGTCCGGCTCGATCGCGAAGGCCGAGGTCAGAAAGGTGAGGGGGATCTGCAAGGCGTGCGGCGGCCCGGACCGAACGTGCGGCGGCGGTGACGACATCGATCCCGCGACCATCGGCTTTCCCTCGAGCTGCCCCGACGTGACGGTGCCACACGGCAGCTCGTGCGCGGCGTCGGTCACCGACATGTCGGGCGTCGTCGCCTGCGTCGATTGTGTCGCGACGTTCAAGGGGGATTGCGTCGACGCCGCCTCGGTGCCGGCGCTCACGACGTATCCGCCGGAGTGCAACGGCGGCGTCAGCGCGACCGCGACGCCGACGCCCTCCCCGCCGACGCCGACCATGACGCCGACGGCGACGGCGACCACGACGATCCCCGTGCCGACGCCGACGGTACCCGGTCCGACGACGACGTTGCCGCTGCCGACGCAGACGCTGCTCGTGACGCCGACGCTGCCGGTGCCGACGTTGACGTTGCCGCTCGCCACCGCCACGTCGACGCCGGCGACGACCGCGACGCCGACTGCGACGTTGACGCTGCCGTTGCCGTCGCTGACGCTGCCGCTGCCGACCGCGACTGTGACGTCGGCGGCGACGTTTACGCTACCGCTGCCGTCGTTGACGCTGCCGCTGCCGACCGCAACGACGACGCCGGCAGCGACGTTCACGCTGCCACTGCCGACCGCGACTGTGACGTCTGGGGCGACGTTTACGCTGCCATTGCCGACGGCGACCGCGACACCGGCGGCGACGCAATGGCACGACGTTGACGCTGCCGCTACCGACGGCGACGTCGACGCCGCAGACGACCGCCACGCCGGCGGCGACGTTGACGCTGCCGCTACCGACGGCGACGTCGACGCCGCAGACGACTGCCACGCCGACGGCGACGTTGACCCTACCGCTGCCGACGAGCACGGCGACGACGACGCCGGAGGCGACCGCGACGTCGACGGCCACGTTGACATTGCCGCTGCCGACGGCGACGGCGACGAGTACACCAACTCACACCACCACGGCGACGCCGACGCCCACCGCCACGCCCACGCCCACCGCCACGCCCACGCCCGGTGGCCCCTGCGGCGGCATCGCCGGCAGCTGCACGTGTCCCGGCGGCTTCACATGCTCGACGCAGCTCGTGTGCGCGACCGGCACCTGCCATTGACGAACGTCACGAGCGGCCCGATCGCGCCGTAGACTCGGGCTGACCCGCACGCGCCATTGGATCGGCCGGGCCGATCTGGCAGATGTCGCACCATGGCGAGACATCCGATCCGTTTCGGCATCCAGACCGGTCAGCAGGGCGTCGAGTGGTCGCAGATGCTCGACCTATGGCGCAAGGCCGACGCCTGGGGCTACGACTCGCTGTGGAACTTCGACCACTTCTACGCGATCTTCATGCCGCCGGAGTCGCCGTGCCTCGAGGGCTGGACGACGCTCGCCGCGCTCGCGCAGGCGACGTCGCGCGCCCGCGTCGGGACGCTCGTGAGCGGCAACACGTATCGCCACCCGTGCGTCACGGCGAAGATGGCGGCGACGCTCGATCACGTGAGCGGCGGCCGGTTCAACCTCGGCATCGGCGCCGGCTGGTTCGAGCTCGAGCACCGCGCGTTCGGGATCGACTTCAAGACCGTCGGTGCGCGACTCGCGGCGCTCGACGAGGCGTGCCGGATCATCAAGAGCATGCTCACCGAGGAGCGCACCACCTTCCACGGCGTGCACTACACCGTCACCGACGCGCTCGGCTTCCCGAAGCCGGTCCAGCGTCCGCGCCCGCCGATCATGATCGGCGGCAGAGGCGAGCGCGTGCTCCTGCGTATCGTCGCGGAGCATGCCGACATGTGGAACTCCTACGGCCACGCCGAGCAGATGCGTCAGCTGATCGACGTCATCCGCCGTCACGGCGACGCGGTCGGGCGCGACCCCGATCAGATCGAGAAGACCGTCGTGATGCCGCTCTGCTACCGCGCCTCGAAGGAGCGCGAGCAGTTCGTGTGCGCCGTCGCCGCGGCGATGGACCAGAGCTCACCCGACGAGGTGCGCGGCCGGATCATGATCGGCGACGCGCAGGAGTGCCTCGATACGATCGAGCGCTACAGCCGCGTCGGCGTGACGCACTTCCTCTTCATGACGTTCGCGCCGTACGTCGAGGAGGAAATGCAGCGCTTCGCGGAGGAGATCATCCCGCAGGTACGTCCCCAGGTCCGCGGGCGTTAGCAGCGGCGTCACGCGAGATCGAAGAGCAGCACCTCGCCGGCGCCGCCCGCGGGCGCCGGCTCGCCGACGAGATCCAGCGCGCGCTCGTCGGAAACGGCCGCACCGTCGCCGGCCGTGAGCGGCGTGCCGTTCAGGCGCACGTCGCCGCGGGCGACCTGTACCCACGCGTGGCGTCCGGGAGCGAACGTGTGCGTGACGCGCTCGCCGGGCGCGAGGAGCGTCGCGTAGAGCCGCACGTCTTGGTGAATCGTCACCGCGCCGTCGGCGCCGTCGCGCGCGGCGATGAGACGCAGCCGTCGCCGCCGCTCGCGCTCGGGGAACTCTTTCTGCTCGTACTCCGGCCGCAGACCGCGACGCTCCGGGAGGATCCAGATCTGCAGCAGATGGACCAGCTCGGTGCGCGACGCGTTGAACTCGCTGTGCGTGACGCCCGTCCCCGCGCTCATCCGCTGCACCTCGCCGGGCCGGATGACCGATCCCGTTCCCATGCTGTCCTTGTGCTCGAGCGCGCCCGCGAGGACGTACGTGACGATCTCCATGTCGGCGTGCGGGTGCGTCGGAAAGCCGGCACCCGGCTGCACGCGATCCTCGTTGATGACGCGCAGCTGACGAAACCCCATGTGCGCGGGGTCGTGGTAATCGGCGAACGAGAAGGTGTGCCAGCTGTCGAGCCAGCCGTGCTGCGCGTGCCCGCGCTCCTCGGCGGGTCGGAGTGTGATCATGAACGTCCCTTTCGACGGCGGGCGGCCGCCGGTCGACGCGCTGCGATCAGGGCGTCTCGACGGCGTCGCCGTCCGTTTTTGACCGCGTGGCTCTCTCCTTATAATCGCGCGCCATGGCCCTGCCCACTCCCGCCCCCTCGGAGCCGCCACGCTTCGTCAGTCGCGCCGGCGGCACCGACGTCGTCCGCAGCGGCGTCACGCCGCGACGCTGGCACGACCTCTACCACTCCGCGTTGAACGCGCGGTGGTGGGCGTTGCTCGCGACCTTCGCGGGGTTCTACGTGGTGGTGAACGCGCTCTTCGCGCTCGCCTACATCGCTGGTGGCGACGACATCGCGAACGCACGCGCGGGATCGTTCGTCGACGCGTTCTTCTTCAGCGTGCAGACGATGGCGACGATCGGCTATGGCGCGCTCGCGCCGCGCGGCATCTACGCGAACGTCTTGGTCGCCATCGAGGCGTTCCTCGGCGTGCTGAGCTTCGCGCTCGCGACCGGGCTCTTCTTCGCCAAGTTCTCACGGCCGACGGCGCGCGTGCTCTTCAGCCGCGTCGCGGTGATCGCGCCGCGCGACGGCGTCCGCTCGTTGATGCTGCGGATGGCGAACGAGCGCGCCAACCAGATCCTCGAGGCGCAAGTGCACCTCGCGCTCGCGCGTACCGAGACGACGGCCGAGGGCGAGCGCGTGCGGCGTCTCTACGATCTCGAGCTCGTCCGCACCCGGACGCCGCTCTTCGTCCTCACCTGGACGGTGATTCATCCGATCGACGAGCGCAGCCCGATCTTCGGCGCGACACAAGAGTCGCTGCGCACGGACGAAGGCGAGATCGTCGTCTCGGTCACCGGCATCGACGAGACGTTCTCGCAGACGATCTACGCCCGCTACTCGTACCTCGCCGACGAGATCGTGTGGGACGCACGCTTCGCCGACGTCATGTCAGTGCTGCCCGACGGCCGCCGCCTCGTCGATTACTCGCGCTTTCACGATGTAGTGTCGCTACAAGAGTGATCGACCTCAGCGCGATTGTGCGACGTACGGTCCGTCGACGTTCGCGGCGCGCGTGCGCGACGCGGAGGCGGCCGAGAAATGCCCAGATGCGAGGCGCGAGGGAAGTGAGGAGCGCAGGCGTAGCAGCGCTACGCCGAGCACCGGAGCGACCGAGCAACGAAGCAGATGGGCGTTTATCGGCCGCCGACCCGTCAGCCGGTGAGGCCCCACTTGTGCTTGTTCGCTTCGACCTCCTCGGCCGTGGGCGGGGGCTTCTTTTCCGTCGGCGAGACGATGAAGTCGTCCTTGTGCTCCATCATCAGGTAATTGAGCGGCGTGTCCTCCTTGAAGACGTCGGGGACGGCGGCTTCCTCGAAGATCGCCTGCCACGGGCACTCGGGCTCGCACGCGCCGCAATCGATGCACTCGTCGGGGTGGATGTAGAGCTGGTTCGGGAAGGTCTCGTGATCGGATCCCTGGTATGCGTAGATGCAGTCGACCGGACAGACTGCGACGCAGGCCGTGTCGACGCAGTCGCGGCAGAGACGCGTGATGATGTAGGTCATCGACCCTCCTTGTCGGGCGAGGATTCTCGCGATTCCTCCGGACTCTGTCAAAGCGGTGAATGAGCCGCGCGCGGCGCGAATGCCGAGCGTCAGAACGCAGCGAGGGTACGTGTGCGGCGGAGCGCGATGTCGACGAGCAGGAGTGTGATCACGAGCGGCACGACGATCGGTGCGAGCGGCGTGCGCTCGCGGACGACGCCCGGCCGCGCGGTGAGGATCGCGCTCGGCTCGGGATCGACGGCGCCACCGGTGAGCTGTGCGAGCTGCTCCAAGAGATGGAGGTTCGGTCCGCGGCTACGGAACTCGCGGCCGCTGTCGGCGCTCGCCGGCACCATGAGGTCGATCTGCTGCGGCAGCGCCGGATCGCGGCCGAGGAGCATGACCGATTGCAACCCGGCGCGCAGGTTCGGCACGACGGCGCTGAACGAGCGGCGTCCGGTTTGGCGCAGCGGAGTCTCGGCGCCGGACGGGAGCCGCAGCGTGTACGGACCCGCGTCGTCGCCGACGGTCTCGAGGCGCACCAGCGTGCCGCTCCGCAACCGGCGCGCCTCGAGGCGGCGATCGGAGGCGAGTCCTGCCGGCGCCGCCCAGCGCACGAGCTGTGTCCAGAGCACGCCGAAGCCGTTCCACGCCGCCCACGACGCGGCGCCGCCTTGGAAGTCGAGGGCCAGCACGGCGACGCGGCCGAGCTCGTACTGCCACGTCGCCAAAATCGGCTCCCGCCGCGTGCCGTTCTCGACGTAGAGACGCAGCTCGGCGGCGGGCTTCGCGCGCGTGAACGCGAAGCGCGTCACGGTCGGCAGCTCGCTCTCGGCGATGCCGGCCAGCATCGCGCCCTGGTCGCCGATACGGATCGGGCGGTCGCCGCGCTCGGGGACGTTGCTCATGAGGCGTTGAGTGTCGCGGATCATCAGCTGCGGCAGCGCTTGGACGTTTTCGACATGGTGGAACTCGCCGCCGGTCGCGCGCGAGATGGCATCGAGAAGCTCGAGGTTCACCGTGTCGTCGCCGATGCGGATCGTCGTGACCGTGATGTCGGACCGGGCGAGGGCGGCGATCAGCTCGACGTGATCCTCGGCGGCGCGATTCGTGTCGCCGTCGGTCAGGAGAATGATGTGACGCACCCGCCGGCCGGACTCGACGAGGTGGCGGCGCGCGGTGTCGAGCGCCTCCTTGAAGTCGGTGCCGCCGCCGTACTGTAGCTGCTGGATCTTCGCCGCGAGCGCGCCGCGACTCTCGCGGACGGGCTTCAGCGCGCCGAGCTCGGTCGGCAGCGAGTCGAACGCAATCGCGCCGACGAGGTCGTTCGGCCCGAGCTGGTCGAGGACCGCGAGGGCGGCGCGCTTCGCGTATTCCAGCTTCTCGCCGTTGTGCAGCATCGGCTCGGTACTCGAGTAACCCATGCTGTTGGAGCGATCGATCACCAGGTAGAGCGCGAGCGGCTCGCGCTCCTGCGGCTCCGGCGTCTGCGCTTGCAGCTCGACCGGTAGCAGGCGCTCGAGCGGAGTGCCGAGCCAGTGCGGGTCGCCGAAGAGATGCTCGCCGCCGGTCGCGACGAGCGCACCGCCGTGCGCCACCCACGCGGCAAGCGTCGCGAGCGCCGCATCCGGGAACGCTGCGCGACCGACGTCGTCGAGGATGACGAGATGGTACGACTCCAAGCGCGCGGCGCGGGCGGCGAACGCCGCAGGCACGATCCGCTCGACGTGCATGCCGTGCTCGGCGAGCGCGGTCGCGACGACCGGCGTCTCGTGCTCGCTCACGACGAGCACCTGCAGCGGCCGCGTCACGGCGAGCGCCGTCCGCGCGGTGCCGGGCGGCTGCGGACTTCCGGCCGGGAGCGCGAGATGGGCCTCGAGCAGGTACTGGCCGCTGTCGCGCAGGCGATACGGCAGGTCGACGACGCTCACGCCCGGTGTCAGATCGATCGTCTGTCCGGTCAAACGCTCGCCGTTCGCAAACAGCTCGAGGACGGCGCGCGTCGGGGCGGATGCGCGGTTCTCGATCACCGCCTCGACGGGCACGAACGAGTGCTCGGGGGCGAGCGGCGGGGCGATGAGGCGCCGCACCCCCGCCGCCGGGAGCATCGCGGCCGGCGGCACGATGGGAAACG
>VBKW01000085.1:0-812 GCA_005879405.1 Deltaproteobacteria bacterium
CATGCCATGCGATCTCAGCGAATCGTGCTGCGTGCGGTCCGAGGATTCTCGCCTCGTGGCGCGCGCGCTCGTCCGCCGTCGAGCGGTGGCTACCGGCGGCGACGAGGACGCGAAGCGGGAGCTCACCCGCGGATAAACCCTCGCGCTCGAGCGCAGTGACGAGAGCTTCGACGAACGACCGTGTGTCCGTGAAACGATGCGGATCGTTCACCACGACGGTGAGCGGACCACCGCGAGCCGCCGCCTGCGCGAGAAACGCGCCGAGGCCTGCCTCATCGAGCGCCTGACGCGCGAGCGCGAGCGCGTCGCCCGTCGCGCGCTCTGCGACCGGCGCCAGATGGTCGAGCGCGACCTCAGGTAATAGCGTCGGCCAGTCAGGCTGCGTCGGCATCGATGCGAAACGTACCATGCTGCAGTTCACCGTGCGATTGCGGCCGTGAGAGGATCCTGGCAACTGTCGCGCCGTGGGCGAACGGCTCGGTCGGCGTGGCGTGGCGCTGTGGACGCTTGCCTTCTGTCTGCATCGCGCCGCCGTTCTGTGGTGGGGCTTCAACGGGATCTTCTACTGGGAAGAGACGTACAGGCTGCTCGTCGCAGAAGCGCTGCTCGAGCGCTGGCACATGCCGCTCCTCGACCTGCAGGCCGATCCGTACGCCGGTGGCAGTCTCGTCTTCTCCGCTCTCGCCGTGCCGGTCGTGGCCATCGGCGGGCCGAGTATCTTCGGCTTGAAACTCGTCGTACTGCTCTGGAGCGCGGCCGGTCTCGCCGCGTGGACCGCGCTCGTCGATCGTTATTGGGGCCGTCGCGCCGCG
>VBKW01000085.1:968-3299 GCA_005879405.1 Deltaproteobacteria bacterium
CGCGCCGCCGTTCTGTGGTGGGGCTTCAACGGGATCTTCTACTGGGAAGAGACGTACAGGCTGCTCGTCGCAGAAGCGCTGTTCGAGCGCTGGCACATGCCGCTCCTCGACTTGCAGGCCGATCCGTACGCCGGTGGCAGTCTCGTCTTCTCCGCTCTCGCTATGCCGGTCGTGGCGATCGGCGGGCCGAGTATCTTCGCCTTGAAGCTCGTCGCACTGCTCTGGAGCGCGGCCGGTCTCGCCGCGTGGACCGCGCTCGTCGATCGCTATTGGGGCCGTCGCGCCGCGCATCTGTTTGCGTTTCTCTTCGTCTTCGGCCCCCCGCTCTTCGTCGTCTACAACCTGATCGCCATGGGCTCGCACGCGGAGGTGGTGACCTTGAGCGGAGTCCAGCTTCTGGTCGGCTATCGCTACCTCTACGGTGGGGCGCGCTCGACGCGCGCCCTCGTGGCCTGGTCCGCCGTCGCCGGGATCGCGACGTGGTTCACCTATGTGAGCATCGTCCCGTTCGCCGTTTGCGTCGCAATCGGCCTCATTGGCGGCGCGCTGCCGCCACGGCGCTGGCCCGCGCTCGCGGCCGGGTTCGCTGCCGGCCTCACGCCGTGGATCGCCACGAATTTCCTCTCCGGGGGGCGCGGCCTCGACGTCGTCGTGCGCACGTTCCATTCGGGGTCGACGGCACCTGGGCGCTCGATCGGCGGATATTTCGAGTATCTCGGTTACCTCGTCCGTACCGGGATTCCACTCGGGCTGCGCTTCCCTGACGTCCTGGCACCGCTGACGGGCGATGCGGCGCGCCGGTTGCTGCTCGCGCACGTCTATCTCGCGGGATACGTGCTCAGTTGGGGCGTTCTCCTGATCGGGTGCATGGTCGCAGCGGGGCGCCGGACGCGCGGCGTGGTCTCGACGTTGCGCGAGCTCGCGCGCGCGTGCGTCGAGCTGCCGTTGCTGATCATATTTCCACTGTTCGTCCTTCTCGTCGCAGCGACCGACCAGGTGTTCCTCGAGAACGAGCTCGCGCCGTTTCTGCCGTTCCGCTTGATGGTACCGTTCATCCCGCCCGTCATGGTAGTTCTTGCCGTTGCCGTGGCGCATCTCGGTGCCCGCTGGCGGCGTCCGGCCGTGCTCGCGCTCGCGCTGATCGGATGTGCCGGGACGCTGAGCGTCCTCGCTGCGGGATCGAGCGAGCGCCCGCGAATCGCGGCGCACGCTCGTGAGCTCGGGGCTGAGGCGATGGGACACCTCCTCTACTACAAGCATGGATCGTCTATGCCGGTCCTCAACCAGCGCGTGGCGGCGATGCCCGAGGAGCTGCGGCCGGCGGCGTACGAGGGAATCGGATTCAGTGTCGCATACCACTACCCTGCAGGCGCCGCGGTGGCCGACATCGCGACCACCCTGACCGAGGTCCCGCCGCGCTATCGCGGCGACGCCGTCTTCGGGGCGCGGCTCGCGCTCGGGCCCGGAATGGAGCAGGTGCCACCGGTGCCGCCGTCGGAGCGCGGGCGCGCGTTGCTCGAGGCGGTGTCGAAGGTAGAGTAGCTGAATCAGGAGCTCACGCGCATTCCGTTCGGCAAGAACGGACAACCAATGGTAAGGGAGTGAGCATGGCGCAACTGATGGATCGGATCACGGTCAACCCGCGGCAGTGTGGTGGCCTACCTTGCATTCGGGGAATGCGGATCCGCGTATCGGACGTGCTGGAGCTCCTCGCATCCGGGATGACGCCCAAGCAGATCCTCAAAGAGCATCCTGATCTGGAAGCCGAGGATATCCAGGCCTGTCTGCGTTTCGCTAGCAGCCGTGTTGGCCATCCCGTGGTCGCAGCGTGATTCTGTGGCTCGACGCGCAGATCTCTCCTCGTCTGTGCCCCTGGCTGGCTCGTCAGTTCGCTGTCGAAGCTGCGCACGTTCGCGACCTCGATCTGAGCGAGGCTGACGATTCGGAAGTCTTCGACCGTGCTCGTAAGGCGGGCGCTGCCGTGTTCACGAAGGATGAGGACTTTGTCGAGCTCGTTCGCCGCCTCGGTACACCGCCACAAGTGCTCTGGTTCAGGTGCGGAAACATGTCGAATGCTCTCTTCAAGAAGCTTCTGGCTGGGACCCTTCCTGACGCGATCGATCTTCTGAATCACGGCGAACCGATCGTCGAGATCGGTCTCGCAGAGGGTAAGGGCGGACGCCGAACAAGGCGCTCCACCCGACCGCGGCTGCAGGCTGGTGCGGGGAAGGCGACACGCGGACCCAGCCGCGGGTGAGCACCACCCGTGGGTATCGGCCGCGGGTTGGTTATGACGAGACTGCCGGGTGTTTGTCGGCCTGCATGGACGGT
>VBKW01000411.1 GCA_005879405.1 Deltaproteobacteria bacterium
CGTCACACGCGAGCGCGTCCGCCAAATCGAGGCGAAAGCTCTCCGCAAGCTCCGCCATCCCATGCGCCGCCACCACCTCCGCGACTTCTACTAAAGCCCGCGCGCTGGAGACTAGATCGAATTTCGAGCGGCGGCGGTGACTGGGGCGAGTTGCGAGCGAGACGAGGCGCGAGGGAAGCGAGCCCTCGTCAAGCGAGGACAAGCAGCTTCGCGACCGAGCAACGAAGTATCGCGATGCAAATCGCCCCAGTCACTTTGACGGAAGGGGCGGTGTCTTGTATGCAACAGTCGTCGCGTGCCGTGATGTGCGGCCACACCACTCAGACCACCGGCGGGCCCATAGCTCAGTTGGTTAGAGCGACCGGCTCATAACCGGTTGGTCCCAGGTTCGAGTCCTGGTGGGCCCACTTCAGACAGAGGAGACCGCTTGGGGAATCAAGTCGAGCTGCTGGTGAGTCTGCAAGTCGTCGACCAGCAGCTCCGTGAGCGCACAGAGGCGATCGAGGCCCTCCAACAAGGGCTCGCCGGAATCGAAAGCGAGCTCGCGGCCCAACGCAACCTCCTCGACGCGTGCCGTGCCGAGCGCGCCGAGCTCGAAGCGCGCCGCCGCGAGCTGCAAGGCGCCCTCGACGACGAAGAGTCCCGGATGAAAGACCGGCGGATGCGTCTCAATCGCATCCGCAACGAGAAAGAGGCCTCGGCCGTCCGGCGCGAGATCGAGGTCGGCAAAGAGGGCAACCAGAAGATCGAAGAGGATCTGCTGGTCGTCTATGAGGCCCTCGACACGGTCGCTGCACGCGAGACCGAGCTACAGAAGGAGTACGACGCGATCGAGGTGCGGCGCGCGGAGCAGCAAGCGAAGGTCGATACGGAGGTGGCGACGCTGTCGGCGGGACTCGACGAGGCGCGACAGCGGCGCGACGAGCTGGCGGCCACCATAGACTCGGAGCTGCGGCGCCAGTACGAGGCGATTTTCGTGCGGCGACGGGGGCTCGCCGTCGTGGAAGTGCGGGGTGGGACGTGTCAGGGGTGCCACATGCGCGTCGCGCCGCAGCTGTCCAACGAGATCCAGCGCAACCAACGAGTCATCGTCTGTCCTAACTGCCACCGTATTTTGTACGCCCGCGCGGAGACGTCCGTCTCCGCGTGATGCCGGCGCGCGATCGCGGCCCATCTGCTGCGTTGCTCGGTCGTTCGCTTGTGCGGCATAGCTCCCGCTATGCCTCCGCGCTCACTCCCTCGCGCCTTGCATCTGGGCCACGCTCACGCGCCGGCCGCAGCGTAGTTGCTGAGTGCCGTGGGGGTGCGCGGGGCTTCGCCCGCGCACGACAGTGGATGCGACGCGCGCGTCCGCGCGCGTCGCCACCTCTCGGCGCTGCGCGCCGTCGTTGGCGTCACGTTCGCCGCGGCGCTTCGCGCGCGGGCGCTTGGACGGTCTTGCTAGCTGCGGGTGAAGATGGGGGTGTGCTTCTCTAGAAAAGCTTGAAGCGCTGTCAGGTGATCGGTGGTGGTGATCAACGTGGCGAGTTCTTCGGCTTGGGCTGTTAGGGCTTGTTGTGGCGTGAGGTCGGGGGCAGCGCTGGCGAGGCGTTTGGTGGCTTCCACCGAGAGCGGGGCGCGTGAGGCGATGCGGTCTGCCAACCGTAGCGCTGCGGGGAGGAGATCGGATGGAGGATGGAGGTCGCTGACTAGGCCGAAGCGGGCGGCGGATTCGGCGGCGTAGGGTTGGCCGGTGAAGAGCATGTGTTTGGCGTTGGCGATGCCGATCGTGCGCGGGAGGCGGTAGGCGGAGGCGGTGAGGCCGACGTTGACGCCGGCGCAGACGAACTTCGCATCCGTGGACGCGAGGCGGAGGTCGCAGCAGAGGGCGAGCTCGACGCCGCCGCCGACGCACCAGCCGTTGACGGCGGCGATCACGGGGGCACGAAAGGCCTCGACTTGGTCGAGGAGGCGGGCGAAGTCGAGCAGGTTCGCGCCGGGCTCGCCACCGCCGGCGACGGCCGCGAATTCTTCGCGGAGGTCGTCGCCGCTGCAGAACGCTTTGCCGCTGCCGGTGACGACGACGGCGCGCACGGAGAGATCGGCGGCGAGTCGGGTGAGCGCCTCGCGCAGCTGCGCGCGCATGGCGGTGCCGAGCGTGTTGCGCGGGGGGTTGTCGATCGTGAGCAGCGCGACGTGCTCGCCTTCGCGTGTCACGTGAATCGTTGCGCTCATTGCGGTGCTCCTTGCAGGAGCGCTCCGCTCGCGACGAGATCGTCCACCTCGGCCGCCGAGAACCCAGCTTCGAGCAGGACCTCGCGACTGTGCGCGCCGATCTCCGCCGGACCGCGGCGCAGCGCCGTCGGCGTGCGCGACAAATGAATGGGACTGCCGACGAACTGACGCTCGCCCATGCGGACGAGCACGCCGCGTGCCTGTACCTGCGGGTCGGCGAGTGCCTGATCGATCGTGTTGATCGGCCCGCAGGGGATGCCTTGCGCGAGGAGCTTCTCCAGCCACGCAGCCGTCGTCTCGGTGGTGAGACGCGCTTCGATCGCCGCCTTCAGCTCGTTGCGATTCATGAGACGTGAGATCGGGTCAGCGAAGCGCGGATCGTCGCGCAGCGCGGCGTGTCCGGTCGCGTCGCAGAAGCGCCGCCACAAGCTCTGGTTGTTGATGCCGACGACGATCCATCCGTCTCCCGTCTGCAGCGCTTCGTACGGCGCCGCGAGGGGATGCTGCGAGCCCCGCGGCTGCGCCACCGTGCCGAGCGTGAGATACATCCCCGTCTCCCACACGGTATACGCCAGCGCCGACTCGAGGAGCGTCGTCTCGACGCGCTGAGGGCCCCGAACGTCCCCGCGTTCAAGTCGGCGATCGGCACCGCCGTCGACGCCGGCGCCTCGCCCGGATGCCCGACGAAGCTCATGATGCCGCTCATCCCCTGCGCGACGAGGTCGAGCCCGCCGCGCTCGCGATACGGCCCGTCGTGCCCGAACCCCGAGATCGAGCAGTAGATGAGCGCCGGATTGACCCGGCTCAGATCGTCGTACCCGAGCCCCACCCGATCGAGCGCCCCCGGCCGAAAATTCTCCACCCACACATCCGCCGAGCCCGCGAGCCGCTGCAATGCCGCCGCCCCGTCCGCCTTCGTCACATCGACCGCAATCGCGCGCTTGTTTCGATTGACGAAGTCGTACGCCCGAAAGTCCCCGAGCGCAGTCCGCGTCACCTCCCCCCGCGGCGGCTCGATCTTCACCACATCCGCCCCTAAGTCCGCGAGCAACATCGAGCACCACGCCCCCGCAATCACGTGCGTACAATCCAACACCCGCATCCCCGAAAGCGGCCCCGAAGTATGAGCTGTATCCGCCATGCGTGCCGTCTCCCTGTCGAT
>VBKW01000414.1 GCA_005879405.1 Deltaproteobacteria bacterium
CGATCGCGAGGCGTGTGCCGCCGCCGTCGCGGAGCTACGGCAGCTGATTGCGGACTGTGACGCCGCCGTCGCCGCCGTCCACGCGAGCGCCCCCTATCGCGAGGCGGTCGCCGCATGGCGCGGCGAGCGCTGGGCGGCGGTCGCGGCGCTCGCGCCGACGATCTTCGACGGCATCGAGCCGACCGCTGGCGCGCGTCTCCTGCACTACCCGCTGTCGGTCGTTGCCCCGCGCGGTGGGGCGCACTTTCTCGCGCCGCCGGTCGTCGCCGATCGCGTGTGCACGCTCTTGCGTGCCGGTATTTCCGTGGCCGATCCGACGCCCGAGCTCGGCGCCGACGACACGCTGCGTGCGGTCGTGCTCGACGACGACGCCGACGCGATCGAGGCCCCCGTCACGCTCGTCGTCGCGGCCGAGGAGGTTCCCTGGCCGCTCTTCCGCCTGGCGCCGGTCGGCGAGGTGTTCGTCTACGTCGCCCGGCTGCAGGTGCCGGCACGGGTCCGTTGTGCGGCGCACGCCGCCGACGAGTGGTGGGCCGTCCGTCCGGACGCCTACGAGGCGTACGTCGGCGAGCTCACGCACGAGCTCGCCGCCCGGGGAATCGCCGCCCCGCTGCGCGGCTGAGACCGCCGAGCGCGCTCAGAGCGCGTCGTCGTTCGTGTCGGACGATTCGGGCTCGACGACCGGCGCCGGCTCGCCGACAGGCGGAGGCGCGGGCTCGTACACCATCTCGCGCGACGTGACGACCCGCTCCTCGGCGACGTCGGGTTCCCGGTACGGCGGCACCGCGCCGCAGAACCGGAAGCGCTCCGTGCCATCGAGATAGTCCGGCCGCACGAAGTAGTGCCCTTCGGTCGTCGGACGCCAGATGCCCTTCGCGGTGCGCATGTCGCCGCCGGTCGTCCAGCCCCCGAAGCCGCCGAGCTCCGCGCCGACGGCGCCATAGATCAGGCGGAACGGGAAATAGACGAGATTGATGCTGCTTGCGGCGACCGCGAGCCCGAACTCCGTGCCGGCGTTGTGCCGCCGCTCCTCGACGACGCGCCCGGTCGGGTTCGTGTAATGCACCGCCCCACCGACCTCCATCGCCCCGGGATCACACCGTTTGGCCGTCGCGGACGGTCCTGCGAATGCCGGACCCGCAACCGCCACCACCATCATCGCCACCACACCGACGAGGATCGTTCGCATGACGCGCACCTCCGCGAAGTTATTGCGCTCATTGTGCCATGCCCACGGCCAACGGCGCAACGCATCGTCGTAACCGAGTTGGCGCATCACTCCCTACATACTCGGGCAAGTTGCGAGCCAGACGAGCGACCGAGCAACGAAGTATCGCGACGCAAATTGCCCCAGTACCACGAAGCCGGAGGTTGGTGCGTCTCCCCCGCCCCCCGCCCCGCCGTCAGTGCGTCGCCACCCCGCTCACAACTTCTCCTCCAGCGCACTCACCAACCGCCCGACTTCGGGGTCGCGATCGCGGCGCGCGCTGACGACCCGCACCGCGTGCAACACCGTTGTATGATCACGGCCGTAGCGTTCGCCGATCAGGGCGAACGACAGTCCGGACACCTTGCGTAGGAGATACATGGCCAGCTGCCGCGCGAGCACGACCGGTGCATCACGCCGCGGCGAGCGCAGGGCGCGGACGTCGAGCCCGAGCGCGGCCGCGACGACCGACTCGATGCGATCGGCCGCCCCGTGGAGCTGCTGGCTCGCGCGTAGCGGCACGACGACCTCTTCCGCGAGCGCGCGATCGACGGTCCGCCCGGTGAGCGACGCGATCGCGCCGATGCGGGTGATCGCGCCTTCGAGCTCGCGCACGCTGGTCGCGCGAATGCGCTCGGCGAGGTACGCCGCGACGTCGGGGGGCAGCGTGAGACCCGCCTCCGCCGCCTTGTGCTCGAGGATGAGACGCCGCGTCGCGACGTCGGGCGGCGTCACCTCCGTCATGAGGCCGCCTTCGAATCGGCTGCGCAGTCCCGCCTCGAGGTTGGAAATGTCGCGCGGCGGCTTGTCGGAGGAGACGACGATCTGCTTTCCCGCGGCGCAGAGGAGGTTGAAGGTATGGAGAAACTCCTCCTGCGTCCGCTCCTTGCCGGCGATGAACTGGACATCGTCGACCAAAAGCGTGTCGATGCGGCGGAAGCGATGATGGAACGTCTCCATCTGCTGGCGCCGGACTGCGCTCACCATCTCGTTCACGAAGAGCTCGGCGCCGATGGCCAGTACGCGTGCGCTGCGAAACCGCGTCCGGAGATCCCCGGCGATCGCGTGGATGAGGTGTGTCTTGCCGAGACCGACGCCACCGTAGATGCAGAGCGGGTTGTACCGTCGTCCGGGCGCGGCGGCGACGGCGCGCGCCGCGGCGTGCGCGAGGTGATTGCAAGCCCCGACGACGAAATTCGCGAACGTCGGCTCACGGTTTCCTTCGCCCGGCTTCGGCGCGCGGATGCGAATCGGCGCCGGCGACGTCGGCGCGAGCGCGTCTTCGCTCGCACGGCCGCCCATCTCGATCGCCGCGTGCGCGCCGACCGCCAGCACGACCGGCACCGGATGTCCGGCGACGCTGGTGACGGTCGTGCGAATGCGTTCGAGAAAGTGGCGCTGAACCCAGCTGCGATGGAATGCGCTCGGTGCTTCGACCGTCAACGTCTCGTCGGCATCGCCCGCCGTCCGCAGGCAGGAGATCCACGCCGTGAACTCCTGCCTGGGGACGACGAGTTGAAGCTCCGCCAGCGTCCGCTCCCACAGTCTTCCCATCACCGCAAGCCCTCCTACTCGTCCCCGCGGCCCCTCCTTCCTCTCCACCCCACCCCATCCGCACGATCCACGCCGACGTCACTTCCCACTTTATCCACACCCTGGGGATTGCGTTGCGCGTGCAAGACGACGCGGAGTTGCGGCGTTCGTCCCTCCGTCCGTGCACAGCGCGCGCGTCTCTCCCGTCGCGACCATCGCTGGCGATGGTCATTACGTGCAACTTGATACTCTTCATGGATACGATTTTGTTTCGAAAAAGTTTTGTTGCGTTGCGGCGAAGGAACTCATTACGCTTCGGTGAAGAGGAACGCAAGAAAAAAGTTTCATCGTCGAAAAACGCTTGCACGACGCGCATTCGCGTACGCGCCCGCGGCGCCGCGACGACTCCGTGCGCATGATCGACGTCATTGCGGACGATCGAGCGATCGCCGGTATCACGTGCACGTCTTCGCGAAAGCTACGCAATTCCGTGATCGAGGATCGTCGCATTCGGCAACGGCGGTGTTTCGTCGTTTGCTTGACATTGCAGCGGCAAGTCCGTTAACGGATGGCGAGCTTCGAGACGGCGCGGGCTGATCCGCTCGTGGCGCTGACCGCCGCGATGCCGGATCGCCAATCCTAAGGAGGTGGCTGATGAAAGTCGGACTGCGCTTCGCGGTGACGTCGCTGCTGCTCGTGGCGTTCGCGGTCGGCTGTACCTGCATGCAGAAGTCCTGGGGAACCGGCGCTCTTGCAGGGGCTGGAGTCGGCGCGATCGCCGGCGGTATCGCGACCACCGCCGCCAGCAACAATTCGGGCGCCTTCAACGTCGGGAACGACAACGAGGACAAAGCCGTCGCGATCGCGAGCGGCGCCGTGAGTGGCGCCCTCCTCGGCGCGCTCATCGGCCATTGCTTGTGGGATCGCGAGGTCGTCGTGGCACAGGCGCCGCCGCCCCCGCCGCCCCCGCCACCACCTCCGCCGCCGCCGGTCGCGAAGAAGATCGTCTTGCGGGGCGTGAATTTCGACTTCAACAAAGCCAATATCAGACCCGATGCCGCGGGAATCCTTGGCGAGGCAGCGACGATCCTCAAAGACAACCCATCGGTACAGGTGTCGGTCGAGGGTCACACGGACGCGATCGGCAGCGATCAATACAACCTGAAGCTCTCGCTCCGACGGGCGACCGCCGTGAAGCAGTACCTCGTCAAGGATGGCGTCCCCGATACGCGCCTCTCCGTCCGTGGGTTCGGCAAGACGCAGCCGGTCGCGAGCAACGACACCGCGGACGGCCGCGCCCAGAACCGTCGGGTCGAGCTGAAGATCGTCGAGTGAGGTCCTCTCCGCCGCACGGCCGAGGGTGCTGTCCTGATGGGACAGCACCCGGCCGAGGGGCATGAGCCTCTCGGCCGCCGGGCGGTCCGCTGCTCGTTGTTAGGCGAGCCGAAAGCACACCGAGCTCGCCCGAAACGTGTGGCACTGTCGCGATCTCCGGGCCGCGGCTGGGAGCAGCGGTGCGCGACCACGCGAGGCGTCTTGCAGCGACGCAAGTCCGTGCAGCGGTGACGCCGGTAAGTAGCCTAAACACGCGGTTCGCCGTGGCACAACGGTTGCTGCCAGACGTCGAACGTGAGTTGGGAACTGTCCCGAGCTGGCACGACCGGCGCCAGCCCGAGGCTCCTGCCCGCTCCATCGACCAGGACACGAGAGCGGATGGCCGTGACCGCATGCAAGACCAGGTACACCCTCGCCGCGGCGGCACTCTGCGCGGTTGTGACGGCGAAGCCGGGTCGAGCATCGTCGACGTGATCCGGAACCAAGAGTGACGATCCCCCGAGTGACGATCCCCCCAGCGGAGCGTTTGCATTTGGCCTCGACGATTTCGAGGAAGATAGAGGGTAGCCGCATGACGCGGATCAATGCATGGTCGATCGTAGCGGCGCTGGCCGCCGTGATGTTCCTCCTGGTCCCGCAGCGTGCGGAGGCGATTCACCGGCAGACGCCGCCGCTCGTCCAGGTGACGCAGATTCCCCAGACGGCACCGCCTGTCTTCGTGCTCGGCGGTCATTCGTTCATGCGCACGGATATCGTAGTGTTCCATTCCGATCAGGACCTCCTCGGCAACGGCAACAGCGTCTCGCAGATCTTCAAGTACTCGATTCGTCAGCGTACGAAGCAGCACATCCCGGCGATCTACCAACTCACGCACGGGAACCTGCCGAGTCGGAATCCGAGCGGCTCGATCCGCAGGCCGGCGGTCACGTTCGAATCCGAGGCCGATCTGCTGAGCAACGGCAGCACGGGATCGCAGGTATTCGTGGCGCAACCGCGGAACATCAAACGCGGGCTCACGGGGCCGCTGATCGAAGTGACGAGGGCCGGCGAGAGCTTCAACCCACAGCTCAGCCGCAATGGGCTGTTCCTCGTGTTCGAGTCGACCGGTGATCTCCTCGGACAAGGACTTGCGCCGGGCCGATACATCTATTGGACGCCCCTGCGCAACCTCGGAAGCGCCACGTGTCCGTCGTATCCGTGCGCCAACAATCCGGGTTTGGTGCTGATCGCGCCAGTCGAGGCGACGCGTCCGCGCATCGATTTGAGCGGCAACGCCATCACATTCCAATCGACCGCTGACGTCCTCGGAGACCATACGAGCAACGGCGTCCAGCAGATCTACGTCCACCACATGGATACCGGCGTCACCGAGCGCCTGACGAACGCCGCGCAGCCGAGCCGCAATCCCGACATGTCGACCGACGGCAGGCGGGTCGCGTTTGAATCGGACGCGGATCTTCTCGGGACCGGAAGCACGCACACGCAGATCTACGTCGCCCACGGCAACATTCCGCTGGGTGTGAAAGTGGGCGTCACTGCGACGTCGTTCGTCGTCGATTCGCAAGTCACCGCCGGTACCGACGGTGACACGACGGATCCGTCGCTGGCCAACGCTCTCGCCACCGGAGACCGCCTGATCG
>VBKW01000084.1:0-5581 GCA_005879405.1 Deltaproteobacteria bacterium
ACCTGCTCTTTCGCGACGAGCTCGCGGCGCTCGCGCGCGAGCATGCACGCTGCACGTGGGAGCCCGTGCTCGAAGGCGCCGGTGCGGTCGCGGGCGAGCATCCGCGGCTCGAGAGGCTCGTCCTCGATCGCTACGTGCACGGCGACACGGATCGGACGCGGCACTTCTGGATCTGCGCCGTGGGCGACATCGTGCGGCGCTTACGAGAAGCGCTCCGCGGCGCCGGGTATGAGCGCCGCGCCGTCCGCTACGAGCAGTGGTGAGTACTGGGCCGATTTGCTTCGCCATACTTCGTTGCTCGGTCGCTGCGCTGCTCGGCGTAGCTCCGCTACGCCTGCGCTGCTCGCTTCCCTCGCGCCTCGTCTGGCTCGCAACTCGACCCAGTACGGCCACGCGACCGTGATCGTCTGGCTCGCAATCTGACCCAGTACGGCCTCGCTCGCGGCGCGAATTCGTTACTGCGCGTCGTGGAAGATTATGCCCAACGTCGTGCGGTCGCCGGAGGTGAGGGCGCTCACGCCGTGGCGCATGACGACGCGGTAGTCGCCGCGGGTGCCGCGGACGGGGCGCTCCCGGTTGCTGAAGATGATGCCGTCGCCGCGGGGGACCGTGATTGCGGTCGCGCGCGATTGCGCGCGCGGTCGCTGCTCGACGAGGACGACCTCGCCGCCCTCGTAATCCTCGCCGTGGGTCGAGAGCACGACCAGCACTTGCAGCGGGAAGGCGACGGCGCCGTAGAGATCTTGGTGCAGCGCGTTCCAATCGCCCACCGCATAGCGCAGAAGGAGCGGTGTCGGACGTCGCTGGCCGGCCGCGTGGCAGCGCGCGAGGAACTCGCCCAGGGTGGGCGGGAATTGCGCCGGGTCGCGGCGTAGCCGCCGCGCCCAGTCACGCGCGGTCGCGGCGAGCGGCGGATAGAGCGACTCGCGGAGCGCGGCGACGAGCGGCGGGAGCGGGTGTGCGAAGTAGCGGTACTCGCCGCGCCCGAACCCGTGGCGTGCCATGTCCACCGTCGACCGGAAGCGCGAATGGTCGCCGTAGAGGGCGCGTAGCGCCGCGCACTCGCGCGATCCCAAGAGGCGCGGCAGCCGTGCCCAGCCGTCCGCGTCGAGCGCGGCGCCGATCGCGTCCCAGTCGTAGCGCCGCACCCGGCCGGCGACGTTCACGACTGCCGCTGCTTCACGTGCCGAGCCCGGACCGCCATTCGGCGATCATAACAGCGACAGCTGATCACCGCGCGCGACGGGACGGCGGAAGGCGGCGGCGCTCAGCTCCGGCAGCGGTCGATCGAGGTGGTGCTTCCGAGCCGCCGCGTGGAAGAGCGCGGCGATCTGCGCCGCGTACTCGCCCTCGCCACGGCCGCGGTGTCCGAAGCGCGGATCGCTCATGCGGCCGGAGCGGGTTTCGCGGATGCGATTCAGGACCCGCTCCCGCCGCTCCGGGAACTGCTCGCCGAGCCAGCCCTCGAAGAGCTGGTCGAGCGGCTTCGGCAGCCGCAGCAGCACCCACGACGCAGCTTCCGCTCCCGCCGCGGCGCCGGCCTCCAGGATGCGCGGGATCTCGGCGTCGTTGAGACCGGGAATCACGGGTCCGATCATCAACCCGACCGACACGCCGGCGCGCGCGAGCGCTGCGACCGCCTCGAGGCGCTTCGGCGGCTGCGCCGCGCGCGGCTCCATGCGCCGTGCCGGCTCGGGATCGAGCGTCGTCACCGAGACGAATACCCGCGCCGCGCCGTAGCGCGCCAGCTCCGCGAGCAGGTCGGCGTCGCGCGCGACGAGCGCCGACTTCGTGATCACCGCCACCGGATTCCGAAACTCGACGAACACCTCGAGACACCGTCTCGTGATTTGCAGCCGTTGCTCGATCGGCTGGTAGCAGTCGGTGTTCCCGGAGAGCGCGACGACTTGCGGCTGCCAGCGCCGCGACCGCAGCGTCGCGCGCAGCAGCTCGGGCGCGGCGTCCTTGACCATGATGCGCCGCTCGAAGTCGAGCCCGGCGCTGAAGCCGAGGTACTCGTGTGAGGGCCGAGCGTAACAGTAGCTACAACCATGCTCACAGCCGCGATACGGGTTCAGACTGAAGCGAAACCCGACGTCGGGGCTGTCGTTTTCGGCGAGAACGGTGCGGCTGGTGTCGCGGTAGTAGAGCGTGCGCGACGCCGAGTCGGCGGCGCGCTCCTCGTCATCGAGCTCGACGTGGAGCTGTTCGAAGCGGTTCGGCGGGTTGGTGCTCGTCCCGCGGCTCGGGAGGTCGATCGAGCTCACGATCTGGGAGTTTCGCTCTTTCTTCGCCTCCAGGCAAGTGCGCCGACCGGTCCGTGCCGGCCTCTTCGGCCGACAGCGACTCGTCGCACAGGCCGACGAGCTGGATCGTCGTCGTCGCCCGATGGATGCGGTTCACGTTGAGCTCCAAGGCGGTGATCGCCTCGACGAGCCCGGCGTTCGCGAGCGGGCCTACGTCGACGGCGCGCAGCGTCGGGATCGCACGAACGAGACGGGCGACGATGGCTTTGGCCGGCGCGTCGTCACTCGCGAGAAAGACGTCGCCCACGACCGGTCGTGCCAGCCGGATGAGATGTGCGGCAGCCGCGTTCTTGAACGCGGACACGATGCGCGCCCCGGGCGCGCGCCGCAGGATGTGCATGGCCGCGGAGCCCTCGGCGACCGGCGCCAGCTCGACCCGTCCGTCGATGAAGCGCAGCGGGTTCACGACGTCGACGACGATCTTGCCGTCGAGGCAGTGTCCGCACTCGCCGAGAAACGCGTCCAGGATCTCGAAGGGCAACGTCAAGAATACGATCTCGGCGCCCGATACGGCTGACAGATTGTGCACGCCGTCGATGCGTGCCGCCGAGTCGCCGCCTTCCTCGAGACGCCGGCGGAGCTCGGCGGCCGCGTCGCGAGCGCGGTCCTCCGCCCGCGAGCCGAGCAGGACCTCGTAGCCGGCGGCTGCGAGGCGAAGCGCGAGACCGCGCCCGAGCTTTCCCGTGCCGCCGAGGAAGGCGATCGGCCGAGACGTCGTCATGAGCGGAGACCTATCAGGTCGGAACAGCCATTGCTCGCGAGCGTGTTGCCGCTACGAACACCGGTCCCGTATGGTGAGGCGATGGCGACGACCGACGGCTGTCGACGGCTCTACCTGATCCGGCACGGCGAGACGCTGTACGGCGGTGGCGGTGCGGGGCCGCTCGCGGGCGACGACCTCACGGAGCGCGGATACCGCCAGATCGAGGTCCTCGCCGAGCTGTTCACGGTGGTGCCGCTCGACGCGATCTACGCGAGCCCGCTCGGCCGTGCGCAGGCGACCGCCGAGACCATCGCACGACGGAACGGTGCCCGCGTGATCACCGTCGATGCGCTCCGGGAGATCCAGCCGGGCGACTTCGGCGGCACGGAGATCCCGGCGATCTTCGCTGCCGTGCGCGCGTTCTTCGCCAGCCCCGATACGGATTGGGACACCCCCTACCTCGGCGGCGAGACGTATCGGGAGCTGCGCGAGCGGGTGTGGCCGCTCATCGAGGAGCACGGCCGGCGTCGTGACTGGAGACGCGTCGCCGTCGTGGCGCACGGTGGGGTGAACAATGCGGTCATCGGCCGGGTGCTCGGCGCGGAGGGTCCGGGTCTCGCCAACATCGACCAGGACTTCGGCTGCGTGAACATGATCGATTACGGGGGTGATCGGCCGGTGCTCCGCCTCCTCAACTTCACCGCCTACGACCCGCTGAAGACCGGTCTCGAAGTGTCGAGCCTCGACGTATTGCGGGACGTGCTCGAATCCGCCTTTCAGGTCTCCTTCGACCAGGGCGTACCGAAATAGGGCACTGGTGACCGTAAGCTGGCGAAAAACAGCCTCTCGCGGGCAAATCTCCCATTGACTTTTCAGCATCCAGTCGCTACCCTACGCGCTGAACCGTGTCTTGTCCGCGGGCTAGCGCCGTAACTATCTGTCTCGCTTCCACGAAGACACCTTTTCGCGCCGTCGTGTGCCCCCTTCGGGTGTGACGTCGCCGGCGGCAGCATTCCATGAAGAGCGCACCCAAGCACGGTAAGGACAAGAGTACCGGCGACACCGCCGCGACGGCGAAAGCGAGTCGCGTCGTCGAGCTCGGCCGCGAGCGCAAGTACGTTCCGACGGGCGAGGGCGACTCCTTCGGCCCCGACCCGACCTCGGTCGAAGAGATCAACACGGTCATCTCGCTACTCGGCGACGGCGAAAGCGAGATCGCCGTCGAAGGCGCCGAGGACAGCCCGTTCAGCGCCGACGGCGAGGACGAAAAAGAAGAGGACTGGGTACCGGACGTTCCCGAGGAGAAGGAGGAGCAGGAGGATCGCTCGCTGCTCCGCGATTCGTCCGATCCCGTCCGGATGTACCTCCAGGAGATGGGCGGCGTCGCGCTGCTCTCGCGCGAGGACGAGGTCGTCATCGCGAAGAGCATCGAGTCGGGCGAGCTCGAGGTCCGCAAGGCCGTTTTCTCGCTCCCGCTCGCGCTGCAATACGTACTGAATCTCGCCGATCGCCTGCGTGACGGCGAGATCGACGGTCGGCATCTCTTCGGCGACGAGGACGAGGAGCCCGCGAACGCCGAGGGTGCGCCCGAGCGCGAGGACGCGCGCGTCGCGGCCTTCTTGAAGCACATCTCGCGCCTGCGGCGGCTGGTGAACGAGCGCGAGAAGCTCGTCGAGGCGAAGGGCAAGAAGCGCATGTCCGCCAAGACGCTCAAGAAGACCGAGCAGCGCATCGAGGCGATCAAGCCGTCGATCCACTCCGTGCTCGCCGAGGTGCCGCTCGGTGCGCGCCAGGTCAACGTCATCGTCGACAAGCTCAAAGAGGCGATCAGCGTCATCGACGGCCAGCACGCGATCGTCCGCAAGTACGAGGGAGAAACGAGGCGCGACGCCAAAGAGCTCGTGCAGATCGGCGAGCGCGCCGCGCGTGGCGGCAAAGACGCGACGCGCAGCGCCGTCGCGGCGCTGAAGCGCAGCGCCGATCAGGTGGCGCAGATCGCGACCGACATCAAAGAGGCACGCAAGCGCGTGAAGCAGGTCGAGCGCGAGACGCAGATGAGCGAGGGGGAGCTGCGCGAGTCGCTCTCGGCGATTCGTCGCGGCGAGTACAAAGCGTCGGAAGGGAAGCGCCAGCTCATCGAAGCCAATCTTCGGCTCGTGGTCTCGATCGCCAAGCGTTACACCAACCGCGGTCTCGGCTTCCTGGATCTCATTCAGGAAGGGAACATCGGCCTGATGCGCGCGGTCGAGAAATTCGAGTACCAGCGCGGCTACAAGTTCTCGACGTACGCGACGTGGTGGATCCGGCAGTCGGTGTCGCGCGCGATCGCCGACCAGGCGCGCACGATCCGCATCCCGGTCCACATGATCGAGACCATCAACAAGGTGCTGCGCACCTCGCGCTATCTCGTCCAGCAGCTCGGCCGCGAGCCTTCGCCCGAGGAGATCGCGGCGCAGATGGAGATGCCGCCGGACAAAATCCGCAAGGTGCTGAAGATCGTGAAGGAGCCGGTGTCGCTGGAGACGCCGATCGGCGACGACGAGGAAAGCTCGCTCGGCGACTTCGTCGAGGA
>VBKW01000084.1:5606-7292 GCA_005879405.1 Deltaproteobacteria bacterium
CCGCGCGAGGAGCAGATCCTGCGGCTGCGCTTCGGCATCGGCGAGAAGTCCGACTACACCCTCGAGGAAGTCGGCCAGCGATTCCAGGTGACGCGCGAGCGCATCCGGCAGATCGAGGCCAAGGCCCTCCGCAAGCTGCGCAACCCGTCGCGCGCGAAGACCCTCGAGAACTTCGCGCACAGCTGAGCCGCGGCTCGCACGCGCCGGGTCACGATCCCTGCCGGCGCCCACTCGATGGCGGTCGCGGACCTGTGCGAAGGCTGCCGGGCGTCGGGTTCTGACGCGTCCCGCCTCCGCTGGACGAAATCCGTTTGCGAAGAAATGCGTTGACAGCCAACGGTCAAGCGCGGTAGCGGGCGCATAGACCGCGCCCTGACCTCCACGCAGTCCGCAACCCAGGAGGTGAATCGTGCGTACTCTGCCCCCGACGCTCGTCGCAGCGGCGACGATGCTCGTGTGCGCAGCCGCTTCGCATGCCGACGTGAAGCCCGGCGACGTCATCACCCGCGACAACGTCGCGGCCGCCGCCGATCTCCTGCCCCGACGGTTGCATTCCTGATCGCGTCCGGGACGTGATCCGCGGGTGACACATCGTGCGCTCGCAAGGTAAAACGCGAGCGTGGCCGAGCTGCTGATCGATCCCGCGGAGCTCACCCGCCGCTTGCAGACCCGCGACGTCGCAGTCGTCGACGCGCGGCCCGCGTCGGCGTTCGCCGCGGGGCAGATCCCCGGCGCGGTGCATCTCGATCTCTTCGGCATGAGCCTCGTCGACACGCGCCCGGCGCCCCTCAGAGCGTTCGAGTGGATGGTGCACCATCTGTTCGAGCTGCGCGGCCTGACGCGGGACAAAAGCGTCGCAGTCTACGAAGAGGACTCCGGCATGCGCGCGGCGCGCATCGTCTGGCTGCTGCAGCTCTTCGGCCATCCCGATGCGCGTCTCCTCGACGGCGGCATCCGCCGCTGGCGCAACGAGGGCGGGCCGCTCACGCGCGACGCCGTCGAGTCGGCGCCGGCGGAGCTCGTCGTCGAGCGCCATCCGGAGCGGCTCGCGACCGTCGAGGACGTAGTCGCCGCGATCGATCGTCCCGACGTGAGGATCGTCGACGTCCGCGCCCGTGCCGAGTACACGGGCGAGCTCGTACGCGCCGCGCGCGGCGGCGCCATTCCCGGCGCCGTCCACATCGAATGGACGCGCAACCTCGCCGCCGACGGCCGCTACCGCCCGATCGGGGAGCTGCGGGCGATGTATGCACAGGCCGGCATCACGCCCGAGCGCGAGGTCATCACCTACTGCCAAGGCGGCTATCGCGCCGCGCAGAGCTACATCGCTCTCACCGCTGCCGGCTACCCGCGCGTCCGCAACTACGCCGGGTCGTGGAACGAAT
This sequence comes from Deltaproteobacteria bacterium, assembly GCA_005879405.1. Taxonomy (GTDB): domain Bacteria; phylum Desulfobacterota; class Binatia; order UTPRO1; family UTPRO1; genus DP-19. Next base: position 6,992 of record VBKW01000084.1, read on the forward strand.
GGGGGAACCGGCTCGATCTGCCTATCGTCACGCCATCCTGAGCTGAACGCCGCGATGCCGGATCGGAAGCGGCGGGGGATGCGGTCGTGACACGCCAACGCTGGGCGGCGTGGCTACTCGTCCTCGCGGCGTACCTCGGAGCGTCGTGTCTCTTCCTTGCGGATGGATTCGCGTTTCGCGGTCCACCCGGGACCGGTCTGGAGCGACCGGCCGCATACCGACGCGCGATCGTCACTGATCGGGATTTGCTGGTGGCGTTCACCGTCGGGTATGCGCCAAACCCACGGCCATACGGTCTCGT
>VBKW01000084.1:7457-10453 GCA_005879405.1 Deltaproteobacteria bacterium
GACGGCGGCCGGGTATCGCCGCACCAACGCGCTGTCCAACGACGAGACCTTCGACGTCGTATGGTCGGCGCTTCGCAGCGGCACCGTCAGCGTCGCGAAGTGACGGGCGGGGGCGCGCGTGCGATTGCTACAGGCTCAGGGGAACGACGTAAACAGGTCCGACAAGTCGGTCGCGTTGGCCGCGTCGCCCAGGAGCGGCGTCACGCTGAAGATCTCCTGCATCGACCGCAGCGTCGAGCTGTGCGTGTAATGGGTCGAGTTCGAGTAGCCGACCTTGGCGAACGGCGAGAGCACGATCATCCCGATCGGCCCGTCGGAGCCGAACTCACCCTCATCCCACGTGATCAAGATGACGCCGTTGTTCTGATACGGGATCGAGCTCTGGATCATCGGAATCGCGGTCGAGAGCCAATCGTCACCCTGCTTCAACTGATCGTTCTGCGGCGCGCAGATGGTGTGCATGTCGTTGCACTGGTTCGGCGTGATGAAGTTGTAGCGCGCGACGCTGCCGTTCTGGAGATCCGTCGCCAGCTCGGTGTACGGCCGGTTGTGCGCGATGCACGTCGGCGACTGCGGGTCGCCCGCGTCGGTCACGTCGTCGAAGAACACCATCGGGTTGTGCTTCGGCGCGTAATTGCCGACTCCCGTCAGTGGGCAGGCGTTGCCGATGATGTCCTCCTGATACGACTTCCAGCTGATCCCGGCATTGTCGAGCAACGTCACCAGATGCTGCGTCGTGCTCTGATGATGCACGCTCGGTAGACCGTCGTCGGTCACGCCGAAGCTCGTGCCGGCCTCGAGCCAGAGATAGTTGGGCTCGCTCGGATGGATGCCGGGTGCATTGTAATACTGCTCGCCGTGCCCCGCAGCGGGAAGCAGCGTGCCGTTGATGTAGGGCGCCGATGCGTTGTTCTTCACGTCCGCCCAGTTGTGATTCTCCATCAGGATGATGAAGACGGTCTGGATGCCGCCCGGGCAGAGGCCGCCGCAGCTCGTCGGCGTCGGTCCCGGCGTCGGCGTCGGTGACGGCGTCGGCGGCGGGGCGCAGCCCGTCGCCGTGCATGCGTCGCAGCAGCTCTGATAGAGCCCGACGCACGATGCGCCGCCCGGCGGCGTCGTGCACCGAGACGCGTCGCGCTTCACGCGGCACCGCGTCCGCCCGTTCGCGCTCGTGCGGCAGCAGGTGACGGCATTCGGCCTGCCGCAGATCGAGTGCGAAGCGCAGCGCTGCACGAAGCGCGCACACTCGACGGAGAGCCGCCGACCGTCGACGCGTGCCTGCAGGACGGTGCGCGCGCACCTCGTGTAGTCGCCGTGCGTCGCGGCACCGGTGCAGTTGCAGCTCGCGGCGATGTCGGCGCGCGCTCGCGTGACCGCCGTGGCGTCGGCGCCCGTCGGATCACACGCGTCGCTGGGCGCGGCGGCGGCGGTCATCGCATGGGCGAGCGGCAGCAGGACGACGGCGATCGCAATCGCCAAGGGGGGTCGGCACATGGGCGGTTCCATAGCACGGAATGCATCTGGGGCGAGATCGAAATCGTCGATCAGCGCTGCCGCCCGATCACGAGTCGAGGCGCGACTTCAGGCGCAGCGGCTCGCCCACGTCATGCGCGGCGTCGTGTGCGCCGCGGCGACGCGCCCGAAGCGATCGACCACGATCAGACCGCCCGTGCCGCCGACGCGCGTCAGCTCGGCGAGCGCGACCTCGGCGGCGCGTTCCGGCCCGACGCCGCTGCGCAAAATCTCGAGCGCGACGCTCGCGACGGTCGCACGGATGATCGCCTCGCCGTCGCCGGTCGCCGAGACGGCGCCGGCACGGTCGTCGGCGAGCGTGCCGGCGCCGATGATCGGCGAATCGCCGATGCGGCCTGCGCGCTTGCCGCTGATGCCGCCCGTCGACGTCGCGGCGGCGACGTGACAGCCGACATCGAACGCGACGGCGCCGACCGTGCCGGCGCCGTCTTCGCCGGGGTCGCGCTCGTCCGCTGCTTCGGACAGCGTAGCGTCGATGGAAGCGGCTTCGCCCACGGAGGCGTCGGCTGCTCGCTGCCGCGCCGCCCACGCGTCGCGGCGCGCGGGCGTGACGAGCGTCGCTGAATCGACGAGCGGCATGCCGCGCGCCGCCGCGAACGTCTCGACGGCCTCGCCGGCGAGGAACACGTGGCGGCCTTCCTCCAACAGGAGACGCGCGGCTCGCACCGGGTGGCGCAGGCGGCGGACGAGCGCGACCGCTCCGGCGCGCCGCTCGCAACCGTCCATCACCGCGGCGTCGAGCTCGACGGTGCCGTCCTCGGTCAGGCAGGAGCCGTAGCCGGCGTTGAGCGTCGGCTCGTCCTCCATCAGCTCGACCGCGGCGACGACCGAATCGAGGGCGCTGCCGCCGCCGGCGAGGATCTTCCAACCGCATTCGAGCGCGAGCGCGCACGCGCGCTGCTGCGCTTTGGCGGCGCCCGACGCGATACCGGCGCCGCCGTGGACGACGAGCGCGTGCACGTCAGCCGGCGATGGCGCGCACGATCGTCTCGCGGTGCGCGGGCGCGGCGCCGAACGCCGCGTCGGCGGCGAGCGCGCGGCGATAGTAGAGGTGCAGGTCGTGCTCCCACGTGAAGCCGATGCCGCCGTGCACCTGGATCGCCTCGCTCGTGACGGTCTTCGCCATCTCGCCGCAGTACGCTTTCGCCATCGCCGCGGCGCTGCCGGCGTCGTCGGCGTCCTCGCCGACCGCCCACGCGGCGTAGTACGCGAGCGAGCGCGCCGTCTCGACGGCGACCATGATGTCGACGCACTTGTGCTTGATCGCCTGAAAGCTGCCGATCGGGCGCCCGAACTGCGTGCGCTCATTCGCGTACGCGACCGACATGTCGAGCGCGCGCTGGCCGACGCCGACGAGCTCGAGCGCGAGGGCGGCGCAGGCGTGGTCGAGGACCCGACGGCGGACACGCGCGGCGATCGCCGCGTCGCCAAGCGGCGCGCACCGCGCGCCGTGCAGCGCGACC
>VBKW01000083.1 GCA_005879405.1 Deltaproteobacteria bacterium
CCGGCGCCGCCACGCGCGAGAAGACCGCGAACACGAGAACGCTCACGGTCGCATGGAGCAGCACGTTGACGAGGTGATAGCCGAACGGGTCGAGGCCGTGCAGCGCGTGGTCGAGCGCGAACGTGAGCGTCGTGAGCGGTCGCCAGCCGTGCCCGCGCGCCTCGCTCCACCACGACGGACGGGTGAGGATGCTCGCGACGTCGCCGGTTCGTACCCACACGTTGTTGATGATCGCGTTGGTGTCGTCGAAGAAGAGCGCGCCGCGGAGGCTGTTCACGTAGAGCGCGAGCGCGACCGCGGCGATGACGGCGGCCGTCGTCCACCACGTCCGGGTAGCGCCGACCTCCGCCGCGCCGCGCGGATCACGTCCCGGCTCGCGACGTGCGACGTCGGGCGCACGCGGACGTTGCGCCGCCGCGGGGGCGCCGCCGACCCGCCGCCGTTTCGCCACTACGCCGGGCGCGCGCCGCCGCGGTCGCCGAGCACGCGACGGTCGAGGTCGGTGCGCGTGAAGAGCGCCATGCGCGGCTTCTCCGGCCGGTAGTCATACGAGCGGTCGGCGAGAAGCGTCAGCAACCGCTCCCGCATCCGCATGCGCTCGTCGGCCTCACGCGGAGACGCGACCCGCTCCTCCATTGGCCGGACCGGCGGCCGCGCCGCTCGCGGCGCCGGTCGAGTCGGCGCTCGTCGCCGCGGCGACGCGGACGATCTCGTCGTGGCGCTTGTCGAACTCCTCGGCGACCCTCTCGTCCTCGGCGGCCATCGCTTGGACGTCGGTCTCCGCGAAGCCGAGGATCCCCATCTGCTCGTAGCCTTTACGGATCTTCGGGCCCCAGAGGCCGATGTCCTTGATGATCGGCACGATGCGGCTGAAGAGCGCGGAGCGGTAGCGCTGCATGAACCCGGACTCGAGCATGTACGCGGCGCAGCGATCGACGGGAAGGCCGAGGGTCTCCCACACCTCTTCCGCTTGGAAGCGGTCGCGCATGAGATAGCACGCTTCGACGGCGAACTCCTCGCGCTCGTCACGTTCGGCTTGCGTGAGCGTCGGGTAGTAGTCGCGGAGCGCAAAGCGCCCGAACGCGACGTGGCGCGCCTCGTCCTGCATGACGTAGGCGTTGACCGCGGCGGCGAGGGGATTTTGCGATTGATCGCGGATCTGCGCGAACGCGGCGAGCGCGAGGCCCTCGATCAGCACCTGCATGCCGAGATAGGTCATGTCCCAGCGCGAGTCGGTGAGCACGTTGTCGAGGAGACGCTGCAACGTCGGCGTGATCGGGTACGCGAGCTCGAACTTGTCGTGGAGGAGACGCGAGTAGACCTCGACGTGCCGGGCTTCGTCGATCACCTGCGTCGCCGCATAGAACTTCGAATCGATGTCGGGAACCGTCTGCACGATCTTGGAGAGCTGCCACGACTGGAAGTGGCGGCGCAGCGTCGCCTTCTCCTCGCGCGTGAGCGCGTCGAAGACGTCGGAGCCGAACAGCGGGATCGACTCGTCCGGCAGCTGCTCCGGATTCTCCGGATCGAGGTCCTGCGACCAGTCGATCCGCGTGTTCGCGTTCCATTGCTTCTCTTTGCCCTTTTCGTAGAGCTTGAGGAGCGAGTCGCGGCCGTCCTGGTACTCCCAGCGAAACGTGGTGTTGAATGCTTCCGAGATCGGCCACTCGACGTCACTGATCGGCTTCGCATACCTGTCCGCGGTCGCCATAGGGGGTCTCCTCGCAGGCTGAGATCGGCTAGTGTCCCGAGTCTGAAGTCCGTCACCAAATTCGGGCACGTCTCGACGGCGCTGGCTGCGTTGCTCCTCCTCGGAATAGCGCCAACTATTCCTCGTCGTCGCGCCTTGCCAACGCCGTCGATCCGCACCCGACTTTGGCAACGGACTTCAGACTCGGGACACTAGAACTACCGCGCGGGTCGTCGTGGAGTCAAAACGTTTTCCAGAGCGCTCCCATGAAGCGCCGCCGCTCCGCACGGCCTGGACGCGGACGCTCTTCTCAGGCGCTGCGTGTGCGCGGCAGCAGACGCGAAAAGAACGCCCGGTTGTGGGCGACGAGCGCGTAGGCCGCCTCGACGAGCCACACGAGCGGCGGCAGCGCCGCGACGCGGGCGAGCCGCGGCCACCCGATGCGCTCGAGGATGAAAAGCGACGCGCGGCCGCCGCGCAGCCAACGGCCGTCGGAAGCCGCACTCGCCGTCCCACACGATCCAGTGGTGCGTCGCGTCCATCGGGAGAAGCCTAGCACAGCGCCGCAGACGGGACACGCGCAACGACCGGTCGCGCACCGCACCGGGAAGTGGGTGCCGGCGGACCGCGCCCGTGCGATGGGAACCGAGCGCCGCATCTGCTAGTCGCGCCGCGTGTCGACGCAGCGCAAGCTCTTCTGGATCGCGATCCTTTACTTCGCCGAAGGGTTCCCGTTCGGGCTCGTCGTCGACAACCTGCCGGTGTACTTCCGCGCGCACGGCGTCTCGCTGCAGGCGATCGGCATGCTCTCCGTGCTCGGTCTGCCGTGGAGCCTGAAGGTGTTCTGGGCGCCGCTCGTCGATCGCTTCGGCGAGCGACGTCATTGGATCACCGCGGCGCTGGTCGTCATGGCGTTCGCCACCGCCGCGATCCCGCTCACGGACGCGAGCGCGCCCGGCACCGTGCTCTTCGGCCTCGTGCTGACGCTGACGATCGCCTCGGCGACGCAGGACATCGCGATCGACGCGTACACGATCAGCCTCCTCGCGCCCGGCGAGGAAGGCGTCGCGAACGGCGTCCGCGTCTCCGCGTATCGCGCGGCGCTGATCGTCGGCGGCGGCGCGCTCGTCATTCTCGCCGGCTGGATCGGATGGTCGCTCCTCTATTGGACAGCGGCGGCGATCCTCTTGACGCTCGCCGCCGCGGCCCGCCTGGCGCCGCCGATCGTGATCGTGCGCACGCCGGCTGCCGATTGGTGGCGGGCATTCGTCGCGTGGCTGGCGCGCCCGGGGGCCGCCGCCGTGCTGGCGTTCGTCCTGCTCTACAAGCTCGGCGACGCGAGCATGGGACCGATGGTGAAGCCGTTCTGGATCGATCGCGGCCTCTCCGTCGAGGAGATCGGCTTCGTCTCGACGACGCTCGGAGTCGCGGCGAGCGTCGCCAGCGCGCTCGCGGGCGGCGTGTTCACGTCGCGGGTCGGCATCTTCCGCGCGCTGTGGATGCTCGGGTTGCTGCAAGCGGTCTCGAATCTCGGCTACGCCGCCGTCGCGGCGGCGCACGGCGGACGGATCGCGATCTACGCCGCGTCGCTCCTCGAGAGCTTCGCCGGCGGCCTCGGGACCGCGGCGTTTCTCGCGTTTCTCATGCACGTCTGCGAGCGCGAGCAGGCGGCGACGCAGTACGCGCTGCTGTCGGCGCTCTTCGGATTCACGCGTTCGCTCGCCGGCGCCGTGAGCGGCCTCGGCGCGAGCCGGCTCGGATACGCGCCGTATTTCGCGGTGACGTTTGCGCTCGCGCTGCCGGCGTACGCGCTGCTGCCGTGGCTGCGGCCGTGGATCCACGATCGCCCGCCGCGCGCGTGACTCGCGAAGGGACGCTGGGAGGCTGACCGGCCCGCGAGGCGACCGTGGCGTCAGTCGGCGCGATACGGCTCGCCGTGTTCGTAAAGTGCGAGCCGCTCGGCGATCTCGCGCGCCAGATCCGGCGACTCTCCGGCGTCCGCCAACGTCTTCGCGCGCCGCGCGGTCGCCACCGCATCGGGAAACCGTCCGACCGCGGCGTACGCGGCGGCGAGGGTGTCGAGCCGGTCGGCATCGGGCGACTCGCCGGCGGCGGCGACGGCGCGCTCCGCGAGTGCCAGCGCCGCGGCACCGTCGCGCAGATCGGCATCGGCCGCCGTCGCGAGTATCCACGCGAGCAGGCTCGTCGCGTCGGCGCGCCGTCGTGGCGCCGCTTCCCGGCGCCACTTTCTCGGCCGCTTCCGCCTCGGCGCGCGCCTCGTCGTCGTGGTCGGTCGCGAGCAGCAGATTCACGAGCTCGCGACGCGCGTTGCCATAGGCGGGGCGGAGGCGGATCGCCGCGCGCACGGACGTGATCGCCTCGTCAGTGCGATCGAGCGCCGCGAGCGCGAGCCCGAGGTTGTAGTACGCCTCGGGGAACGCGGCGTCGAGCGCGAGC
>VBKW01000412.1 GCA_005879405.1 Deltaproteobacteria bacterium
CTTCGACGTGCCTACGCCGCGTTTGCCGACGCGGTGTGCGGCGCGGGCGCTGCGTCGGGTCCCGCGGCTTTCTGTGCGCCGGCAACTCGGTGTAGCCTGACGCGCGTGTCGTCGCCAGCGTATCCGTTTGCGCCCGCGCTCGCCGATCGCGTGCGCGCGAACCTCGCCGCCCACCCGCGCGCGACGCTCGCGCTCGACGGCCGGCGGGCCGCGGCGGTCGCGGTCGTGCTCGTCGGCGGCGCCGACGGCAACGGCTGCTTTCTCCTCACGCGCCGTGCGGCCCGCCTGCGGCGACATGCCGGCCAGTGGGCGCTCCCCGGCGGTCGATTCGAGGACGGCGAAAGCGCCGCGACGGCCGCCCTCCGTGAGCTCGCCGAAGAGGTCGGCCTCACGCCGGGCGCGGACGCGGTTCTCGGTCTCCTCGACGATTACGGAACGCGCTCGGGATTCGTCATCACGCCCGTCGTCGTCTGGGGCAGCACCGGAGTCGAGCTCGCGCCCGACCCCGACGAGGTCGCGGCCGTATATCGGGTGCCGCTCGCGGTGCTCGACGATCCGGGCGTACCGCGCCTGAAGCGCATCCCGGAGAGCGATCGGCCGGTGATCTCGATCGCGATGGTCGGCACGCACGTCCATGCGCCGACCGCCGCGATCGTCTACCAGCTGCGCGAGGTTGCGCTGCACGGCCGCCTGACGCGCGTCGCGCATTTCGAGCAGCCGGTCTTCGCGTGGCGATGAGGAGGTCGCGACGTGAGTGACGGTGCAGCGGTGGTGGGTTTCCGTCTTCGGCCGATGGTCGAGGCGGATTTGGCGGCGGTGAATGCGATCTACAACCACTACGTGCTGCACTCGACATGCACCTACCAGCTCGAGCCCGAGACCGACGCGGGGCGCGCGGCGTGGTTTCGCGAGCACGGCGAGGCGCATCCGCTCCTCATCGCCGAGGAGGGGGATCGCGTCGTCGCCTGGGCGTCGCTCTCGCGCTATCAATCGCGATGCGGGTACTCGAGCACGGTCGAGGACTCGATCTACGTCGATCACGCGTTTCACCGCCGCGGCATCGGCAGCGCGCTGCTCGCGGAGCTCGTGTCGGGCGGCCGCGCGCTCGGCCATCACGTGATCGTCGCCGGCATCGACTCTACGCAGCCGGGCAGCGTCGCGCTGCACGCGCGCTTCGGCTTCGTCGAGTCGGGTCGCATGCGCGAGGTCGGCCGCAAGTTCGATCGCTGGCTCGATGTCGTGTACATGCAGCTCGTGCTCTGAGCGGTGAACCCGGACAACAACGCGTGGAGCGTTGACCTGGAGGTGTTCGATCTGAACGACCTGCCGTGACGCCGGGACGCCGCCGCGAGTCGATGTCGCGGATGCGCCGTAGAACGTAGTGCGGCGCGCCTTTGGGTGCGTCACACGAGCGACCTCGCTCGGCGGACCCGACGGACGACGCGGCACACTCTCCCATGGCACCTCGAGCCGCTGGGCTTCTCCGTCGTCTCGGTGATTGACTCCACACGACGAAGTTCCCCATGCTTAAGTAGAGTCACTCATCCGTTTCGTTCTCGGATCATAAACGAGAAAGGGGTTTATCATGCTCATACGATGCTTCGTGACGATGGCGCTGGCGTTGCTCGTCGGCGCGCGCTCGGTGTCGGCCCAATGCCCAGGAGCGACGAACACGCCGTTCGGCGCGGATGACAGCGGGGTGCTCACCTGCAGCAACACGGCGGCAGGCTGTGAGAACAAGGTCGAGCAAGCCGTGTTCGTTTTGGCGAAGGCGATCCTCAAGTGTCACAAGAAACAAGCAGATGCCGTGTTCAAGGGACAGTCCTTCGATGAGGAGTCCTGTGAGTCCGCCGCCACGAGCTCGTTCACGACGAAGAATACGACCGTCGTCAGCGCGAAGTGCCCGTGTGTGAATCTCGGAAGCATCACGAGCGCCTGGGAAACCGAGCTCGATGGGACCATCAACGCCCTGACGTATTGCGA
>VBKW01000413.1 GCA_005879405.1 Deltaproteobacteria bacterium
CGACCCCGGCGGGGATGACCAGGGCTGTGTGAACCCGGCGAGCGCCGACGAGCAGAAGTGCCAGGACCAGACCACGAAATGCATCGCCAGCCTCGTGAAGAACTATACCAAGTGTCACGAGACCGCAGCGAAGGCGTTCGTGAAGAATCACGCGTTCGACGAAGAGACGTGTGAGCAGGGACCGCTATCCGGCAAGTCGGCCGCGGAGCGATTCAATAGCTGCGTCGCCAAGGCGTCGGCGAGCGGGGCGTGTGCGGCGTGCAACGCAACCAATCAGGCGACGATCCTGAGCGCGATTGACAGCATGATGGACGGATCCAACAACAGCCTCGTGTACTGCACACCGTAGTCGGATCCGAATGCGCGGCTCGCGCGACCGTTGTGCACCGCTCGCGTGCGCTTGGTCGCGCGAGCGGGCTCCCTCAGTGATGGTGAGCCTGCCCTTCATCAAGGGCGTCACGCTGCAGGGCATCTGAGCGGGTCGGCGACGACGGCTCGTTGAGCGTCCCGGTTACTCGCAGGCGCCGTGCTATGGCCTCTCCCTGACGCGCGGCGTTGGCCGGTTGCGTCCTATTCCCGGCCAGGGTGGCCGCTTCCGCCGCCTGGATACCGGCCGTGTTTGATCGCGCGCGCAGTGATCGGTTTGTCGTAGTGCGGCGTCAACCCGAGGTCGAAAGCGCGACGTGGATAGGGGTTCGATGGTGAACGACGCGATTGCCCGTTCGCAGTGGTGTCTCTTCGTCATCGCGGCACTCCTCGCAACCGCGACGGCAACCGGGTGCTCGATGCATCCGCACCACATCGTCGCACACTACGACAGTCCGGCGGATCATGTGGATTGGATGCCGCCGTGTACGCCCGAGCGGCCGCTGCCGCAAACGGGTTTCTGCCGCGGGACCGGCCACAGCACCACACCGACGACACTCACGGGCGACTGGCAGGGCGTGAGCGAGTACGCCTACGGCTGGTTGGCCCTGCCAAGCGGCGTGACGTTCACGGATAACCTGGAGACGTTTACCGGCACCGTTGCAGGTTGCGGCAGTGGAAGCATGACGTACTGGATGCACGCCCGCGAGGACGAGCACGGCAATATCTCGGCGGAGTGGTCGATCGTCGATGGCTTCGGCGGCGGCGACCTCACCCGTGCTCGCGGCCACGGCACGCTTACCGGGGTCTTCCGCGAGCACGATCTCACGAGTTCGGGCGAGTTCCGGGGTTGGATACATTGTCGAGCGCGTTGAGAGGACGAAACGATTGTACAGGCGCACACGGACGATCTGCGCACCGTGCGCGATTGCGGGGAGCCGTTTCCATCTGACGGAACCCGAAGATCGAACGAATAGCCAGTGCTTCTGGTGCACATTGACGCGGGCAGCCCGGCCGTTTCCGATTGTGGCCACGGTGACCGCTTCCGTCGAAGGATGCCGATCGAGTAAGCCTATGAATCATGCGCCTCCCGATCGGAACAGTCCTCTCCATCGAGAACGAAGGAGAAGGCTGGTTTCCACTCGCGCCAGCGAATGAACTACGCGGAAGCGTCGTTGGGGTCGGGCGCGCCGCGGAGTTGCGAGACGGATGTGGACAGCGGCAATCGGCGCTGAAGCTCAGCTGCTGGGCTTCGTCGTGATGCCGCCGTCGACGGGGCTCACGGCGCCCGTCACGTACGCGCCCGCGCGCGACGCGAGGTAGATCGCGACGCCCGCCATGTCCTCGGGCTCGCCGATCCGGCCGAGCGGGCAGCCGGCTTTGATCATGTCGCCGAAGGTGCGCAGCGTCTCCGCCATCATCTTGCTCTCGAACGGCCCGGGCGCGACGGCGTTCACGGTGATGTGTTGCGGGGCGAGGCGCTGCGCGAGCACGCGCGTCAGGTGGTGCACCGCCGCCTTGCTCGCCGAGTAGGCGTACGTCTCGAGCATCGGCACCCGCAGGCCGTCGATCGACCCGATGTTGATGACGCGCGCCGGGTCGCCGGAGCGGACGCCCTTCTCGAGCAGCGGTACGAGCGCGCGCGTCAGGTGGAAGATCGCCTTCACGTTCAGTGCCAGTACCTTGTCCCACGCCGCGTCGGGATACTCGGCGAGCGACGCGCCCCAGTTCGCGCCGGCGTTGTTGACGAGGATGTGCAACGCGGGCTCGCGCTCGGCGACCGCCGCTGCCAAGCCGTTCGCGCCGGCCTCGGTCCCGAGATCGGCCGGCAGCGCGACGCACGTTCCGACGCGGGACAGCTCGGCGGCGACCTTCTCGCACTCCGCCGCTTTGCGCGACGAGATGTACACCTTGGCGCCGGCCTCGACGAAGCCGCGCGCGATCATGAGCCCGATGCCGCGCGATCCGCCGGTGACGACCGCGGTTTTTCCCTCGATCGAGAAGAGATCTTTCATGGGTGCCTTCCTCGTTGCAATGGATTCGGTGCCGCGACGACCGCCGGAGATTAGCGCGCTTTGCCTCGGCGGACGAGCGCTGGCATAGGGCCTCCATGCGCGTCTTCGTCGCTGGCGCTACGGGGACGCTCGGCGCTCCCACCGTGCGGCTGCTGGCGCAAACGGGGCACGACGTGCGGGCGCTCGCGCGCGACGCGCAGCGCGCGACGCGCGTGGGCGAGCTCGGCGCGGAGCCGGTCGTCGCCGATCTGTTCGACGGTGCGGCGATGCGACAAGCGGTTGCCGGCTGCGAGGCGGTGCTCCATCTCGCGACCCGGATTCCGCCGATTTCCCGCATGGGGCGGCGGAGCGCGTGGCGCGACAACGACCGCGTGCGCACGCAAGGCGCCGCGGTGCTGGTGAACGCCGCGCTCGCGGCCGGCGCGCGCCTCTACGTGCAGGAGTCGATCACGTTTCTCTACGCCGACCAGGGCGAGCGCTGGATCGACGAGACCGCGTCGATCGACGCCGTCTGGCCGCTCGCGTCCGCGCGCGACGCCGAGCGCGAGACGGCGCGCTTCTCGGCCGGCGGCGGCGCCGGCGTGGTGCTGCGGTTCGCGCTCTTCTATGCGCCTTACGCAGCGTCGACGCGCGACACGATCCGCCTCGCCCGCTGGCGCCTCTTTCCGATCCTTGGCGATGGCAATGCCTACATGTCGGCGATTCACGTCGACGATGCGGCCGCGGCGGTCGTCGCCGCGCTCGCGCTTCCCGCGGGCATCTACAACGTCGCCGACGACGAGCCGCTGCCGCAACGGGAGTACGCGCTCGCGCTCACGCGCGCGTTCGGCTTCCGTGCGCCGTTCAGAGTGCCGATCGCCGTCGCGCGAGTGATCCTCGGCGCCGGCGCGCCGGCATTGCTACGCTCGCAGCGCGTCGCGAACGGCATGCTGAAGTCGATCACCGCCTGGACGCCGCGCTACCGCAGCGCCCGCGAGGGCTGGCCCGCGATCGCCCGCGCGCTCGCGTAGCGCTGCGCCTCAACGACCGAGAATCGCCGCCGCCTCCTCGACGACGGCGCGCACGATCTCCGCCGCGGGACGCACGTCGTGTACCAGCGTGCACGATTCGCCCGCATAGAGC
>VBKW01000415.1 GCA_005879405.1 Deltaproteobacteria bacterium
ACCGCACAGGGTCAGATCTCCGTTCCGGCCGAGGTGCGTCGAAGGCTCGGGTTGGGGCCAGGATCGATTCTGGAATGGGAAGAGGAAGGAGAGAAGATCGTGGTCCGGCGTGCCGGCCGACACACATCAGAGGACGTTCATCGAGCGCTGTTCCCGCGTCAGCGACCGAAACCGCGGACGCTCGAGGACATGGAGGAAGGAGTCCGGCGGTACGTCAGAGGACGGCGTGCGCGCCGTTGACACGAACGTCCTTGCTCGCCTGGTCACCCGTGACGACGTGAAGCAGGTTGCCGCTGCGGAAGCCTTCGTCACGAAAGGAGCGTGGGTGCCGCATCTGGTATTGGCCGAGGCGACCTGGGTGTTGTCCGCCGTCTATGATCTCGACGCCGCCGGAATTGCCACCGCGGTCGAGATGTTCCTCAGTCACCAGGATCTGACGCTGCAGGATTCCGACGCCGTCGCCGCGGCCCTCGCGCGCTTCCGAACGAAACCGTCTTTAGGCTTCTCTGATTGCCTCGTACTGGAAGTCGCTCGCAAAGCGGGCAACCTGCCGCTCGGCACGTTCGACCGGCAACTCGCAACGCTCAACGGCGCCCAAAGACTCTAGGGTTGATAGTTGATAGGAAATTCTAGCGGGCTCTTCGTCGCGCCGGTTGTCATAACGTCCAAAGTCGGACGTCGGGTCTTGTACTGCTGTTTGTCACAGAGGTGGCTGCTGGCTCTGGGGATCGTGGTGCTCGCGGCCCTGGCGCTGCGCGTCGGTTACGTGCTCGGGTGGAAGAATCCGGCGCCGATTCTGGGTGACGCGTTTTACTACCATTACGGGGCCAACCTCTTCGCCGACGGACATGGTTTCCCCGACCCCTACGCCTGGAAGCTGACCGGCGCGTTCGAGCCGAAGGCCCTGCACCCGCCGCTCTACATCGTCGTCCTCGGGCTCGGCTCGCTCGTCGGGCTGCGCAGCTACCTCGACCACCAGCTGATCTCCTGCCTGCTCGGCGCGGGAACGGTATTCGTCGTCGGCCTCGCGGGGCGGCGGATCGCCGGCCCGGCGGTGGGCCTGCTCGCCGCCGGGATCTGCGCCGTCTACCCGATGCTCTGGCTGAACGACGCGCTGGTGCTCTCCGAGAGCCTGTCCACGCTCTGCGCCGCAGGCGTCGTGCTCGCGGCGCACCGCTTCTGGGAACGCCGCGGGCTGCTCGACGCCGTCGTCCTGGGCGCCGCCGTCGCCCTGGCGGCGCTGGCGCGCGCCGAGTTGCTGCTGCTCGCGGTCGTGCTAGTCCTGCCCCTGGTGCTCCGGCGGGGTGCCCGCGCCTGGCCGCGCCGGATCGGGTTGCTCGCCGTGGCCGGCGCGGCCTGCGTCGCCGTGCTCGCGCCGTGGGCGCCGTACAACGTGGCGCGGTTCGACCGTCCGGCGGTGCTCGGGACCTCGCTCGGCGCGACGCTGCGGGTCGCGAACTGTCCCAGCACCTACGCCGGCCCCTTCAAGGGCTGGTGGGACTACACGTGCATCATCAGCCGCCCCACCCCGCCGGGCGACGCGTCGGTCCAGGACGAGGAGTACCGCCGCCAGGCCCTCGACTTCATGCGCGAGCGTCGCGACGAGGTCCCCGGGGTGGTGGCAGCCCGCGTCGGTCGGGTCTGGGCGGCCTACCGGCCACTAGAGCAGCTCATGCTCGACACCGCCGAGACGCGGGAGCTGCCGGCGAGCCGCGTCGGCCTGGCGATGTACTACGTCCTGGTCGTCGGCGCGGTGGCCGGGGCAGTGGTGCTCGTCCGCCGCCGGGTCCCGGTGCTGCCGCTGCTCGCGCCGCTCGTGGTCGTGACGATCAGCGCCGCAGCCTTCTACGGGACGACCCGGTTCCGCGCATCGGCCGAGCCATCGATCGTCTTGCTCGCGAGCGTCGCCATCGTCGCGCTGGTCGGAGAAGGTAGGAGGACTGAGCGCGGCGCGGGTAGAGTAAGCTGGCGAGCGACGACGGTCGCGTCGAGCGTGCGCCCTCGCCTTGGGCTACGGCGCGCTGCAGCTGCAGGTCGCGCCGCTATCGAAGCGGCACACCTCGCCATCGGGACACGTGTACCCGCCGCAGGTGGCATCACACGACGCGGGGATCGCGCACACACAGAACTCGTTCGAATCGTTGAACGCCACCGGCTGGCAGACGGCACCGTCGACGCACGTGCCGCCTCCACACGTCGGGTACGTTGGCGAGCCGCCGCAGGGGATTGGTGCGCAGATGATTTGGTAGCCGAGCTGGCCGCAGCCGGTACCGTTCGGGCAATCGAGGCCGCCCTGTCCACATGGCTCCGGCAGTGCACAGTCGCAGCCGAGCTGGCCGCCGAAGATCTGCCGTCCCGCCTCGGGCCGGCATACCTCGTCCGCCGGGCACGCGCCGCCGCACACGGGCGCTCCGGGCGTCCCGCACGGCGTGCTCCCCTGCGGCAGGCACGCGCAGGAGGGATAGGTCGGGTATGGGCCCGGGCCGAGGGCGACGCACTCCTCGCCCGCGTCGCACGTGCCGTTGCAGAGCGGGCTCGTGCCGCCGCACGGCGAGCTCGGCGAGACGCAGCGGCAGCTGAAATCGAACAGCGAGAGCGCGCACACGCCGTCGCCGGCGCACGAGCCGCCGCACGTCGGGTACGGTCCGGACTCGCATGGACCTGCGGGCGCGCCGCCGTGGAGCGCGACGTCCGAGCAGTCTTGCATCGACGCCGCCGTCGCGTTCGCGGCGACGAAGACGCCGTACCCGGTATCCTTCCGAATGGTCGGTCCGTCGAAGAGCGCGCAATTGCGCAGCGCGCCCGTCGTGATGCGGATCCCCACCGAGCCCAGGGGTTGTCCAAGGTTGAAGTCCACGCCGTCCTTCAACAGGACCTTGAGGATCTTGGAGCCCGTCATGTTGATCCGCTGCGCCGTCGCGATTCCCGCGGGGGCCGCGGCATTCTTGAACTTGTAGCGCGGCGGCGGCCCCGGTTCCGACGACCACCCCGGGTCGCCCGAGCCGGACGGAACGTTGAACGTGTACGACGCCTGATTCGCCAGCAAGAGGTACACGGTCATGCCGGCAAGCGCCGGGTCGTCGGCGCTGCCGATCGCCGGAACGAGGAAGCTCGGGTCGCGCGAGAGAAAGACGAGGGCCTTCTTGCCGTGGCCCTCCTTCAGCTTGAGCCGGAGCGCATCGATCGGGCGGTCCGCGGCGTGCGCGATCGACGCGCAACAGAGAAGACTCAGAAGGACGCCACCGACAAGCGTGCGAGCGCGCATCTGGTCTCCCGCGGGCGACCGTCGCGTACACGGGGCTCGCCTGTCAAGCCTTTTCTCGCCGCGCCGAGCGGCGGGTAGCTACCGAGGGGTGAGGCGGAACAGTTGTATTCCGCTCCTGCGCTGGCGATCGTGGCACCGCTACGGCGTCAGACGCTCGAGCATGCGCGGGAAGGGGATCGTCTCGCGCACGTGATGCAAGCCGCACAGCCACGCCACCATGCGCTCGATGCCCATCCCGAAGCCGGCGTGCGGAACGGTGCCGTAGCGGCGGAGATCGAGGTACCAGCCGAACGCGTCGGCGGGCAGATTGTGCTCGGCGATGCGACGCTCGAGCGCGGCGAGGTCGTCCTCGCGCTGTCCGCCGCCGATGATCTCGCCGTAGCCTTCGGGCGCGAGGACGTCGACGCAGAGGGCGAGGCGCGGATCGGCGGGATCGGGCTTCATGTAGAACGCCTTCGACGCCGCGGGATAGCGGTGCACGATGACGGGACGATCGAAGCGCTGCGACAGCACCGTCTCCTCGTCGCCGCCGAAGTCGTTGCCGAACGCGAGCGGCTTGCCATCAGCTGCGAGCAGCGCGAGCGCCTCCTCGTAGCGCACGCGCGGAAACGGCTTCTGCACGCGCTCGAGCGGCGCCAAGTCGCGCTCGAGCGTCGCGAGCTCGGCGCGGCGCTCGGCGACGACGCGACCGACGACCTCGACGAGGAAGTCCTCGGCGAGCGCCATGTCGTCGTCGAGATCGGCGAACGCGACCTCGGGCTCGATCATCCAGAACTCGGTCAGGTGGCGGCGCGTCTTCGACTTCTCGGCGCGGAACGTGGGCCCGAAACAGTACACCTTGCCGAAGGCCATCGCCCCGGCCTCTATGTAGAGCTGCCCGCTCTGGGTGAGGTACGCCGGGGTGCCGAAGTAATCGACGCCGAAGAGCGTCGTCGTGCCCTCGCACGCGGCGGGGGTGAAGATCGGCGCATCGAGCAGCGTGAAGCCGCGGCGATCGAAATACTCGCGACATGCGCGGACGACGCTCGCGCGGACGCGCATGATCGCGTGCTGGCGCGACGAGCGCAGCCAGAGGTGGCGATGGTCGAGGAGGAACGCGGGCCCGTGCTCTTTCGGCGTGATCGGGTACTCATCCGCTTCCTGCAGCACGCGTAGATCGCGCACCGCGAGCTCGTAGCCGAGCGGCGAGCGCGCGTCGGCACGCACCGTGCCCGTCACCTCGAGCGACGACTCCTGCGGCAGCCGCCCGGCGCGCTCGAACAGCTCCGGCGGCACGTCCTTCACGAACATCACGCACTGGATCGTGGCGGTGCCGTCGCGGACGAGCAGGAAGTGTAGCTTGCCGCTCGAGCGCCGATGGTAGAGCCACCCGCGTACGGTCACCTCCTCGCCGGCGTGACGAGCGACGTCCTCGACGTAGACGCGCATGCATCCTCCACAATTCCGATTGTACGCGTGGAAGGATGAGACTATAGCTTTCACTAGGTGGGGAATCCATTTCGCGGGCGGCTGGCGGCGGTCTTCTTCGCGATGGCGCTCGGCGTGACGATCGTCACGAGCTGCGGCCCCCCGGCGCGGCAAACTCTCGACGACCCGTTCTTCGCCGACGACGCACCGTCCCCCGTCGCTTCGAACCTCGACGAGGCCGAGACGAAATGGCGCCGCGAGCTCAAGCTCGACCGCGCTGACGATCCCGACGCCCTCCTCAAAGACGACCCGCCCGGGAAGCCCGAGGAGTACGGAAAGGTCGCACAGCAACCCGAGCCGCCGAAGACGTTCTGGGGCAAGGTGAAGTCGGGCGCCGAAACCGTCGGGAAAGCGAGCTTCGCGGCGGCGACCGTCCTCATCACGGTCGGGATGATGGTCGCGCCCTACTTTTTCCTCTGAGCCGCCCCGGCGCGGCCCGCCGGCGGCGGGTGCGACCGCGGCGACGCGTGTGCCGTCCGCCCGCGTGCGAGCGTCGCGGCGACGAGCTGCGCGTACGCCTCCTGTAAGCGCCGCGTGATCGGTCCGGGCACGCCGGCGCCGACGCGGTGGCGCTCGACGCGCACGACCGGGAGGACCTCGATCGTCGAGGCGGTGAGGAACACCTCGTCCGCGGCGAGCAGCGCGCGGCGGCGAATCGGCGCCTCCCGGAACGGGATGCGCGCGTGGCGGACGACGGCTTCGAGGAACCGGCGGGTGACGCCGGGGAGAATGCCGTGGAGCGGCGGTGTGACGACCGTGCCGCGCCGGACGACGAACACGTTGCTCGTCGTGCCTTCGAGCACCGTGTCGTCGGCGCCGAGATACAGCGCCTCGAAGGCGCGCGCACGGGCGGCGAGGATCTTGCCGAGCACCGCCGGCAGGTAATGCAAGGTCTTGTGCGTCGGCAGCGTCGCCGTGACGAGCCGACATGGGAAGAAGCAGACGCCGACGCCGCGGCGCTGCGCCATGGCGAGGCGTCGGTCGAGCGGCGCGGCGACGAGGAGCGTCGTCGGGTAGAGTCCGGGTGGCGGCAGGAGCCCGAGCGGACCGGCGCCACGCGAGACCGTGAGTCGCACGGCAGCGTCGACGTCGACGAGGGCGTTCGCGCGGAGGAGCCGCGTGATGCGCGAGCGCCAGTATCCCGCATCACGCTCGAACGGAATGCGGAACGTGCGCGCCGAGCGCGCGAGGCGCGCGAGATGCTGCTCGAGGCCGAACGGGCGGCCACGGTACGTGCGCACCGTCTCGAAGAGACCGTCCCCGTACAGGAAGCCGCGATCGAGGGCGGAGATGGCGGCGCCCGCCGCCGGCTGCAGGCGGTCGTTCAGGAGCACGATCGCTTCACGCCGGGGCGCGCGCCGCCGGCGTCGCCCGCCCGCCAACGTCGCGCTCAGCCCGTGCGGAGCGCCCAAACGCCGTCGTGCGGCGACGTGGCGTCGGCGTCACGCATCCAGGCATCCGTGGTGCTCGGTGCAGCGAACGCCGGCGTCCCGCGCCCGTCGGTGGCGAGCGCACGCAGGAACGCCTCCGCCTTCAGTCGGCACTCGGCGTACTCGCGTGCTGGATCGGAGTCGGCGACGATGCCGCTGCCGACGGAATACGTCAGCCGGCCGCGCGTCGCGACCGCGGTGCGAATCGCGACGTTCAGATCGAGGTCGCCGCTCGCGTCGATCTCTTGGGTGCTCCGGAGATCGAGCCGCCCGGGAATGTCGCGCGCAGCAGGTCGGCGACGCCTATCCCGGGCCGCAGCGTTCCGCGGACGCTCGTGACGAGGTGGTGGAGGGTGCGGAAGGTCGCGAGCGCGGCGAGGCGCTCGACGTGGACGCTGCCGGTGCGACACACGCGTCCGAGGTCGCTGCGCTCGAGATCGACGATCATGACGTGCTCGGCACGCTCCTTCGCGTCGCGCCGCAGCTCGGCGACGAGGCGCGTGTCCTCCGCCGCGCTATGCCCGCGGCGGCGGGTGCCCTTGATCGGGCACGTTTCGATGCGGTCGCCACGCCGGCGAAGAAAGAGCTCGGGCGAATTCGAGAGCACCTGCACGGCGCCGAGGTCGAAGTAGCCGCCGAACGGGACGGGCTGCACCGACCGCAAACGGCCGTACGTCGCGAGCGCGCTCGCCGTGAGCGGAGCGTCGAGACGCATGCTGAGGTTCGCCTGGTAGACGTCGCCCGCGGCGATGTACGCGCGCACCCGCGCGACGCGCGCTTCGTACGCATCACGATCGAGATTCACCGTGATTCCGGCCTGACGGTCGGCGGAGAGCTCTTCGAGCTCATGGCGATGACGGGCGGCGTCTATCACCTCGTCGGCGTAGCGTGCGAGCGCCGCGGCGTCGAGGTGCCAGCTCGCGACGAGCCAGCGGCGGCGACGATGATCGTAGGCGACGACCGCGTCGTAGATCGTCGCGACCAGTCGCGGCGCGGCCGGATCTTCGCGCTGCGACTGCGGCAGCCGCTCGATCTCGTTCTTCGCCTCGTAGGCGAGCGCGACGACGGCGCCGCCGGCGAACGGCAGCGGGCGCGCTCGTGCGGTCGCCGCGCGCGGTGCCATCGTGGCGACGACATCCGAGAGCGTCGAGAGCACGCTCGCGCCGGTTCCAGCATCGACACGGAATTGCATCCGTGGGCTGAATCCCATAGAGGAAACCCACTCGTCGCCCCATGGACGTCCGGCGTCGATGAAGAACGGTTGCTCCTTCCGCGCGAGGACGCGAAAGAGCGCCCACGGCGCCAACGTCAGCGGCAGCTCGCGGGTGTGCATGGGAGTGTCTCTCATAAAGACCACGCTCCGCCCGCGCAAGCGAACTCGGCCGATTTGCTTCGCGATACTTCGTTGCTCGGTCGCTCCGCTGCTCGGCGTAGCTGCCGCTACGCCTCCGCGGCTCGCTTCCCTCGCGCCTCGTCTCGCTCGCAACTCGACCGAGTTCGACCGGGTCAGATCCATTCACGATCCACGATCAAGGCCATGAACGCATCGGTTCGGCTGCTCGAGGAGACTTTGCCGGCGACCGTGCACCTGCGGGTGCAGGTGCCGGAGACGCATCCGTCCGCGGCCGTGCTCGGCACCGAGCGTGCGGGCACGGGTACCCTCGTCGATCCCGGCGGCCTCGTTCTCACCGTCAATTACGTGGTGCTCGGGGCGCGCTCGGCGCAGGTGACGCTCGTCGACGGCCGCGAGCTCGTCGGCGACGTGATCGCGCAAGACTTCGCGTCGGGCGTCGCCCTGCTCAAAGTGCCGGCGGTGAGCTTGCCGTCGCTGACGGTGCGCACGGTCCCGGAGATCGCCAGCGGCGACGAGGTGTTCATTCTCGCCAGCGTCGGCGACGGCGGACGGCGCGCGAGCTCGGGCGCAGTGACGTCGGTCGGACCCTTCGACGCCAACTGGGAGTACGTGCTGGAGCGCGCGATCTTCACGACCGCGATGAACCCGGGCCTCGGCGGCGGACCCTTGATCGACGTCCGCGGCCAAATCGTCGGCGTCGTGTCGCTCAACTTGAACGAGATCGGACGCTTCTCGCTGTCGATCCCGATCGAGTGCTACCGCGACCATCGTGAGGAGCTGCTGCGCTACGGGCGGAGGCCGAGCCGTCCGTCGCGCGCGTGGCTCGGGCTCTACTGCTACACCCTGCGCAACCACGTCGTCATCGCCGGGCTCCTCGCCGGCGCGCCCGGCGACCAAGCGGGTCTCGCGCAAGGCGACGTCGTGCTCGCGATCGACGATCAGGAGGTGGCGAGCCGGCGCGAGCTCTACGAGCGCCTGTGGTCGCATCGCGCCGGCGAGCCGATCGTGCTGCGCGTGTATCGGAACGGCGAGATGGTGACCGTCGAGGTGACTTCCGGCGACGTCGAGGAGTTCTTCGCGTGACGCGGGCGCCGCGCTGCGCCAGCGCGTCGCTCCCGCGCGGTGTCGTCGCGTGATGCGGGCGCGCATGCGGGTCGGCGATTTTCTCGTCGCCTACCTGCAGAAGATCGGCGTCACGCATCTCTTCGGCATCCCCGGCGACCTCGTCATCAATCTCTTCTTCAAGTTCGGGCGGCCGCGCGGCATGCGCATCGTGACGCTCTCCCACGAGCCCGGCGTCGGTTTCGCAGCCGACGGCTACGCGCGTGCCACTGGACGCATCGGCGTCGTCTGCGTCACGTACGGCGCCGGCGGCCACAACATGGTGAATCCGGTCGCCGGCTCCTTCTCGGAGCGCGTGCCGATTCTCGTCGTGAGCGGCGGGCCGGGCGAGGAGGAGCGCAAGCTCGGGCAGCTGATCCACCATCAGGCGAAGGAGATCGACTCGCAGCTCCGCATCTACGCCGAGCTCACCTGCGCCGCCCGCGTCCTCGACGACCCGCGCCGTGCCGCGGCCGACGTCGACGAGGTGCTGCGCGCGATCTGGCGCGAGCAGCGCCCCGGCTATCTCGAGATCCACCGCGACATGGTCGAGCGCACGATCGAGGTGCCGGAGTCGATTCGCGAATGGGACGGGGTGCTCGAGTTCGCGCGCTCCGACGAGCGCAAGACCGCCGAGGCCGCGCACGAGACCGCGCTCCGCTTCAACGCGTCGAAGCGCCCGGCGGTGATCGTCGGTATCGA
Organism: Deltaproteobacteria bacterium; assembly: GCA_005879405.1. GTDB lineage: Bacteria > Desulfobacterota > Binatia > UTPRO1 > UTPRO1 > DP-19. The sequence continues at coordinate 9,320 of VBKW01000415.1, forward strand.
GACCTTTCGCTACAAGATTCAGCGCGACGTCGTGCGCCTCGTCGAGCAGATGGGCGCGCCCTGCATGACGACCGTCCTCGGCAAGGGCGCGTTTCCGATGGACCATCCGCAGTTCATGGGCGTCCACATCGGGCCGATCAGCCCGCCGCCGATCCGCAAGCGCATCGACGCGGCTGACCTCGTACTCAACCTCGGGACGCTCCTCACCGACATGAACCTCGGCAGCCGTCCGCCGCAGATCACCCGGGGGCGGTCGATCTGGGCGGTCGGCAACCGCGTCAACGTGAGCTTCCACACGTACACCGACGTCGGCATTCGCGACTTCGTGCGCGCGCTCGGCCGCGAGCGGCTGCGCCGCCATGTCGAGCACGTGCGGTACGCCGACAACCTGCGCGGCGCGCCGCGCGCGCACGGGCGCGCGATCACCGTCGCCGAGATGCTGCGCGAGCTGAACCGTTTCCTCGCCGGCAAGCGCGGCTGGGCGGTCATCGCCGAGTCGGGCGACATGCTGTTCGCCGGTCTCGACGTCAAGGTCGAGCGCGGCGGCGGCTACCTCGCGCAAGGATATTATGCGTCGATGGGCTTCGGCGTCCCGGGCGCGCTCGGCAGCGAGATCGGCAGCGGCCAGCGTCCGATCGTCCTCTGCGGCGACGGCGCGTTTCAAATGACCGGCCCGGAGCTAGCGCAGGCGCCGCGCTACGGTCTCCGGCCGATCGTCATTCTCATGAACAACGGCGGGTGGGGCATCTTCCGCCCGATCGCCGAGCGCGAGGATCTGCTCACGATCCCGAACTGGCCGTACGCCGAGCTCGCCCGCTGCTGGGGCGGCGCCGGCTACACGGCGGAGACGATCGCCGAGTTTCGCGACGCGCTCGCCGATGCCGAGCGCGCGCCGACGTTCGCGCTCATCGAGACCCGCGTCGGCTTCCACGATCTGTCGCCGGTCAGCAAGAAGTACATCCGCGCGTCGGCGCGCAAAGGGCGCATTCGCGCCGTGGGTGCGTAGCCATGTCGTCGCGTCGCGAGTTCCAATGGCAGGTGCCACCCGAGTTCAACTTCGGCTACGACGCCGTCGATGTCTTCGCCGCCGACCGGAGCCGCCTGGCGCTCCTCTACGTCCGCGAGGACGGCACGAGCGAGCGCCACACGTTCTGGGATTTCAAGCAGCGCTCGGATCGCTTCGCCAACGCGCTCGCCGCGCTCGGCGTGCGCCGCGGCGACCCGGTGCTGCTCATGCTGCCGCGTGTGCCGGAGTGGCAGGTCGCGTTCATCGCCTGCCTCAAGCTCGGTGCGCTCGTCATTCCCTGTACGGCGACGTTGCGCGCAAAGGACATTCGCTATCGCGCGCAGCACAGCGGCGCGCGCGCGATCGTGACCGCGCGCGCCAACGTCGACGAGGTGGAGTCGGTCCTCGCCGACTGTCCGGCGCTCACGATCAAGGTCGCGCTCGACGCACCCGCCGGATGGGTCGACTTCCACGCTGCCGAGCGCAGCGGCTCGCGCGCGCTCGCCCGCGTCGCGACGTGCGTCGACGAGCCCGCGCTCTGCTTCTACACCTCGGGAACGACGAAGGATCCGAAAGCGGTCCTGCACAGCCACGCCTACACGTTCGCGCACACGTACACTGGCCGCTACTGGCTGGATCTTCGCCGCACCGACCTCCACTGGACGACGTCCGACACCGGCTGGGCCAAGGCCGCGTACGGCGTGCTCTTCGGACCGTGGAACCACGGCGTGCCGGTGTTCATGTACGCCGGCCGTTTCGATCCCGAGCGCGAGATGCAGCTCCTCGAGGAGTGGGAGGTGAGCGTCTTCTGCGCGCCGCCGACCGAGTACCGCTTGCTCGCGAAGCAGGATCTCTCGCGCTGGAAGCTGCCGCGCCTCCGCCACTGCGTCGGTGCCGGCGAGCCGTTGAATCCCGAAGTCATCCAGGCGTGGAAGGACGCCTACAATCTCGTCGTCCACGACGGCTATGGCCAGACGGAGAGCATCCTTCTCGTCGCCAATCTTCCCGGGATGACGATCCGTCCCGGCTCGATGGGAAAGCCGTTTCCCGGTCACGACGTCGCGATCATCGACGAGACGGGGAAGCGCATCGCGGCGGGCGAGGTCGGCGACGTCGCCGTGCACGGCCACCCGCCGTCGCTCTTCCTCGAGTACTGGAAGAACCCGGACGAGACGGCTGCGTGTCGGCGCGGCGAATGGTACGTGACCGGCGACCGCGCGTCCGCCGACGACGACGGCTATCTCTGGTTCGTCGGCCGCGCCGACGACGTCATCATCTCCGCCGGCTACCGCATCGGGCCGTTCGAGGTGGAGAGCGCGCTCCTCGAGCACCGCGCCGTCCTCGAGTCCGCGGTGGTCGCGGCCCCCGATGCGGTACGTGGCTCGATCGTCAAGGCGTACGTCGTGCTGCGCCCTGGCGTCGATCCGTCCGGCGCGCTCGCGCGCGAGCTGCAAGAGCACGTGAAGGCCGTGACGGCACCCTACAAGTATCCGCGCCAGGTCGAGTTCGTCGCGTCGCTGCCGAAGACGGTGAGCGGGAAGATCCGCCGCGTCGAGCTGCGCGAGCGCGCCCGCCGCGACGCCGACTCGGCGGGCTGAGCTCCACCGCGGACGAGAGTTCGATCCCGCGCGGGCGAAGTCGCGCCTGCGGACGGCGAATGGTAGACCTGAGAGCGGGTCCGCAAGGAACGCTCACGAATGCCGAAGATACGCGTCACGTACGAGTCCGGTGAGCCTGAGCGCACGGTCGAGTTTTCGGAGACCGAGGCGCCGTTCAGCCACGACGGCGAGCCGGGGTCGATCCTCGACGTGCTCCTCGGGAACCAGGTCCACCTCGAGCACGCGTGCGGTGGCAAGTGCGCATGCACGACGTGTCACGTGATCGTGAAAGAAGGCGAGGAGAACCTCTCGGAGATGAAGGACAACGAGATGGACCGGCTCGACACAGCGCCGGGCCTGACGATGCACTCGCGTCTCGGCTGCCAAGCCGTCGTGAAGGGCGACGTCACGATCGTGATCCCGAAGTTCCACGCCAACAGCTGAGGGGTGCGGTGCCGGCCGAGCGCTACGAGGCGAGCATCGAGCGGATCCGGGAGTGGACGCCGCGCACGCGCTCGCTCTTCCTGCGCGCCGCCGGCGGCGCCCGCATGCCGTTTCGAGCCGGGCAGTTCATCTCGCTCGAGCTGCCCGTCGGCGAGCGGCCGCCGCTCGTCCGGCCGTATTCCATCGCGTCGGACCCGGACGACGAGCTGATCGAGATCTGCGTCGACCTCGTGCCCGACGGCATGGGCTCGGCGTATCTTTTCTCGCTCGCCGCCGGCGATCGCCTG
>VBKW01000416.1 GCA_005879405.1 Deltaproteobacteria bacterium
TACCAGAAGATTCCGTCGCGCGACAAGGCTCCACCGGAGATCGTGGACGATCCGCAGTCAGTGCCGAGACGTTCGTGCTAGTCACCGACAGCACAGGCGCGTGCGACCCGAACAACGCGCATGGGCCCTTCGCGATGTCCGGCGTGCGCATTTCGAAAGGCCGCGGGCGCACACGCGGCTCGGGAGCGACGTGCGGGCGCTCGGGGGCGCAACTATTTACCAATCATGTGATCGTTCTCGGCAATTCGGAATAGCGAGGCTGACCCGGGCACGTCGCGCGGCCGCCGCAGCCGTGCGCCATCTGGGCATCGCCCCTGAACGGCGCGTTCACGCCGGCGAAGCCTCTCGCTGACCGTACTCGTCGATCGCGACTTCATAGACCTTGACGGGGTTCTGGATGCCCTTGACCTGGATCTCGCCTTTGGGAACGCAGGCGATCTCGTCCTTGATGAGCGCCCAGGTGGAATGGCTGAGCAGCACCTTGCCAGGCTCGCAGTTCACCTGCAGCCGAGCGGCCAAGTTCACCTGCCGACCGATGGCGGTGTAGTCCAGGCGATCTTTGGATCCGAAGTTGCCGACGCTCGCGACGCCGCTGTTAATCCCGATCCGAGTCTCAAACGGCCCCTCGATCAGTAGCCCTTCACCGACCCACTTCGCGCCGAGTTCTGCGACGCGCTCCTGCATCGCGGTTGCCATGCGCACGGCTCGGAGTGCATGGTCGCGGTCCTCGGTCGCGACAGGGGCACCGAAGAACACCATCAGCGCGTCGCCGATGAACTTGTCCACCGTGGCGTCGTAGCGGCGCGCGATCGCGGTCATCTCCGAGAGGTACTCGTTCAGGAATCGAGACGTATCCTCCGGCTCCATCCGATCGGCCATCGCAGTGAAGCCTTTGATGTCCGAAAAGACGAGCGTCAGCTTCCGCCGATCATGCTTGTTGATGACGCCGTAGTTGCCCGCGAAAATCTGCTCCACCACTTGGGCGGCGACATAGCGGCTGATGAGGTCGCTCGCGCGGGCGAGCTGTTCACTTGTCCGCGCGAGATCCTGATAAGCCTGCTCAAGACGCCGCTGCTGGGTCTCGCGGACGACAACCAAGAACTCCACGAGGAGGTAGGCGTAACCGAACACGGCGAGAACCGTGATGTACACGGCCACGTACCATCCCGGAGTCCGTTGCGCGTCGAGCGATCGCAGCTGCATGAGGGGGGCGAAAGCAATGCGCCCGGACAGCTCCAGCACGGATACCGCGATTAGGATCACGATGAAGTAGGCGAACGTCACGCGGCCCACTCTCCGATCGAAGAAGACCAGAGCCAACAGGATGAGCAGCAGGGGGACTGCCAACCAAGGACCGCTCGCTGTCCCGAACAGCGATAACCCGCGGACCAGGATCGACGCGTACACGAAGATCCCCAGGTAGACTGTCCAGCGCCCTTCCCGTCCCCGTCGCGCGACCGCGAGCGACACTGCCAAAACGGCGACACCGCCGACCACCGCCACGGCGCACCAGCGAGCCAGTTGCCCCGCATTCACCAACCCCGGCGACCATCTGACGAGGGCGAGCAGCGCAGGCGGCAGAACCACGATGTGAAAGACCAACGCGATCCCCATGAG
>VBKW01000417.1 GCA_005879405.1 Deltaproteobacteria bacterium
GACGTTGCCACGTTGGTCGAGGCGCACGCCGAGGTCGTCGAGCATGCCGGCGCGCTCGGGGCCGAGGAAGCCCATCGCGAGGAGCACGAGCTCGCACTCGATCTCGAAGTCGCTGCCGGGGATCTCGACCATCTGCGGGCGGCCGCTCGCGTCCTTCTTCCACTCGAGACGGACGCCGTGGAGCTTGCGGACGTTGCCGTCGGCGTCGCCGGAGAACGCTTTGGTGTTGACGCTCCAATCGCGCTGCACGCCTTCCTCGTGTGAGCTCGAGCTGCGGAGGATCATCGGCCAGTACGGCCATGGCGCCACGCCGTCGCCGTCGCGCGTCTCCGGCGGCTTCGGGAGGAGCTCGAACTGGTAGACGTGCTTCGCGCCGTGACGGTTCGACGTGCCGAGGCAGTCCGAGCCGGTGTCGCCGCCGCCGAGAATGACGACGTTCTTGCCGGTCGCGAGGATCTGATCGCGCACCTCGTCGCCGGCGACCTTCTTGTTCTGCTGCGGCAGGAAGTCCATCGCGAAGTGGATGCCGTTCAGCTCGCGCCCCGGAATGGGGAGATCCCGCGCCCAGGTCGCGCCGCCGGCGAGGACGATCGCGTCGAAGTTGCGGCGCAGGTCGTCGACGGAGACGTTCACGCCGACGTGCGCGTTGACGCGGAAGACGACGCCCTCGTCGCGCATCTGCTGCAACCGGCGCTCGACGATCCATTTCTCGAGCTTGAAGTCGGGAATGCCGTACATGAGGAGCCCGCCGATGCGGTCGGCGCGCTCGAGGACCTCGACCGTGTGGCCGGCCCGATTCAGCTGCGCCGCGGCGGCGAGACCGGCCGGCCCCGAGCCGACGACCGCGACGCGCTTTCCGGTCCGCCGCGTCGGCGGCACCGGCACGACCCAGCCCGCTTTGAACGCGTGATCAATGATCTGCTTCTCGATCTGCTTGATCGTGACGGGATCGTTGTTGATGTTGAGGACGCACGCCTCCTCGCACGGCGCCGGGCAGATGCGGCCGGTGAACTCGGGGAAGTTGTTCGTCGAGTGTAGGCGCTCGATCGCCTCGCGCCAGCGGTCGCGGTACACGAGGTCGTTCCAGTCGGGGATGATGTTCCCGAGCGGGCAGCCCTTGTGACAGAAGGGGATGCCGCAATCCATGCAGCGCGCGCCCTGCGCCTGCAGCTTGTCCTCGGGGAGCTTGCCTTCGAGCTCGCGCCAGTCCTTCAGGCGCTCCGCGATCGGCCGCCGTGGCGGCAGCTCGCGCGAGATCTCGAGGAAGCCGGTGATCTTTCCCATGCCGTTACACTGCGGCGACGCGAGCAGCGTCGGTGTCCAAGTGCGCGGCGGCGAGGACCTTGCGGTACTCGACCGGCATGACCTTCACGAACTGCTGCGATGCTTCGTGCCAGCCCGACAGGATGCGCCACGCGACCGCGCTCTCCGTGTACTCGTAGTGGCGATGCAGTAGGTCCTTCACGATCGCGAGATCGTGCTCGTCCATCGGGTCGAGCGCGACCATGCTCATGTTGCAGCGCCCCGCGAATCCGCCGTCGGCGTCGAGGACGTACGCGACGCCGCCGCTCATGCCGGCGGCGAAGTTACGGCCGGTCTTGCCGAGCACGAGCACGGTACCCTTGGTCATGTACTCGCAGCCGTGGTCGCCGACGCCCTCGACGACCGCCGTCACGCCGCTGTTGCGGACGGCGAAGCGCTCGCCCGCCATGCCGCGGCAGAAGATCTCGCCGCCGGTGGCGCCGTAGAGCGAGACGTTGCCGACGATGATGTTCTCCTCGGGGACGAACGTCGACGCGCGCGGCGGGTAGACGACGATGCGGCCGCCGGAGATGCCCTTCCCGAAGTAGTCGTTGGCGTCGCCTTCGAGGGTGATCGCGATGCCCGGCGCGAGGAACGCGCCGAAGCTCTGGCCGGCGGACCCGTTGAAGTTGAGCTTGATCGTTTCCGGCGGGAGCCCGTCGGCGCCGTGGCGGCGCGAGATCTCGGACGAGAGGATCGTCCCGACGGTGCGGTTGACGTTGCGGATCGGCAGCGAGATCTCGACCGGCTCGCGGCGCTCGAGCGCCGGGCGGCACCGCTCAACCAAGACGCGGTCGAGCGCCTTCTCGAGGCCGTGGTCCTGCGGCTGCGTGCAGTGGATCGCGATCCCGTCCGGCGCCTCGGGGCGGTGCAGGATCTCGGTGAGATCGAGGCCGCGCGCCTTCCAGTGATCGATCGCCTCGCGCGCCTCGAGCTTGTCGACGCGGCCGACCATCGCGTCGACGGTGCGGAAGCCGAGCTCGGCCATGATCTCGCGCAGCTCCTCGGCGATGAACGTCATGAAGGTGATGACGTGCTCGGGCGTGCCCGAGAACTTCTTCCGCAGCACCGGATCCTGCGTCGCGATGCCGACCGGACAGGTGTTCAAATGGCAGACGCGCATCATGATGCAGCCCGACGCGACGAGCGCCGCCGACGCGAAGCCGAACTCCTCGGCGCCGAGGAGCGCCGCGATCGCGACGTCGCGGCCGGTCTTCAGCTGGCCGTCGGTCTCGACGCGGATGCGGCTGCGGAGATCGTTCATCACCAGCACCTGCTGGGTCTCGGCGAGTCCGAGCTCCCACGGGATGCCAGCGTGCTTGATGGACGTGAGCGGCGAGGCGCCGGTGCCGCCGTCGTGGCCGCTGATCAGCACGACGTCGGCCTTCGCCTTCGATACCCCCGCCGCGACCGTGCCGACGCCGGGCGTCGAGTAGCGAATCTTGGCGATGAAGTCGTCGACCTTGTGGCCGGGGAGCTGGCCGCCTTCGCCGGGCTTCGCGCCCTGCGCCATCTTGATCTGCAGCTCGTCGGCGTTCACGAGGTAGTAGCTGGTCACGCCGAAACGCCCCGACGCGACCTGCTTGATCGCGCTGCGCTTCGAGTCGCCGTTCGGCAGCGGCTTGTAGCGCTCCGGGTCCTCGCCGCCCTCGCCGGTGTTCGACTTGCCGCCGATGCGGTTCATCGCGATCGCGAGGTTCTCGTGCGCCTCCTTCGAGATCGAGCCGAAGGACATCGCGCCGGTCTTGAAGCGCCTCACGATCGCGCTCGCCGGCTCGACCTCGTCGATGGGCACCGGACGTGACGGGCGGAACTTGAGGAGCCCGCGCAAGGTCGCGTGGCGATCGCTCTCGTCGTTCACGATCGCGCTGTACTCCTTGAACATCTTGTAGCTGCCGGCGCGCACGGCGTGCTGCAGCTTGGCGATCGAGTTCGGGTTGTACATGTGGAACTCGCCGCGCCGCCGCCACTGGTACTGGCCGCCGACGTCGAGATCGCCGTCGAGCTCGGGCATCACCTCGAAGGCGTGCGCGTGGCGCGCCGCGGTCTCGCTGGCGATCGCCTCGAGGCCGATGCCCTCGATGCGCGACGCCGTCCACGTGAAGTACTTGTCGATGAGCTCGCGGTTCAAGCCGATCGCCTCGAAGATCTGCGCGCCGCGATAGCTCTGCAAGGTCGAGATCCCCATCTTGGTCATGACCTTGAGGATCCCCTTGTTGGACGCCTTCAAATAGTGATCGCCACCCGTGCTCGCGTCGACGTTCTTCAGTTGCCCGGTCGCGATCAGGTCCTCGATCGTCTCGATCGCGAGGTACGGGTTCACGGCGCCGGCGCCGTAGCCGACGAGGAGCGCGTAGTGCATCACCTCGCGCGGCTCGCCCGACTCGATGACGATACCGCAGCGGGTGCGTGTCCCCTCGCGGATCAGATGATGGTGCACCGCCGCCGTCGCGAGGAGACTCGGGATCGCGGCGTGCTGCTCGTCGACGCCGCGGTCGGAGAGGACGACGATCGTCGCGCCGTTCTGCACCGCCGCCGACGCCTCCCAGCAGAGCACCGCGAGCGCCTTGTCGAGCCCGGCGGCCCCGTCGTGGACGTCGTAGAGCATCGGCAAGGTCACGCTGCGCAAATCGCCCTTGGCGAGCGCCTTGATCTTCGCGAGGTCGGCGTTGCCGATCACCGGTGCCTCGAGCTCGAGTTGATGGCAGTGGCGCGGCGTCAGCGCCATGACCAACTCTTCCCGAATCGGATCGATCGGCGGATTCGTCACCTGCGCGAAGAGCTGCTTGAAGTAGTTGAAGAGGAGCTGTGGCTTGTCGGAGAGGACGGCGAGCGGCGTGTCGGTGCCCATCGAGCCGACCGCCTCCTGGCCGTTGATGGCCATCGGCGCCATCAAGAGGCGCAGGTCCTCGATCGTGTAGCCGAACGCTTGTTGGCGGGTGAGGAGCGCCTACGCATCGGACGCCGGGATCTCCGACGCCGGACGCGCCGGCAGCGCATCGAGACGGACGAGCTGCTCGTCGAGCCACTGGCGGTACGGCTGGCGCGCCGCCATCGACGCCTTCAGCTCGTCGTCGTCGACGATGCGCCCCGCCGCGGTGTCGACGAGGAACATGCGCCCGGGCTGGAGCCGTCCCTTGGCGAGGACGTTTTCGGGCGCGATGTCGAGAACGCCGACCTCGGACGCCATCACGACGAGACCGTCCTTGGTGACGACGTAACGCGACGGGCGAAGGCCGTTCCGGTCGAGGACCGCACCGATCACGGTGCCGTCGCTGAACGCGATCGACGCCGGGCCGTCCCACGCCTCTTGGAGGCACGCGTGGTATTCGTAGAAGGCGCGTTTCTCCGCGCTCATGCTCTCGTGCTTCTGCCACGCCTCCGGGATCATCATCATGACCGCGTGCGGCAGTGAGCGGCCGGTGTGGACGAGCAGCTCGAGCGCGTTGTCGAACATCGCCGAGTCGCTGCCGCCGGGGGTGATGATCGGGAAGAGCTTCTGCATGTCGTCGTCGAAGAGCGGCGATGCGA
>VBKW01000418.1 GCA_005879405.1 Deltaproteobacteria bacterium
GCCCCGAGCGCCTCCTGCTCGTGCGCCGCGTCCCTGTCGAGCAGATGCGCATGGATGATGACCTCGGACGGCTCCTCCCGCGGGTGCGCCTGGAACCGGACGCCGAGCCAGCCGCGTCCGTTGTCGGCGCTGCCGAACCGGCGCGTAGCGACGGTGTTCGCGAAGGCGAAGAAGCACTTGTTCTCGCCGCGTTTCTCGCCGAGCTGGTTCTCGAGCTGCGAGAACTCGAGCGCGAGCATCGCCTCGAGACGCTCGCGGCTGACATAGCGCTTCGCGGCGCCATAGAGGCTGTCGCTCACCGCCATGTCGTAGGCGGAGATCGACTTGGCCAAGGTCCCGGCTGCGCCGCCGGCCGCGAAGAACGCGCGGGCGACTTCCTGGCCGCCCCCGATCTCGGCGAACGCGCCATAGGTTCGACCGTCGAGATTGAGCGCCAGAGCCTTCTGCCTCGTCGTCGGGGAATCCATGGATTCCGCGCCGCTCGACGGCGAGTGTTTCCACCGACGTCAACGCGGCGCAAGCGTCGACGCGATCCTCGCAATGCGCATACCGCCCTGCGAGGGTGGTCGGGCGAGGCGATCTCGAGGCCGCCGTGCCGAACGAGGCAATCGTGCCGAGGCGTTCGGCGCCGGCAGGATTTGTCGCAGCAAGCTCACGTCCAGATCATCACAGCGACGAAGCCGGTCGTCGCCGAATGATCCGACTCGAGGAACCGCTCCGCCGATGCGTCCTTCTCGATGGCGCCGCTCTTGCACCGTCCCGCGCCGAGCATGCTCGCCGTTCGCCACCAAGAACGGATTTCACGGCGAAGTCGACGCTGAGCGCCGTCGTTGCCGAGCAAGTGAAAGGAGACTCGTCCCATGTCGACGACGCACGAATGGACGCACGCATCTTCTCGGACGCGACGTGCGAGCCTGATCGCGGCGGTGTTGGGAATTTCGCTCGTCTTGACCGGAGCCCAGTACCAGTCCGATGCCGAGACCCCTTCGCTCATGTTCCGCCGCATCGGTGCCAACGAGGCGACGGCGGTCGAGGTCTGTCGCGCCACCGTCGCAGCGGCGCGGGGCGACATGACGCGGACGTCCAGGACCGATCCCATCGCGCGCTACGCCGAAGCCCTCGTCGATGGCGCGCGCGCGAGCAGCGGCCCCGCGCATCGCGCGATGCCGGACGACGAGCCGTTCCGGGGGTACCGCTTCATCGTCTTCGACGACGGCGGCATCACGGTCGTGGCGTATCCGGCCGAGTATCGCTCGACCGGCGCCATGACGTTCGTCGTCGGTCCGGACGGGATCGTGTACGAACGCGACCTCGGCTCGGACACAGCCCGCATCGTACGCACACTGAAGGCGCGGCCCGCGTCGGGGTGGCGCATCGTCGAGGAGGTCCCCGGCTCATCGTCGCGAATACCGCAACCGAGACTCGCTGGCGCGAGACAATGACGAGGATCCGGCAAGAGGGTGTCGCGACCTTCTGCATCCTGCCGCTCACGACCGCTCGCAGACGCGTCGGCGTGCTCGCGTTCGCCCGTCTCGAGCACGTGACCTACACCGCCGCCGACGTCGCGTTCCTCTACGAGGTCGCGAAGCTCGTCGCGGTGGCGATCGAGAACGCGCTCAACTTTGACGACGCACAAGCGGCGCAACGGCAGCTCGCGGCCGAGCGCGACCATCTCCGGCTGCTGCTCGACCTTGATACGCGCCGTGCAGCCGACTCTCAGGCCCATGCTGCCACGCCACTGATGACCCCATCGACTCGCACAGCGCCCCTGACGCGTTGGCGACCCGCGTAGGGCGCCGAGCGCTCGGCGGTCGTGCCGACACTCGGCACGAAACTGCGAACGACGGCGCGTAGGGCAACGGCTCGACGCTCGCCATTGCCCTCCCCCGCCGATGGCGATCGGGACACGCGCGGAGGCACGCTCGTTGCTGGTCGCAATGCCGAGCGTCCCACGCACGCCGCACGTCGTGAGACCACAGGAGGTGGACCATGCGTCTCGTCATCACGATCAGCGCCGCGCTCGGTACGCTACTGCTCACGAGCCCCGCCGCTGCCGACGTCGCTCCGGGAGACCGCATCACGATGGAGAACGCGTCGAACGCGCAGGACCTGCTCTCGCCCGGCATGAACTGGTGCGTCGCGCACGGCTTTCCGCTCACCATCACGGCAACGAAGCCGATCGCGCTGCCGCGCGTCTTCACGGAGGCGACGGAGAAGTACTCCTCGCAGGTGAAGCTCAGCGACGACGGCCTCCGTATGACGGGCTACGTCGCCGGCCGCCCGTTCCCGGGCGTCGAGGCGAACGACGCGCTCGCGCCGTGGAAGATCATGCACAACTACAATTATGCGCTCGCGTTCGATGACGTGGACGTCCGCAACTTCGATCTCGATACCGGCTCGATCTCGATCGACCGTCCGTTCCAGGTCCAGCGCCATTTCGTCGGCGACGACTTCCGTCGCCTCTATTACGTCGGGCGGCTGTACGTCGCTCCGACACCCGAGATCCCGAATCGCGAAGGCTATCAGTACAAGGAGACGCTGCATCCGTTCGCCGAGCCGTTCGACCTGAAGGGCGTCGGACTGCTGTACTACCGCTACGTCGACCCGACGCGACGTGACGATGCCTGGCTCTATACCCCGGCGGCCCATCGCGTCCGTCGGCTCCCGGCCACGCAGCAATCGGAGGCGCTCTTCGGTCAGGACACCGATCAGGACAGCTACTACGGCTACTCCGGACAGATCGGATCGATGGAGTGGAGGCTCGTCGGCAGCAAGACGATGCTCGCGTCCCTGCATGCGCCGTCGTTTCCGGTGAAGTGGGCGACGGGCGCGGCCGATTGGGCCTTCGAGAGCGACTGGGAGAAGCACGATGTGTGGATCGTCGAGGGCCGCTCCAAGGTTGACGAGTACAGCTACTCGAAGCGCGTGCTCTACATCGACAAGGATCTCTACGTTATCCCGTACAGCGACATGTACGACCGCCGCGGCGAGCTGTGGAAGGCATGGATCAACCATTTCAAGCATGGTCGACGTCCAGCGCTCGCATGCGACGAAGGGCTCGGCGCCGAGCGACCGCGCCGACGGAGAGCCCGGCTGGTACTGGCACCAGGGCCAGAAGTACGGCACGACCGAGGACGAGTTCACGATCGCGGCGCTGATCGCGTCCGGGCGGTAGTTTCTTGTCGACGAAAGCCAGCCTCGACTCAGGTGGGCGTGCTAGACGCGGAGACGCGTGCGAATATCGATCTCGGGGGTCAGCGTCCGGTGGACCGGACATTTTTCCGCGATCTCAACGAGCTTCGCGCGCTGCAGGTCCGTGAGCGGCCCGGTGAGGACGAGCTCGACCTCGATGTGGTCGATCATCCCGGCGCGTGTCTCGCATTCGGCGCAGTCGGCCGCGTGGATGCTCCTGTGCTGCAGGTGAACCGTGACCGTCTCGAGCACCTCCTGCTCGTGGGCCACCTCCCTGTCGAGTAGATGGGCGTGGATGATGACCTCCGAGGGCTCCTCTCGCGGGTGCGCCTGGAACCGCACGCCGAGCCAGCCGCGCCCGCTCTCGGCACTTCCGAAATGGCGCGTGGCGACGCTGTTGGCGAACGCGAAGAAGCACTTGCTCTCGCCGCGTTTGTCGCCGAGCTGCCGTACGAGCTGTGAGAACTCGAGCGCGAGCATCGCCTCGAGACGCTCGCGGCTGACATAGCGCTTCGCGGCGCCATAGAGGCTGTCGCTCACCGCCATGTCGTAGGCGGAGATCGACTTGGCCAAGGTCCCGGCGGCGCCGCCGGCCGCGAAGAACGCGCGCGCGACTTCTTGGCCGCCACCGATCTCAGCGAACGCACCGTAGGTTCGACCATCGAGATTGAGCGCGAGCGCCTTCTGTCTCGTCGTAGGTGTCGGTCCGTCCATGGGGTCCTTCGCTGTCCTCTCCGCAACGGGCGTGCCGCGCCGCACAACGTACGGACGACTACCACCGGAGCGCACGTGGATCGAATCGCGCCGGGACACGGCGCGTCTGCCGAGTTGCTCGGCACGTGTGCCGAGCTTCGGCACGCGCTGTCACGCTTCTCAACGCAATCGCGACCCGAATCGATCGCCACGGCAGGCACGCCGCTTGCGGGTGCGCCGGCGAGCAGAACTCCATCGAAGCGAGGAGGACACCATGAGCGCAGTCACTCGGATGCCACGCTCTCCGTCGCGAGCTCGCGACGCCCGGCCGCACATGTCGAACGTGATGGCGCTCGCCGTGCTCACGATCGTCGCCGGCAGCGGGTGCACGCGAGCCGAACCGGCGGCCGCGGTGCCACCCGAGGTCCTCGTGACGGAGGTCGTTCAGAAGGACGTCCCCATCTACACCGAGTGGGTCGGGACGACCGTCGGTTTCGTGAACGCCCAGATCATGCCGCGCGTGCAGGGATATCTCCTCAAGCAGGACTACGAGGACGGTGCCCATGTGAAGGCGGACCAGCTCCTGTTCGAGATCGACGATCGGCCGTACAAGGCGGCGCTCGACCAGACGCTCGGCGATCTCGCGCAGCAGCAGGCCACTCTCCGTAAGCATCAGCTCGACGTCACGCGCTTCACGCCGCTCGTGGCGCAGGGAGCCGTGAGTAAGCAGGAGCTCGATGACGCCGTCCAAGCGACGCACGCGAGCGACGCGCAAGTGCGGGCGGCCGAGGCGGCCGTCGAGAACGCCCGGCTCAACCTGGCATGGACCAAGATCTACTCGCCGATCGACGGCATCGCCGGGATCGCCCCCGTCCAGGTCGGCGATCTCGTGACCCCATCGAATGTGCTCACGACCGTGTCCCAGGTCGATCCGATGAAGGTGACGTTCCCGATCACCGAGCGCGAGTACCTGCGCGGCGCCAACCGCATCAAGGAGCGCCGGGAGAAGGGCGGGAGCCCGACCGAGCCCGAGCTCCAGCTGATGCTCGCCGATGGCAGCACGTATCCCGGTCCGGGCCGCTTCTCCA
>VBKW01000087.1 GCA_005879405.1 Deltaproteobacteria bacterium
GCGCTCGCGTCGCGCGTGCTCGTGCTGGAGAGGGCGCGTCACCCGCGGCCGAAGGTGTGTGCGGGCGGATTGATCCCGCATGCGCTTGCCTGTCTCGAGGAGCTCGGCGTTGCGCTCGACGTACCGCACGTCGTGGTCGACCGGGCGCGCGTCGAGGTGCCCGGACGTCGGGTCGAGGTCGAGGGGCATCGCTTTTGCGCGGTCGTGCGTCGCGCCGAGTTCGATGCGGCGCTCATCGCCGCCGTGCGCGCCCGCGGCGTCGAGGTGCGCGAGGAGGAGCCGGTGCGAAGCCTCGCGCGCGATCGCGACGCGATCGTCGTGCGCACCGATCGCGATTCGTACTACGCGGCGTTCGTCATCGGCGCCGACGGGTCGGGGAGCTTCGTTCGGCGCAGCCTCGTCAGCACGGACGTCGCGGCCGACCGCAGTGCCATCGGTCGCGCCGTGATGGCCGACCTGCCGATCGCGGGCGATTGTCGGTGGGACGGCCACTAGCGTGCGCGCTACGAGTTCGACCTTCGCGCGGTGCCGGGCGGTCTCCAAGGCTACGCGTGGGCGTTTCCGTGCTTCATCGACGGCCGGCGACACGTGAACGCCGGCGTCTACACGCGGCGGACCGGCGTCGGATCGGACGTGCGCGCGCTGCTCGATCGACTGCAGCGGGAGCTGGGCGGCGCGAGCGTACGCCACCAAGCGGCGCCGATCCGCTGCTGGTCGCGGGCGCCGTTCACGGCCGAGCGTACGCTCCTCGTCGGCGACGCGGCGGGAGCCGAGCCGCTGATGGGCGAAGGCATCTCGTTCGCGTTCGAGTACGGCAGGTGGGCGGCGACCGAGCTCGAGGTGGCACTCGCGACGGGAGCGCTCGAGTGGCGCGCTGCCGAAGCACGGTNNGGCGCGCAGCGGATCGGCCTCTGCTGGTACAACGGCGTCGACGGGTGGGACCGCCGGAGCGGCTGGGAGGCCTTGCGCGCCGCGCTCGGGACGCGCACCAGCGCGAACATCGCTCCGGCCGCTTCGGTGATGCGCGCGCGCTCGTGACCGCGCGCTCGCTCGGGCCCTCTGCGCGCAGCGACGCGGCGGTCGCCGCCGCGAACGACTCCGCCGTGGCGGCGCGCTCGGCGGCCGTCGCGGTCGGTATCCTGACGATCGTCGCCGTCGCGCTGCGGGTGCCGGAGCTCGGATCACGCTCCCTCTGGCTCGACGAGGCATGGCGCGCCAACCTGGCGCTCGCGCCGACGTGGCAGGCGTTCTGGTCCGACGTGCTCGGCGGCAGTCACATCGAGGCGCCGATGCCGCCGCTCTACGCGCTGCTCCTGCGCGCCGTCGCGCTCGCGTGTGGGCGATCGGCGGCATGTCTGCGCGCGTCGTCGCTCGTCGCGAGCGTCGCCGCCGTGCCGCTCGCGTTCGCCGTCGGCCGGCGCGTGTACGGCAGGGTCGCGGGCGTCGCCGCGGCGGCGTGCTTCGCCTGCTACCCCGCGGCGGTGACGTTCGGCCGCGAGCTCAAGCCCTACGCCCTCGACGTCGCGGTCGTGCTGCTGCTGTTGCTGCTCGCGGCCGACGTCGTCCGCCGGCGCGACGCCGGTTCCTGGATGCGATTCGCGCTCGCGGCGGCGCTCGCTCCCGGGCTCTCGTACCCGGCGGTTCTCGTCGTGCCGGGAGTCGGCCTCGGTCTCGTCGTCGCGTGCGGCGATCGGCGCGACGTCGTCCGCTGGGCGGCGGCCCTCGGTGTCGCGGGCGCCGCGGCGCTCGCGTGGTACGCCCTCGTGATCGCGGCGCAGCGCGCACGACCCGTGAACACCGAGTACTGGGCGGCGACGTTTCCGTCGCTCGACCGCGCCGGCGCTGGGATGGTCGCCGCGGCGGCGACGGAGCTCGTCGCGTTCACGCTCGGCGTGTCCAGGTGGCTCGCGCTGCCGGGTCTCGCGATCGGCTGGCTGCGTGCCCCGCGCTGGTTCGTGCTTGCGGGCCTCGGCGCGATCGCGACGGTCGTTGCCGCCGGGTTCGCAGGCGTCTATCCGCTCTCCGGCGGGCGCACGAGCTTGTTCCTGCTGCCGTTCGTGTATCTGCCGTTCTCCGCGACGGCGGCATGGCTGATCACCGCGCGCCGACCGTTCCTGCGACCGAGCAGTAAGGGGGAAGAGAGCAGCGCGGGCGCGGGCGAGCGCGCGCGTTCGGGTGACGGCGAGGCGCGCGCGCTCGCTCGTACCGCGAGGATCACGGCAGCGATCGCACTGCTCTCGCTGCCGCTCCTGGCGCCGGCGGACCCGAACGCCGGGCTCGTCTACGAGGAGACAGCGCCGCTCGTCGCCACGCTCGCCGCCGAGCGCAAGCCCGACGAGCGCGTGTACGTCTACTACGGCGCCGTACCGGCGTTCACCTTCTACCACCCCGACCTCGACGCCGGGATCACGCTCGGCGGCTCGCATCGCGACGACGTGCTCGCGTACGAGACGGAGCTGAAGCCGCTCGTCGTCGCCGGCACTCGACTCTGGGTGCTCTTCGCGCACGTGTTTCCACGACCGGACGGCGGCGACGAGCGCGCGGCGATCCTGTCCACGCTCGCGCTGTACGGGAAGCCAGTGGGCGAGTGGAAAACGCCGGGCGCCTCGCTGCACGTGCTCGAGCTGGCCCGTGGTGCCGATCGCGTGCGGCACATCGAGATCCGCCCGGAAGATGCCGCAAATCCAGAGCGTCTGCGCGAGCTCTTGCGCAAATGAGTCGCGGCGCGCGACGTCGATGATGCGCGGAGTGGCGCGTCCGGCTGTTGCTTCGACAGGTTGCCGGATGCAATAAATGAACGCTCGCTTTGCGCACGTCCGTCTCGAGGAGGCCCGTATGAAGAAGGCTGTGATCGTCGGCGCAACCCGGACCGCGATTGGTACGCTCGGTGGCGCGCTCGCCCAGACGCCGGCACCCGAGCTCGGCGCGATCGTCATCCGCGAGGCGCTGCGCCGCGCCGGCAATCTTCCCGGCGACCAGATCGACGAGGTGATCCTCGGCAACGTACTGCCCGCCGGTCTCGGATTGAACCCGGCGCGCGTCGCGTATCTCAAGGCGGGGATTCCGAAGGAGGTGCCGGGTTATGCGATCAACAAGGCGTGCGGCTCCGGTCTGAAGGCGGTGGCGCTCGCGGCGCAGGCGATCGCGCTCGGCGACGCCGACGTCGTCGTCGCCGGCGGGATGGAGAGCATGAGCGGCGCGCCGTACATCCTGAGCAAAGCGCGGTTCGGGTACCGCATGGGGCACGATCAGCTGATCGACTCGATGGTCGCCGACGGCCTCAGCTGCCCCATCACGTTCGTCCACATGGGCATCACCGCGGAGAACATCGCCGCGAAGTACGAGATCCCGCGCGAGGAGCAGGACGAGTTCGCGGCCGAGAGCCAGAACAAGACTGCCGCGGCGATGAAAGCCGGGAAGTTCAAGGACGAGATCGTCGCGGTCGAGATCCCGGCGAAGAAAGGCGACCCGATCCGCTTCGACACCGACGAGCACCCGCGTGGCGAGACGACGGCCGAAAAGCTCGCCGGCCTGAAGCCGGCCTTCAAGAAGGACGGCACCGTGACCGCGGCGAGCGCCTCCGGGATCAACGACGGCGCTGCGGCGGTGGTCGTCATGTCGGAGGAGCGCGCGAAGAAGCTGAACCTGCCGATTCTGGCGACGATCCGTGCCTACGCGTCCGCCGGTGTCGACCCCTCGATCATGGGTATGGGGCCGTGGCCCGCGTCGGAAAAGGCGCTGCAGCGCGCCGGGCTCCGCAAGGAGGAGATCGACCTCTGGGAGCTGAACGAAGCGTTCGCCGCGCAGTCGCTCGGCGTGCTGCGCGAGCTGCGTATCCCGCGCAACCGCGTCAACGTGCACGGCGGCGCGGTCGCGCTCGGACACCCGATCGGCGCGAGCGGCGCGCGCATTCTCGTCACCTTGCTCTACGCGATGAAAGATCGCGACGCGCGTCTCGGGCTGGCGTCGCTCTGCATCGGCGGCGGGCAGGGGATTGCCATGATCGTGGAGCGCTGATCCGTCGAGCGCTGGCGCGCGAACGGGAGCTCCGGTGGCGGTGGCGGCCTTCTTCGACGTCGACGGCACGCTGATCGCGAAGAACTCCGGCCCGCTTTACATGAAGTTTCTACGCCAGAGGGGCGAGATCCGCCGTCGCGACGCGCTCCGCACGCTGTACTTCTATCTGCGCTACCGCCTGAACCTCCTCGATATCGAGCGCGCCGTCGAGCGTTCCAGCGCCTGGATTCGCGGCCGTCTCGAGTCCGACATCGCCGCGGACTGCCGGCTCTGGTACCGCGACATGGTCCGCCAGTACCTCCAGCCGGAGATGGTGCGGCGCGTCCGCGTGCACCGCGAGCAGGGGCACCTCGTCGCGCTCCTCTCCAGCACCACGAACTATCTCGCCGATCCGCTCGCCGAGGAGCTCGGCATCGAGCACCTGCTCGTGTCGCGGCTCGTCGTGCGCGACGGGCGGTTCACCGGCGAGGCGCACCATCCGATCTGCTACGGCAAGGGCAAGCTCTACTGGGCGCGTCGGTTCGCCGCGGAGCACGAGGTCGACTTGGGAGAGAGCTTCTTCTATTCCGACTCGGTGACGGACGTGCCGATGCTCGAGATCGTCGGTCACCCGCAGGTTGTGAACCCGGATCCGCTCCTACGTCGCATCGCCCGCCAGCGCGGCTGGCAGGTGCTGCAGCTCCGGCTCGACGACCGCGTTGCGCTCTCCGCCTGATGGCTCGTCGCGGCGCACGGCAGGGGAGCTGGCTCTTCGCGGTGATGATGATCGCGGGCGTGCTGGTGCTCTTGTGGTGGGTCAGCGCGCGGCGCGCGGAGACGCCCGCACCGCCGAGCAGCATCCCCGGCGCGCGCGTCCTGAAGGAAGCGCCGCCGCAGACCGGCGACTCGCACGCCGCCGGCGGCGAGGAGATCACGCCACCCGAGAAGGCCGAGCTCGACCGCGTGCTGCGCGAGCACGGCGGTGCGGCCGGCCGCGAGTGATGCGACGGTGGCAGCCGGGCGGCTGGGAGCGCCGCGCAGGCGAATAGGTCCTGCGGAGCCAGCGCGCCGCTCCCCACCGTGGCGGATCGTCTCGCTCGTCCCAAGCCTGACCGAGCTGCTCTTCGCGCTCGGCGTCGGCGAGCGCATCGTCGGCGTGACCCGCTATTGCACGGCGCCGGCGGATCGGGTCGAACGCGTCCCGAAGCTCGGCGGTACGAAGAATCCCGACTGCGACGCGATCGTCGATCTGCGGCCGGATCTCGTCGTCATGAACGCCGAGGAGAACCGGCGTGAGGACTTCGAGACGCTCGCCGCGGCCGGGCTGAACGTCCTCGTCACCGAGCCGAAGACGGTCGACGACGGTGTGCGGCTGATCACGAGCCTAGGGGCGGCGGTCGGGCAGGGCGAGCTCGGCGCTCGTCTCGCGGCCGCGCAAGCAGCGGGCGTCGCAACGGTGCGTGCGACGACGAGCGGCCGGCGCGGCGTTCCGTACTTCTGCCCGATCTGGCGCAAGCCGTGGATGGCGTTCAACGCCGACACGTACGCGCACGACGTCCTGCGCGTCGCCGGCGGGCGCAACATCGTCGCGGAGCGTGCGGAACGGTATCCGACGGTGACGCTGGAGGAGGTCACGGCCGCGGCGCCGGAGGTCGTCCTCCTTCCCGACGAGCCGTATCGCTTCACCGCGCGCGACCTGCCGGCGCTCGCGCCGATCGTCGCACCGGCCGCGTGTGCGCCGCTCGACGAACCCCAGGTCGAGGCGCAGGCCAATGCGGCGATGGCGTCGCTTCGCGAGTCGCGCCGTGAGCGCGCCGGCGCCGCGGTGCATTTCGTCGACGGCAAGGCGCTCGCGTGGTACGGGCTGCGCATCGCCGACGCCGTCGAGACGTTCGCACGTCTCTTCGCGGCGGCCGGCGAGACCCGCTCCAAGTAGTCTTGCTTGCGGCGACGGCGCGCGGCGACTTTCGTCTTGCGTTTTGTCGCCGGCGCGCTCATAAACGCCGACGGTCCGAGCGCGCCCCGGGGGGTGGTGGTGATGGCGTCGATCGAAGAGAACCTCCGTAAGCTTCCGCCGCAGAACCTCGAAGCGGAAGAATTCGTACTCGGCGGCATCCTCCTCGACAACGACGCCTGCAACCGCGCGGTCGAGGTCGGGCTGCGGCCCGACGACTTCTACCGTGAGGCGCATCGCAAGATCTTCGGGGCGATGCTCGATCTCGCCGAGCGCGGCACGCCTGTCGACGCCGTGACGCTCGGCGAGTCGCTGCGCCAGCAGGGGCAGCTGCAAGCCGTCGGCGGGGCGTCGTTCATCGCCGAGCTCACCGATCGCGTGCCGAGCGCCGCCAACGTCGCGCACCACGCGCGCATCGTCAAGGAAAAAGCGATCCTCCGCGGCTTGATCTCGACCAGCACCGAGATCGCGACGCAAGCATACGACGGGCGCCAGGACATCGAGCAGTTCCTCGACGATGCCGAGCGCCGCATCTTCGGCATCGCGGAGCAGAAGTTCCGCCCGTCGTTCTACAAGATGCGCGATCTCCTCGTGGAGTCGCTGAAGGACGTCGAGCGGCTCTATGAGCGCAAAGAGCTGATCACCGGCGTGCCGACCGGCTTCCACGACCTCGACCGGCTGACGGCGGGCTTTCAGCGCTCGGATCTGATCATCGTTGCCGGCCGGCCCGGCATGGGAAAGACCGCGCTCGCCCTCAACATCGCGACGCACGCGGCGCTGCAAGCCAACATCGCGGTTGCGATCTTCTCGCTCGAGATGTCGAAGGAGCAGCTCACGCTGCGCATGCTCTGCTCCGAGGCGCTCATCAACTACGCCAACGTCCGCTCCGGCCACTTGCGGGAGCAGGAGTTCACGAAGCTCACGAAGGCCGCCGGCCGGCTCTGGGAGGCGCAGATCTTCATCGACGACACAGCCGGGCTCTCCGTTCTCGAGCTCCGCGCCAAGGCGCGACGCCTGATGCGTGAGACCTCCGGGAACCTCGGCTTGATCGTGGTCGACTATTTGCAGCTCATGCGCGGCTCCGGAAGGCTCGATTCGCGCGAGCAGGAGATCTCGAAGATCTCGCGGTCGCTGAAAGCGCTCGCGAAGGAGATGCGCGTGCCGGTCGTCGCGCTCTCGCAGCTGAACCGCCAAGTCGAGACCCGCGCCGGCAACCGTCCGCAGTTGGCCGACTTGCGCGAGTCCGGCGCGATCGAGCAGGACGCGGACGTGATCGCCTTCGTCTACCGCGAGGTCGTCTACAACCGAGAAATCGTCGGCACCGACGAGGAGAAAGAAGCCGAGATCATCGTCGCCAAGCAGCGCAACGGGCCGACGGACACCGTCCGGGTCGTCTTCCGCGGCGAGTACATGCGCTTCGAGGACCACGCGCTACCCGGCGACGACGCGTACATGGTCGAGGCGCAGAAAGACGACTTCGACCTGCTCCCCGAGCCCTGAGAAGGGCGCGCCTTCCGCGTCACCGGGCGGGGACCGTCACTGGCTCGGCCGGGACGAACACGACGTCGGGATCCGCGTCGGCAAGCATCGCGATCGACCGCGGCAACGCCTGTGGCCGCGCGTCGAAGCAGAGGAGCGCGACCTCGACCGCCCCGGGACCGACGTCGGCGGGCAGTGCAGGCGTGATCGTCCTCGTCGTTCCACCGGCCGCGACGAGCTCGCCCGTCGACCACGCGCTGTCGCTTCTCGCGATCCGCGCGGCCAGCGCGCACGCGGCGCCGGCGGGAAGTCCGTGGACGACGAACTGCAGCTCGACGCTCTCCGCGCATCCGCTTCCCCGGCAGGGCGTCGGCTGAGGCGTCGGGCCGCCCGACGCCGCCGCAGTCGGCGACGCGCCGGCCGACGTCGGTCTCGGCGACGACGTCGGAGCGCCACCAGAGGTCGGCGTCGGAACGGGAACGACGGGGACCGGGCCTGACGCGCTCGCGCCCGCGGGTGACACGGCGTCGGGCGAGCCGGTCGCACAATAGGTGACCATGGCGCCAGAGGTGACGCACGTGCCGTCGCGACGCACCTCGCCGAGGACTGCGTTCTCCGGGGAGATCAGACCCGTCGAGCCGCTGCCGCCGCACGCCGCGATCAGTGCGGCCAGCAGGGCCACCATCGATCGGTCCTGCCAGGTCATCGCCGACCTCCCGCTCCGATACTTGTCAGTCATTCTGTCGTCGCCGTCGCGAGGACGTTCATGAACTCAGTGTCGCGCGAACGGGTCGCCGCGAACCGTTCGGTGACCTCGCGTAGAGCCGTGTCGAGCGCCGCATGGAACTCGGGGATGCGTGCGCGCTCGACGTTCAAGTAGTGATTGCGGAGATACGTCCCGGTGTCGACGTCGCGCAGGGCGACGCGATCGATCAAGCCCTTCGCGAAGAGGCCCGCGTATTGCATTGCCACGGCGCGGCGCTCCTCTGTGCCCTCGGCCTGGAGATGCCGGCCCTTGCGACGCACGCGATCGCCGCGCACCTCGACGAGTCCATGGCGGCGGAGCGTCTCCTCGACGCGGGTGTCGAGCTCGGCCTCGTCCGCCGCCGAGCGGCGTCGCTGTTTGCCTTCGCGGCGAAACTCCTTGCGCCAGCGCTCGTACGCGATCCACGCGCCGTCGTCCGGCAATGCCGCCATCGCGCGGCTCAGCCGAATTGCGAGCGAGCCGTCGGTCACCTCGACGACGCTGGGCTGGATCTGAAAGGCGCGGCCGAGCTCGCGGCGAATCGCGTAGCGGATGCGATCGCGCCAGAGGACGGCGAGGAGCGGCTGCGGCTCCTCGCGTCGAAACGCCGCGAGCTGGCGCACGAGATCCTCGCTCGGGAAGCGCTCGCCTTTCTCGATGTAGCTCAGCATCACCGGCTCGATCCGGCCGTCCAGCGCCTCGGTGGCGAAGCGCCGCAACGACCAACGCCGGCCATGCAGCACGCGGGTCTCGTAGAAGAGGTCCCCGATCGTCTTCGGCTGCGATCCGTCAGCCACCCCGCCCCATCCTGCGATCTTGTTTGTGCTTGACGTTCACAAGAACAGTGAACTATGTACACAATAAACGTGAACATGTCAACCCACGGAGGAACGCCGATGTCGATCACGACTCGATACGCGATCTGCGGAACGTCGATGGCGCTCGCGGCGGTGATTCTGGCGGGATGCGGCGGAGGTTCTGGAGGCGGCTCATCCGGAGGTCCGGCCGCGCGCGAGCAGGCGCTCAACCAATTCGCCGACTGCGACGCGCTGCGCGCGGCAATCGTCGAGGACGCGCGGCAGAAGATCACCGTACAAGCGCAGCGGCTGCGTGACGACGGCTTCGCGCCGCCCGCGTCGGTGCCGACTGGCGGCGCGTCTCCCATACCCGCGGCGACCGCGTCACCTGCGGGCTCCGGGCCGACACACGGTGGCGTCCCGCGCGATTTCACCGACACCAACACCCAGGTGCCGACCGTCGACGAGGCGGACGTCGTCGAGACCGACGGGACGCATCTCTATCTGCTGCACGGCGCCGAGCTCCAGATCCTCGACGCCTGGCCGCCGGAGACGACGGCACTCCGCAGTCGCGTCGCGATCGAAGGAGCGCCCCAGGGCATGTTCGTCGCCGGCGGGCGCGCGCTCGTCGTTTCCACGGTATTCGATGCGAGTGGGGCGTTCGGCGGCGGCGACGCATGCCACGTCATCGGCCCGCCGCTCCCCGGATTTGGGGGGCACATCCAGATTCTCCAAATTCCGTGCGGCGTGCCCCTCACCAAGGTGACGTTGCTCGACGTCTCGGGTGCGGTGCCCGCCGTCGTGCGCGAGATCTACCTCGAGGGCTCGTACGTCTCCGCACGGCGCCACGGAAAGATCGCGCGTGTCGTCGTCCAGCGCGGCTGGGGTCTGCCGCAGAGCGTTCCCGATGCATGGGATGCGATGAGGTCAAACGGCTATCCGATGACCCGCGACGACTTCGTGCAGCGCGTCGACGAGTGGGAGCACGACGCGATTGCTGCAGTCGAAGCGACGATGCTCAGCGACTGGTTGCCCTCGCGTCGCGAGCGCGTGCAGGGCGCGCTGGTCGCGGTCGCGCCCCGGTGCGGCGACGTCAACGTGCCGCCGCCGGCGCTCACGGGCGACGGTGCGACCGAGGTCTTCGCGTTCGACATGAGCATCAACGACGGTGCTGCGCGCGACACCCTCGTCCTCGGCGGTACATCGTCGATCTTCGCGAGCACCGACACGCTCCTGCTCGCGCAGCCCGACTGGAGCGGGGTCGGCGGCGATACGGCGGCAACCGATCATACGGCGTTGCACGTGTTCGCGGTGAGCGCAGATTCCCTCGCGACGACGTACCGCGCGTCCGGGTCGGTTCCCGGCGTCCCGCTCTCGCAGTTCGCGTTCGACGCGCAGGACGACGTGATTCGCGTCGCCACCACGGTCACGCACGGTACGATACCGCCCACCGTCACGAGTCGCGTCACGACACTGCGCATAGAGGGTGGCGAGCTCACGACGCTCGGCGCGACCGAAGATCTCGCGCCCGGCGAGCGCCTGTTCGCGGTGCGATTTCTCGGCACGAAGGCATACCTCGTGACGTTCCGGCGGATCGATCCGCTGTTCGTCATCGACATGGCCGATCCCGCGCACCCGCAGGTGCTCGGCCAGGTCGACATTGCGGGTTTCAGTGAGTATCTCCATGCGCTCGACGACGATCACTTGATCACGATCGGTGTCGACACGGACACGCACGGCGCGGCGCTGCGGTTGTTCGACGTCGCCGATCCGACGGCACCGCGTCTGACAGGCATGCTGTCGCTGCCTGGGAGTGGATGGTCGCCTGCGGAAGCGAACCACCTCGCGTTCACGTTCGACGCGCGTCTAGGCCTTCTTGCCGTGCCGTACGCGCGGTTCGAGGACGGGTTCCGCTCCTCATTGGTTCTGGTCGCCGTCGATCCGGGCGCCGGATTCACCCTGCGCGGCGAGATCGACCACGAGAGCCTCGGAGGCGACGCCTGCCCCGGCGAACCGTTCGGTCCGTGCCGAGTGTTCGTCGGCATGGAGCGCGGCATCTTCATCGACGACTGGATCAACTCGATCAGCTCGGTCGCCGTTCACGTGAACGCCATCGATGACCTGAGCGCCGTCGCGACTGTCTTGCTGCCGTCGTCGCAGCCGACGCCGGTACCGCTGCCGGTGCCCGAGCCGAGACCGAGCTGAGCCCGCGGCTCGACATGCGCTGACGGGCGCGACGATCGACTGATGCGACCGGCGCGGGTCTTTCCTCCTTGCCCGACCGTACCGGCAGCCTCTATCGTCCGATGGGCGACGAACGTCGCCGATCGAAACGATGGAACGTCCGGTCGAGATAGGGAGGCGGCGGGTCGCGCGCTGGCTACACCTCGCGTTGCGGCGGCGCGTCACCCTGTCGCTCGTCGTGGCGACGCTCGTCCTTGCAGCCGGCCTTGCCGCTGCGGCGACGAGCGTGATCGACGGTGCGCAACGTGCGGCGGAGAGTCCGCGTCAGCTCTCCGCGGCGTCGCCCGAAGTCCGGCTCGGCGATCGTCTCTTCTTCGACACACGGTTCGCGCAGTTCTTCTTCGCGCACGCGCACGGCGACGTGAACGCGAAGCTCGTGCCGGGCGATCCGGTGATCGATCGAATGCCGTTCACCGCGTCGCAATCGCTGGCGAGCCCGTTTCGCGGGCAGAGCATGAGCTGCCGGCAATGCCATCTCGGCGACGACTTCCTGCCCGAGGAGCCGCTCGCCGGGCGCACGTACTGCGACTTCAGCCGCCGCTCGCCGATCCCACGTCGCCACGACGGACTCACGACGACGCCGCGCAACTCGCCGCTCATGGTGAACGTCGGCCTGCCACGCGACGTGCCGATGCTGCTGCACCTCGACGGCGAGTTCGCGACCGCCGAGGATCTCGTCGTCGAGACCGTGACCGGCCGCAACTTCGGTTGGCTTCCCGGCGAGCGGGCGACGGCCGTTGCGCACGTCGCGAGCGTGATCCGCAAGGACGAAGGGACGAATCCACGACAGGTCACGTACGCGCAGGGGGGCGGCATCCCGTATCGCGTCCTGCTCCTCGGTACGGATCCGAACCTGCCACCGACCCTGCGGCTCTCGCGCGACTATCGCATCGACGTCGCAACGGCGTCGGACGAGCGGGTCGTGCGCGCCGTGGCGAAGCTGATGCATGCCTACATGGACTCGCTGCGCTTCGGGACGACAAACACGGGGCGCCGATCACCGTCGCCGTACGACGTCTTCCTCGAGAAAAACAGCCTCCCCGCGGCGCCCGCGAGCGGCCAATCGGCGCGCGCATACGCCGAGCGCCTTCTGGCGCAGATCGACGCGCGCAAGGAGCCGACGTGGGTCACATCCGATGATGCCGAGTTCGAGCTCCACGAGCAGCCGTTTCAATTCGGCCCCGAGGAGCTGCGCGGCCTGAGGCTGTTCTTCGCGCGCTCATCGCCTCGCGGCGCCAGCGCTGCGGCAGGCGGCGCGGCCACTGTGTCCGACGGTGCCGTTGCCGCAGCCGGCGACGCGCACACTCCGTCCGGCGGCGCCGCTGTCATTGCCGGCGGCGCGCGCGCCGGCAACTGCGTCGCCTGCCACCCGCCGCCGCAGTTCACCGACTACCGTCTCCACAACGACGGCGTGTCGCAGGCGGAGTACGATCGCATCTTCGGCGAGGGCGCATTCGCCGCGCTCGAGGTTCCCGACCTGCACACGCGCGACGCCGACTTCGACGCCTACCTGCCGCCGTCGTCCGCGCACCCGCGCGCAACGAGCCGATTCCGCGCGGCGCCGTCGAAGGCGCATCCCGGCTGGGCCGACCTCGGCGTGTGGAACGTGCTCGCGAATCCCGACTTGCCGAAACCGCAAGCCGCGATCACGCGCATCCTGTGCGAGCAGCTTGCCCTCGCGCCGAACGATTGCACCGCCGCGCGCCTGCTGCCGCTCAGCATCGCGGTCTTCAAGACGCCGTCCATTCGCGACCTCGGGCAGTCGTATCCGTACTTCCACTCGGGCGCTATGGACACGATCGAGGACGTGTTGCGCCATTACGTCGCGACCTCCGAGCTGGCGCGGTCGGGGAGAGTGCGGAACGCGTCGCCCGAGCTTGCCGCCGTCCGCATCGACGCCGCCGACGTCGCGCCGCTGGCGGCGTTCCTGCGCGCGCTGAACGAGGATTACCGGTAGGCGAGCGCCGCCCGTACGAGCACTCCTTGGGGCCCTCTCGAACCCCTGGTACGCTGAGGTTCTGATGCGGGAGAGCGTCCTCGAACGGATCGTCAGGGAACGGACAGCCTACACGACCGTGGGAACAATCAGCGTGGCGGTCGACCGTTTGGCGGAAGAGCTCGCGCGGGAGGTCCTCGCGGATGAGGAGTTTCGTAAGTCGTTCCACGCATTGATCCGCTCCATGGCGCGCGACATCATGGATCAGGTGCGACGGCGTGATACGCCATCGAGCGCGCCCGGGAAGCGCCGTCGCCGCGGGCAGCGGCCTTCGTAGCGACGATCTGCCTCGGCGCGTCGATACCGAGGGTTCGAGCCTCACCCCCCAGCGATCGTCAGCAGCTCGGCCGCTGCGCGTGTGACGTCCGGCGCCCGTACGACCGCGGCGATCACGCTCACCGCGTCGGCGCCGGCGGCGAGCACGCCGCGCATCGTCGCCGCGGTGATGCCGCCGATCGCGACCAGCGGCTCCGTCGTGTGGGCGCGGGCCGTCCGGAGACGATCGCAGCCGATCACTGGATCCGCAGGTGACCGGCTCGTGGTCACGAAGATCGGCCCGAGGGAGAGGTAGTCGGCGCCGCATCCTGCCGCGGCGGCGAGTTGCGCTTCGCTGTGGGTCGAAAAGCCGATCCAGCGATCGGGGCCGAGCAGCCGGCGTGCGACGTCCACCGGCAGGTCCTCCTGGCCGAGGTGGACGCCGTCGGCGCCGACCGCAAGCGCGACGTCGATGCGGTCGTTGACGATGAAGCGCGCGCCTGCGGTCGCGGTCAGATCGCGCACCCGACGTGCAATCTCCACGAGCGCGCCCGTCGGGACGCTCTTCAATCGCAGCTGCACGAGACGTGCGCCGGCGGCGAGCATCGCCTCGGCGAGCACGACCGGGTCACGGCCCGTGTCGAGCGGGTCGACGATGAAATACACGCGCGACGGGAGCTTCATGCGCTGCCGATCAAGGAGACCCGCGGCGGGCGTTCACTTGCTGCCGCGCGGGACGGCGATGTCGAGGGACGTGATCTTCTTCCGCAACGTGTTGCGGTTGATGCCGAGGAGATCCGCGGCGCGGAGCTGGTTGCCGCCGGTCTGCTCGAGGATGAGCTCGATGAGCGGCCGCTCGACGGCGGCGACGACGGCGGCGTGGAGGTCCTTCGCCGGGCGCTCGGGATCGTGGACGAGCGCCGCGACGGCGCTGCGCAGCGTGTCGGCGAGCGAGCCGCTGAGCGGCGGCGGTGGCGCCGCCTCGGACAGCTGCAGATCCTCCGCGGTGAGCGTGTCGCCGGGCGCGAGGACGGCGGCGCGCAAGAGACAGTTCTCGAGCTCGCGAACGTTTCCTTTCGGCGTTGATCTTGGCGAGGAAATGCCGGATCAGCTCCGGGATGTCGCCGCGACGGTCGCGCAGCGGCGGGACCGTGATGGGCACCACCTTCAGGCGGAAGAAGAGATCCTCGCGAAAACGCCCTTCGCGGACGGCGCGCTCGAGCGTCTGATTCGTCGCGGCGATGATGCGCGCGTTCGCCTTCAACACCTGGGTGCTGCCGACGCGGCTGAACTCGCGCTCTTGCAGAACGCGCAGCAGCTTCACCTGCAGCTCGATCGGCATGTCGCCGACCTCGTCGAGGAAGAGCGTGCCGCCGCCGGCGGTCTCGAAGCGGCCGACGCGACGCTCACTCGCGCCGGTGAAGGCGCCGCGCTCGTGGCCGAAGAGCTCGCTTTCGAGCAGGTCGCGCGGGATCGCCGAGCAGTTGAGCGCGACGAAGGGGCCGCTCCAGCGCGGCGAATGGAAGTGGATGGCGCGCGCGATCAGCTCCTTGCCGGTGCCGCTCTCGCCCTCGATCAGCACCGTCGCGTCGCTCTTGGCGACGCGGCCGATCGTCTTGAAGATCTCCTGCATCGCACCGCTCGTGCCGACGAGCGTCACGCCCGGCTCGTAGCGGCCGCCGACCTCCGTGCGGATGCGGCCGACGGTGCGTGTCAGCTCGTGCATTTCGCTCGCGCGCGCGACGAGCGCGCGCACCTCGTCGAGGTCGAAGGGTTTGGTGAGGTAGTTGAAGGCGCCGCGCTTCATCGCCTCGATCGCGTTCGCCATCGTGTTCTGCGCCGTGATGACGATCACGATGACGCCCTTGTCCGTCGCGCGAATGCGCTCGAGCACGTCGAGCCCGCTCAGATCGGGCATGCGGATGTCGAGGATCGCGACGTCGAACTCGCTGCCTGTGAGGGCGGCGAGGGCGTCGCCGCCGGTCGCGACGGTCTCGACGTCGTGACCTGCCTGGGCGAGCGCGGTCGCGAGCACCATGCGGATCGACTCTTCGTCGTCGGCGATGAGAATGCGGGCCATCGCCGTCACCCGCGGTGGCCGCTCGGCGCGACCGGCAAGCGCACGCGGACGCGCGTGCCGCGGCCGGGCGCGCTCTCGATGCTGATCGTGCCGCCGTGTTGGGCGACGAGGCGCTCGCTGACGGCGAGACCGAGGCCGGTGCCGCTCGTCTTCGTCGTGAAGAACGGGGCGAAGATGCGCTCGCAATCCTCGGCGGCGATGCCGGGTCCGGTGTCGTCGACGTCGATCGAGAGGAACTGGCCGCGGTCGCCGACGTCGTGCCGGACGTGGAAGTCGGTCTCGATGCGGGTCGTGATCGTCAACGTGCCGGAGTCGCCCATCGCCTCGAGCGCATTCTTCACGAGGTTGAGGAATACCTGCCGCAGCTTGGCCTCGTCGGCGAGGATCTCGGGAAGGCTCGGGTCGAAGACGAGCCGCACGGCGAACCCGCCGCCGGCGGCAGCGCGCTCGAGCGTCAGGACGTCGTTCAGTACGCGATGAACGTTCACGGCGGCGAGATGGAGCCGCGGCGGACGGGTCAGCTCGAGCAGCTGCTCGAGCAGCGCCGAGACGCGGTCGACCTCGCGGGTGATCAAGCTCGTGAAGCGGACGCCGTTCGCGCTGCCGGCGACCTCCTCGGCGAGGAGCTGCGCTGCGCCCTTGATCCCCCCGAGCGGATTCTTGATCTCGTGTGCCAGCCCGGCGGCGACCGCGGCGAGATCGCCGACCCGGCTGTCGCGTTCGGCGACGTCGCCGAGCGAGCGCTGCGCGGTCATGTCGCGAAAGAGCAGCAAGGTGCCGACGACGGCGCCGAGAGCGTCGACCACGGGGGCGGCGATCAACTGGACCGCGACCCGCCGGCCGAAGGGCGCCAGCAGCTCACCGGCTTCGCTCGTCCGACCGACGGCCCCGTTGCGCAGCCGGTGAAGCGTCTCGGCGATCCACGTGTTCATGGTGAACGCCTGCTCCGCCCGCCGGCCGACCGCCTGCGCGGCGGAGACGCCGGTCAGATCCTCCGCCCGCGGGCTCACGAACGCGACCTGCCCGGCGAGATCGAGCAGAACGAGGCCGTCTCCGAGGCTCGCGAGGACGTCCTCGGTATGGGCTGCGAGAAAGCTCGGCGCCTCGGGAGTCGCCGGCGCCGTCGCCCGCGCGCGGGTCGATTTTGCCGCGGAGCTCATGCGTCCGCGCAGGGTAACATGCTCGCCGCATGTCTGCACGGGCGCGTTGACACCGCCCCGTACCGGACTCTAGCCTGCGCGCCATGGCGTTCCGTATCGGTCACGGCTTCGACATTCACGCGCTCGTTCCCGGCCGGCCGCTCGTCCTCGGCGGCGTCGAGATCCCGAGCGAGCGTGGGCTCGCCGGCCACTCCGACGCCGATGCGGCGCTGCACGCGCTGACGGACGCGCTGCTCGGCGCGATCGGCGCCGGCGACATCGGCCGCCACTACCCGGACTCCGACCGCCGCCACGAAGGTCGCAGCAGCGCCGACTTCGTGCGCGAGACCATGGAGAGCGTACGCGCCCGCGGCTATCGCGTCGCGAACGCCGACATCACGATCCTCGCCGAAGAGCCGCGGCTGGCGCCCTACCTCGACCGCATGCGTGCGAACGTCGCCGCGCTTCTCGGGGTGAGCGCCGACGCCGCGAACGTCAAGGCGACCCGCGGCGAAGGGCTCGGCGCGATCGGCCGCTCCGAAGGCATCGCAGCCCAAGCCGTCGTCCTGTTGGAGCCGGCGTCGTGACGGGCGCGGTCACGCTCCCGGAGCGAGCGTCGTGACGACGTACGAAGGCGGCTGTCACTGCGGCAAGGTCCGCTTCCGCGTCACCGCCGACCTCGACCGTGTGAGCGAATGCAATTGCTCGATGTGCGCCAAGAAGGGCTACCTTCACGTGATCGTCACCCTCGAGCAGTTCGAGCTGCTCTCGGGCGAGAACGATCTCGCGACGTACGAGTTCAACACCCGCGTCGCGAAGCACCACTTCTGCCTCCACTGCGGGATTCACTCGTTCTACGTACCGCGCTCCGATCCGGACAAGATCGACGTCAACGTCCGTTGTCTCGACGGCGTCGACGTCGACACGTTGCACGTGACGCGCTTCGACGGCCGCCACTGGGAAGAGTCTATGGCCGGCCACGTTCCCTGGCGCTGACGGCCAGCGGTCGAGGCCGTTTGGTGCGACTGAGTGACGCACTTCGATGACGTAATCGCGTTTGTCGAAGACGACTGCGGTGAGCGCCGGTCGTCGTAGCGGTC
>VBKW01000419.1 GCA_005879405.1 Deltaproteobacteria bacterium
TCTGCGCCAATCGCCGAAGCGCGAGGAGGATCAACACGTGTCTTGAGGAGTAGCGGTGTAGAGCGACGAACGTCCGATAAGGGGAAGTTTCTGTCAACTAGCCGGTCGATGCTTCTTACCGACTGTCACCCAGACGGTTAGGCTCTAGGTTTCGTACGGACGCGTGATGATCTCGAGAAAGTGTCCGCTCGGGTCCTCGAAGTACACGCCGCGGCCGCCGAAATTGTGGTTGATCTCGCCTTTGCGGCTCTTACGTGGGTCGGCCCAGTAGTCGAGGCGCCGCTCCTTGATGCGGCCGAAGATCTGGTCGAACTCCGCGTCGCTCACGAGAAACGCGTAGTGCTGCGGCTCGACGTCCTCGTCGGAGTCGCAGAAGGCGAGCGTCACCTCGTTCGCGACCTCGACGTCGAGGAACGGCCCGAAGGGCACCGGCGCGGGCAGCCCGAAGAGCTCGACGAAGAACGTCGCAGACTCGCGCTTGTCCCGCACGTTCACGATCGTATGGTTCAGCTTGATGCTCATGAGCGAAGGATAAGCCCCTCGACCGTTCGAGTCGACGAGCGCCGCCCCCGTCGCGCCGCAACGGCGCCTGCCCCATTCTCCCTAGGGGAAGAAATTCGTTGACGTCGGGACCCGAAGGGCGCAACGTCGCCGGACGTCTACGGCGGAACGACCTCGCCGGGAGCGAAACACGGGAGGTGAGCGATGGCCGAGAATGCAGAGAAGCAGAGGATTGGCGCCGCGATGACCGCGCCACTCATCGACACGGCCAGCACGATCGTCGCACCGCTTCGCACTGCCGCACTCATCGCGATCGGTGGCACGGCGCTCATGGCCGAAGCGGCGCGACACCGGCTCGCATCCGCGGCCGGTCACGGTGAACGGCAGCTCGAGCTGTTCTCCGAATCCGTTCGACGCACGACGGCACGCTTCTGGCACCGCAGAGGACCGCATTCTGCGTCATCCAGCCGCGCCGAACGAAGCCGCGCCGCACGTTGACCTGTTCCGCACCGGCGGAACGACGCGGGCGCTCGACGGAGGGCACAACCATGAGATGCATCCCTCGCTCGACACGAGCCCCGCTAAAGCGCTGGGCGGCAGTGTGTGGGACGCTGCTTACTCGCGCTCGTGCCTCCGATTCGAACCGCGATTGCTGACGTTCGCGGTTCGCAGCCGCGATAGATCCAGCAACAGACTGCGGCGGCCGGCCACAGCATCGAACCCGCGCGCGATGTCGGCGGCCAACGCCTGACGTGCACGCCATTCGTCCGGTGTGTCGAGCGTCCGGCGCCAGGCCGCCAGACCGAGGCGCCGCACGTCGGCACGGTGTCGATCGGGTGTCTCCCACTCGAGGCCGCGACACTCGACGTACGCGAGGGAGCCAGCGATCGTCGCGACGAGCGCCGGCCACTCGCCGTAGATCGCGCCGTCGCGGGCGCGTGAGCGGCGGACGAGCGTCATCGCGATCGTCCGCTCGAGAGCGAACGAGGGCACGAGGAAATCGACGCGCCCGTGCAGACGGAGCCGCGACGCGAACCTCGCGTTCAGGGTGCGCTCCGTTTCGAGCAGCGGTCGATGATGTGTCCGATGCGCGGCGACCGTTCGCCCGACGACCAGCGCGTCCTGTCGCTCGGCGAGCCGCAGTATCGCGGCGAGCTCGCGGGGACGCGTCGCGATCCAGTGCAGCGCGCGATCGAAATCGAGATAGTGGACGCGCGCCGCGCCGGTCGCGAGGGCACGGCGCATTGCCAAGCGATAGAGCGGGCCGCGGGTGTTCGTTTGTGGGGTGCCGGCATAGACGCCGAGCTCGGCGAGCAGCGCGTTCACCGACGGGTGCGTCGGGGGGCTCGTGGTCACGGCGACCGCGGCGTACAGCCGACGAAGCGCCGCGACGTGACGGCGGATCATCGCGTTCAGCGCACCGGTCGTATCGTGGAGGGTCGCGGCAAGGGCGATCTCGAGTGCGGCTCCGCGCGCGCGTCCGCTAGCCAGCCGTCCGCGACGACCAGGTCGTGCGCCGATGCCCGTCGGAGCGCGAAGTGAACTCGCACGCGTCTCGCCCTTGCGGTCTCCCCGTGTTCTCTTCGTCACCGCAGAAAGAGCCGCGCCGCAGGGTTGTCCGTCTCGTCCGTCCAGTCGAAGCCGAGGCGCGCGAGTCGCGCGTGCAGCTCGGACCGCTCGGCGACCGGCACCTCGAAGCCGCAGAGCACGCGCCCGAACGCGGCACCGTGATTGCGGTAGTGGAAGAGCGAGATGTTCCATTGGCCGCCGAGGTTCGCGAGGAACTGCATCAACGCGCCGGGGCGTTCCGGGAACTCGAAGCTGAAGAGCACCTCGCCGGCGGCATGCGGCGTACGGCCGCCGACCATGTGGCGCACGTGGGTCTTCGCGAGGTCGTCCTCGGTGAGGTCGACGCATGGATACCCGGCAGCGACGAGCGCGTGGACGATCGCATTCGCCTCGTCGCGCCCGCTCACCTCGAGCCCGACGAAGACGTGCGCCTCGTCGCGCGACGCCAAGCGGTAGTTGAACTCGGTCACCGCGCGCTCGCCGATCGCGCGGCAGAACTCGAGGAACGACCCCGGGCGCTCGGGAATCGTGACCGCGAGGATCGCCTCGCGATGCTCGCCGACCTCGGCGCGCTCCGCGACGTAGCCGATGCGTGTGAAGTTCATGTTGGCGCCCGACGCGACCGCGACCGCGCAGCCGGCGCCGAGCGTGCCCGCGCGCGCGGCGCGCTTCAGTCCCGCGAGCGCGAGCGCGCCCGCGGGCTCGAGCACGGCGCGCGTATCCTCGAACGCGTCTTTGATCGCGGCGCAGATCTCGTCGATCTCGACGGTGAGGCAGTCGTCGAGGAGCTCGCGGCAGAGCGCGAACGTGTGCTCGCCGACCTGCCGCACCGCGACGCCGTCGGCGAAGATGCCGACGTGATCGAGGACGACGCGCCGCCCCTCGCGCAGCGAGCGCGTCATCGCGTCGGAGTCGGCGGGCTCGACGCCGACGACGCGCACGTCCGGGCGCACCTCCTTCACGACGGCCGCGACGCCGGACGCGAGGCCGCCGCCGCCGATCGGCACGAACACGGCGCCGAGGTCGCGCGGCGCTTGGTGCAGGATCTCGAGCCCGACCGTCCCCTGCCCGGCGATGACGTCGAGGTCGTCGTACGGTGGGATGACCGTCATGGCGGTCTCCGCGGCGAGCGCCGCGCAGCGCTCGGCCGCGGCGGCGTAATCGTCGCCGACGAGCTCGATCGTCGCGCCGTAGCGCCGCACCGCCTCGACTTTGATGGCGGGTGTCGTACGCGGCATCACGATGCGGCACGCGAGGCCGAGACGCGCCGCCGCGAACGCGACGCCTTGCGCGTGGTTGCCCGCCGACGCCGCGATGACACCGCGCCGGCGCGCGTCGTCGTCGAGCTGCGCGATGCGGTTGTACGCGCCGCGCAGCTTGAAGGAGAAGATCGGCGTCAGATCCTCGCGCTTCACGTACACGGCCCGACCGAGACGCGCGCTCAAGGCGGGCGCGCGGTCGAGCGGGGTCGGGTCGGGCAGCACGTCGGCGACGCGGGCGTTCAGCACGCGCTTCAGCATGTGGCGCATCACGCCTCGATTAGCGGGTCGCAGGCCGGGCGCGCAACGGCGCCTGTGCTCCTCATGGCCGCCGGCGCTCGGTCAGCCCCGACAGTGCTCGCTCAACGGCGCCCGCGCTCCGGCAGCGCCAGCGACGGCGTCGCGCCGACGTCGTAGACGATCCTTCCGTCGGCGACGCGCGCGAAATCCGGCAGGTGGTGCGCCATCAGACGGCCGTCGGCGCCGATGTGGCGGACGTCCCAGCCGCGGACGAGGAGCTGATCGGCGATGAGCCGCCGGTGACAGCGCCACCAGAGCGCCTCGGCACAGAGAAACGCGGTCGGTGCTGCGCGTGCGACCGCCTCGAGCTCGCCGAGCGCCGCCGCGAACTCCGGCGTGTCGGCGTAATCGGCGTAGTTGCGGAAGGCGGGTACCTCCCAGGCGACGTGCGGCGACGTCGACCCGAGGGCGCGTCGCCGTCCGCCGAGCGCCGGCATCCAGTGATACGCGATGCCGCGACGACCGCTCGCCTCGGCGAGGGCGTCGCGGCCGAACTGCGGGTTGCGGCGCGACGCCGGAAACGCGCGCACGTCGACGAGGGTCCGCACGCCCGCGCGCTCGACGCGCGCGAAGAGCTCGTCGCCGGAGACGTTCGAATGGCCGACGGAGTACACGACCGGTGCCATGTCCAATCATGCGCGCGCGACGGGCCGCGGCGCCAGCGGCGCGCGGCGGCGGGGACACTCAACGCAGCACGTGAACCAGTACGACGAAACCGAGGATGAACGCGGCGCCGGCGGCGGCCCACCCGACGACCGTCAGCCACGTACGCGCGCCGGTGGACAGCCGGTGTGTGTCCGGCTGGCGCGCGGCGCGGCCGGTGATGATGACGCTGTCCGGGTGTGCCAGCTCCTCGCGCAGCTGGAACGCGCTCTCCTGGCGCTTCGCCGGATCGCGCTCGAGCGCGTGCAGCACGGTCTCCTCGAGCGCCGGCGGGATCTCGGGACGGATCTGACGCGGCGGCGTCGGATCCTCCGCGCCCTTCGCATGCATCGACGCGTACACGTTGTCGTGCGGGAACGGCACGACGCCCGTCAGCATCTCGTAGAGCATCGCGCCGAGGCTGTAGATGTCGGTACGCGCGTCGCCGCGCTGCCCCTTCAGCTGCTCGGGAGCCATGTAGTCCGGGGTGCCGAACGTCTGCGAGAGCTTCCCCCACGTCATCTTGCGCTGGGTGGTATCGAGCGCGATGCCGAAGTCCATGAGCTTCACGCGCTCGTACGGCGTGATCATGACGTTCTCGGGCTTCAGGTCGCGGTGCACGACGTCGTGCGCGTGCAGGTAGACGAGCGCGTCGGCGATCTGGATCGCGAGCGCGACCGCGGTGTCGATCGGCAGCTGCGGCGTGCGCCGCAGCCATTCGCGCAACGGTTGGCCCTGCACGTACTCCATGGCGATGTACATGCGGCTCTTCGACTTCGGCGTGAGGACCTTGACGATCGCCGGATGGTCGAGACGCTGACCGATCGCTTCCTCACGGAGGAAGCGCTCGTGGAACGCGATGTCGGACTCGAACTGTAGATGCGGGATCTTGAGGACGACGGTGCGCCCGCTCTCGTGATCGATCGCGCGGTAGAGCGTCGCCATACCGCTGCGCGCGAGCTCCGCCACGAGCTCGTACTGATCGAGCCGCTGCCCCGGAGCGAGCTCCGCCATGGCGCGCCACCCTAGCGGCGATGTGCAAAGATGCAAGCTGCGCGGCGGTCCCGCTGTCGCGGCCGACACAGCCGTCGATCGCGATCAGCGGCGGAGCTGCCACCACCGCCGCGGCGCCGGCTCCACGTCGTCGCACTCGCGGACGATCGCGACCTGCACGCTGACGTTGTCGGGCGCGCCGGCGGCGCGCGCGTGCTCGAGGAGCGCCCGGCAGCTCGCGTCGGGTCCGTTCCGACCGACGATGGCGATGATCTCCGCATCCTCGATCGTGCCGTGCATACCGTCGCTGCACTGGATCAGCACGTCGCCGCGGTGGATCGGCAGCGTCAGGACGTCGATGCCGACGATCAGCTCGCGTCCCAGGCAGCGCGTGAGCATGTTGCGCTTCGGATGCGTACGGGCTTGCTCCGCCGACATCAGGCCGTACTGCACCTGTTCCGCCACCCACGTGTGGTCTTTGGTGAGCTGGGTGAGCGTACCGTCGCGCAGCAAGAGCAGACGGCAGTCGCCGACGTGGACGGTCGTGAGCGAGGCGCCGGTCACTGCCGTCGCGGTGAGCGTCGTCCCCATCCCGCGCAGCTCGGTGACGGTGATGGTGCGCTGGTACAGGCGCAGGTTCGCCTCCTGCACCGCCCGCCGGAGCGCTTTACCGAGCGCCCACGTCTTCGGCGCATGCTCCGTCTGCTCGCGCAGCACCTCGAGCGCGAGCGCGCTCGCGA
>VBKW01000424.1 GCA_005879405.1 Deltaproteobacteria bacterium
CGCTGCGTTGCGAGCTGCTCCACGACCGCACTGACGTGCGCGTGACCATGGTCCAGCTTCCCGCGCTCAACACGCCGCAGTTCGATTGGAGCCGCAGTCGTATGCCGCGGAAAGCTCAGCCGGTGCCGCCGATCTTTCAGCCGGAGGTCGCGGCGCGCGCCATCGTGTGGGCCGCCGACCACGCGCCGCGCGAGCTCTACGTCGGCTGGCCGACCGTCAAAGCGATCGTCGGCAACAAGATCGCAGCCGGCTACGCCGATCGCCGGCTCGCGACGATCGGATACGACGCGCAGCAAACGGACGTACCGGAAGATCCATGTCGCTCGAGCAATCTGTGGCGTCCGCTCGCGGGCGACCACGGCGCGCACGGGCGTTTCGACGATCTCGCGCGCGCGCGGAGCCTCCAGTTGTGGCTGGCGACGCGTCGCCGCTCGATCGCGGCGACCATCGCGCTGGCGGCGATCGTGATGGCCGCGCTGCGATTGCGATCGCGGGTGGCCGCATGACCGCCGACGTCGCACGCGTCGACGACCTCGTCCGGCTACGACCGTGGCCGGAGATCACGTACACGAGCCAGGGGCGGACCGTCTTGGCGATGCGCCACGACGACGGCACGATTCATGACGAGCCGCACTGCGGGCTGTTCGTCCATGAGACGCGCATGCTGTCGCGCTACTCGTACACGATCGACGGGGACACGCCGCTGCCGATCGCGCTGTCGAACGTCGCGCAGCATTCGTGGCTCGGCTACTACGCGGCGCTGCCGCCCGAACGACGCCGCACGAGCGCCGATCGGCGACGGATGGAGGTCGCCCAGCACTCGCTCGAGCTCCGCGTGTCCCGCTACGTCGGTGGCGGCATGCACGAGGACCTCGATTGTACAAATTTCACGCAGCAACCCACCCGGTTCGCGCTCGCGATCCTCGTCGACGCCGATTTCGCGGACCAAGCGCACGCGGCGTCCGCATCGCCGCCTGGGCGCGTGCGACGGATTTGGGACGCCGATCGGCGCGAGCTCCGTTTCGAATACCACGCCGAACCCTCCGACGTCCGGGGACCGACGCGCGAAGGCATCGCGGTCGCGCGCGCGCTCGCGCTCCGGATCGTGCGCGCCGACTCCGTGCCGTCGTGCGACGATCACGGCATCCGTTTCGAGGTCGAGCTCATGGCGCACGCGAGCTGGCACGCATGCCTCGATGTCGTGCCGACGGTCGAGGGGGAGGTGCTGCTCCCGTGCTACGGCTGTCGCTCGTTCGTGCCGCAGGAGAATCACTACGATCGGATCCGGCACGTGTTCCTCGCGGAGTCGACGCGCGTCCAGGTGGAGAGCGGCGCCACGCTCGCGCCCGTCGTCGTCGGCGCCGTCGAGCAGGCGACACGCGATCTCGCGAGTCTCCGGCTCCACGACCTCGACGTGCACGAGCGTGCGTGGACGGTCGCCGCGGGTCTTCCGACGTACGTGGCGCTCTTCGGTCGCGACACGCTCACGGCGGCATGGCAGGCGGAGCTCCTCGGACCGGAGCTGATGCAGGGCACGCTCGAGGTGCTCGCTCGTTTCCAGGGCCGCGGCGTCGACAACTGGCGCGACGAGCAGCCGGGACGGATGCTGCACGAGGCGCACACGAGTCCGTCGGCGCTGCTCGGGTGCGATCCACGCCGCCGGTATTACGGCTCCGTCACGACGTCGGGCTTCTACCCCGTCGTCGTCGCGGAGCTCTGGCACTGGACGGGAGACCGCGAGCTCGTCCGGCGCTTCGTGCGGCCGGCGCTCGACGGCCTGCGCTGGCTCGACACCTACGCCGCGCGCCACGGCGGCTTCTACTATCACAGGCGGAGCCGCCGATTGCCACGTGCGAGGAGCAAGGCTTCGTCTGTCTCGCGAAGCTCCATCTCTCGGAGGTGCTGTGGTGGCTCGGTGACAAGGATGGAGCGCGGCGGCTCTACCGCGAAGCCGGCGAGCTGAAGAAGCGTTTCAACGACGCATTCTGGATGGAAGACGAAGTGTTCTCTGCCCTCGGTCTGGACCCCGAGGGGCGTCTCATCGGTTCGATCACTTCCAATCCCGGCCATTGTCTGGCGACCGGCATCGTCGATCCGGAGCGCGCGGCGCGCACTGCCGACCGTCTGCTCGCTCCCGATCTCTTCAGCGGCTGGGGTGTCCGTACGCTCTCGGCGGAGCACCCGGCGTTCGATCCGTACAGCTACCATCGCGGCTCCGTGTGGCCGGTCGAGCAGGCGAGCTTCGTGCTCGGCTTCGTCCGCTACGGCCTGCACGGCTCCGCCGAGCGTTTGTCGCGGGCGCAATTCGAGGCGGCGCGGTTGTTCGACTTCCATCGCCTCCCGGAGGTCTTCAGCGGCCACCCGCGCGACGCCGATCATCCT
>VBKW01000422.1 GCA_005879405.1 Deltaproteobacteria bacterium
GAGCTGGCGGCGCGCGTCGGCGGCGAGATCGTGAGCGCCGACTCGCGCCAGGTCTACCGGTATCTGGACGTCGGGACGGCGAAGCCGACCGCCGCCGAGCGGGCGTGCGTGCCGCATCATCTCCTCGACGTCGTCGATCCCGACGAGGCGTTCGACGCCGCCCGTTACCGCACGGACGCGCGCGCCGCCGCGCGCGAGATCCAGCGCCGCGGCCGCCCGGTGATCGTCTGCGGCGGCACGGGACTCTACGTGCGCGCGCTCCTCCGCGGTCTCTTTCCCTCGCCGCCGCGGTCTCCCGAGCTGCGCGCCGAGTTCCGCGCGATCGAGGAGCGCGATGGTGCCGGCACGTTGCACCAGCGACTCGGCGCCGTCGACCCCGATGCGGCGGCGCGTCTCCATCCGCGCGATCTCTTCCGCATCGTCCGTGCGCTCGAGGTCGCGGCGCTCACGGGACGTCCGATCAGCGCCTGGCAGGACGAGCATCGTTTCGCCGGCGGCGATGTCGACGCCCTCGTGCTCGGCTGCCGCCGGCCGTATGACGAGCTGGCGGCGCGGATCGAGGTACGCTGCGACGCGATGCTCGCCGGCGGTCTCCTCGACGAGATCCGGGCGCTCTGGGCGCGCGGCTACGGCCCCGAGTTGCCGCCGCTCCAGAGCGTCGGCTATCGCGAGATCGGCGCGTATCTCGCCGGCGCGTGCGACCTCGTC
The DNA here is from genome assembly GCA_005879405.1 of Deltaproteobacteria bacterium. Lineage (GTDB taxonomy): Bacteria > Desulfobacterota > Binatia > UTPRO1 > UTPRO1 > DP-19. Next base: position 709 of record VBKW01000422.1, read on the forward strand.
ACGGCGCGTGCGGCGTTCGCGCGCGCGACCCGCCGGCTCGCGAAGCGCCAGCGCACCTGGTTCCGTGCCGAGCCGGCGATCGAGTGGTTCCACCCCGAACGCGCGCGCGACGCGCTCCTCGCGCGCGCGACGACGTGGCTCGAGCAGCCGTGGCCGTCACCTATCTCGATTTCGAGCTCCCTCTCGCCGCGCTAGACACGCGCATCGAGACGCTGCGGCGGACGCGCGATCGCAGCGGCGCCGATACGCGCGAGCTGCGCCGGCTCGAGGCCGAGCGGCGAGAGCTCGAAGGGACACTCTACGAGGCGCTGTCCGCGTGGCAGCGGGTCGAGCTCGCGCGCCACGTCGACCGGCCGCAGACGCTCGACTACGTGCAGCGCCTCTGCACCGACTTCTTCGAGCTCCACGGCGACCGGGCGTTCGGCGACGATCCCGCGATCGTCGGCGGCATCGGTACCTACCACCGCCAACCGGTCATGGTCATCGGCCACCAGCGCGGCCACTCGACGCAGGAGCGGTTGAGCCGCAATTTCGGCATGGCGAGTCCCGAGGGCTACCGAAAGGCGTTGCGCCTCTTTCACATGGCGGAGCGCCTCGGCATGCCGATCCTCACGTTCATCGACACCCAAGGCGCGTACACCGGCGTCGGCGCCGAGCAGCGCGGACAGGCGGAGGCCATCGCGCACACGCTGCGCGCGATGGCGCTCCTGCGTGTCCCGATCGTCAGCGTCGTGATCGGCGAGGGCGGCAGCGGCGGCGCGCTCGCCCTCGGTCTCGCCGACCGTCTCCTGATGCAGGAGTACTCTTGCTACTCGGTCATCTCGCCCGAGGGCTGCTCGGCGATTCTCTATCGCGATCGGACGCCGGACAACGTCGCCCGCGCCGCCGAGGCGCTGCGCCTCACCGCGCGCGACCTCTATCGCTTCGGCGTCATCGACGAGGTCGTGAGCGAGCCGGTCGGTGGCGCGCACCGCAACCCGCGCCGCGCCGGCGAGGCGCTCGAGCGCGCGATCGCGCGGCATCTCGCCGAGCTCAAAGCGCAGTCGCTGCCGGCGTTACTCGCCCGGCGATACGAGAAATATCGGCGCATCGGCCGCTACGTCGAGTGATGCGCGTACGGCCGGACTGGCGTCGCTTTTGCGTCCTGTTCACCGCGCTGTCAGTGTCAGCGTGCGCGCCAAGCGGAGACGACACGTCACGCCAGTGGAAGGGATCGTCTGATTCGATCGCGTGGGAGGTCGCCGACATACGTAAACAGATTGCGCCCGATGGGAAAGAGATCAGCTGGCAATATACGATCGTTCTCCACGAGCTCTCGGGCCATGACGTTCTTTTCAGCCGTCACCGCCGGAGCTTCCAACATGAGAACTTGGCTCCTCTCGTCGCGGAGTCTGAGTTCCGCCGAAAGTTGGCGGCAAGATCTGAGCTGCAGGTGCCATGGCTATTCCGAGAACACCCGATCGATACCAGCCACGCCGTCATTCAGAGAGGTGACGGCATCGAAGTCTGGCACAGATTCGAGGGTTCCAACGATGGAGGGCAAGGCGTGACCGTCGATGTCCGGTTCAGTCTTGATTGAATTGCAATGCGGGTACACGTGGGCTACGTGTCACGGCCTCTGGAGACTGCGAGCGACGCAGCAATGAAGAGCGACGTCGATCAGGAGCGCGTGAAGATCGACCGCATCGACGAGCGCATCGTGCGGCTCTTGAACGAGCGCGCCCGCGTCGCGCAGCGGATCGGCCGGCGCAAGGCGGCACGCGGCGCCGGCGATGCCAATGGGTTCTGGGTACCGGGTCGCGAGAAGCGCATCTTCGACCGTTTGCGGACGCTGAACGAGGGACCGCTCACCGACGACGCGGTGCGTGCCGTGTTCCGCGAGATCATCTCCGCGTCGCGCGCCCTCGAGACGGAGCTCACGGTGGCGTACCTCGGGCCGGAAGGGACGTTCACGCACGCTGCCGCGCGCGACCAATTCGGTGCCGCGGCGACGCTGACGCCCGTGGAATCGATTCCGCAGGTCTTCGCCGAGGTGGAGCATCGGCGCGCCGACTTCGGCGTCGTGCCGGTCGAGAACTCGACCGAGGGTGCCGTCACCTCGACGCTCGATCTCCTCGTCGAGTCGCCGCTGCAGATCACCGCGGAGGTGCTGCTCGACGTGCGACAGTGCCTGCTGAGTCGCGCCGCTGAGCTCTCCGATGTGCGTCGCGTGCTCTCGCATCCGCAAGGTCTCGCGCAGTGCCGCCACTGGCTCGGCGAGCATCTCCCGCAGGTCGCGATCGAGGAGACGCCGAGCACGAGCCGCGCCGCCGAGCTCGCCGCCGCCGACCCGCATGCGGCGGCGATCGCGAGCCGCATGGCGGCGGAACGGTACGAGTTGCGGGTGCTCGCGGCCGACATCCAGGACGTCACCGCCAACGTCACGCGCTTTTTCGTGCTCGGCACCACCGACGCGTCGGCGCGCTCCGGCGACGACAAGACGTCGGTGCTCTGTACTGTGAAAGACGAGGTCGGCATTCTCGCCAAGCTCTTGCAGCCGCTTGCGCGCGCCCGTGTCAGCCTGCACAAGATCGAGTCGCGGCCGCTGCGCGGCCGGCCGTGGGAATACGTGTTTTTCCTCGACCTCCGCGGCCACCGCACCGAGCCGCGGGTGCGGAGCGCGCTCGCGCGCATGACGCCGCTGACGACGATGATGAAGATTCTCGGCTCGTATCCTGCCGGACGATGAGTACGCACGAAAAGATCGACACGACCGCCGTTGCCGAGACGCACGACGCGCTCGATCTCCGTGCCCTCGTGCCGGAGTGGATCCAGAAGCTCGCCGCGTACCCGCCGGGGATGCCGCTCGAGGAGCTCGAGCGCGAGTACGGCATCACCGGCTCGATCAAGCTCGCCTCCAACGAGAACCCGTTCGGGCCGTCGCCGCGCGCGCTGGCCGCGATTGAGCAGGCGCTCAGCTCGCTGAACCGCTATCCGGACGGCAGCGGCTTCTATCTCCGCCGCGCGCTCGCCGAGCGCCACCGGGTCGCCGCGGACGCGATCATCCTCGGCAACGGCTCGAACGACATCATCGAGCTCGTCGCGCGCGCGTTCCTGCGGCGCGGCGACGACGCGATCATGGCGGAGCAGGCGTTCGTCATCTACCAGATGGTCGTGCAGGCGACCGGCGCGACGCCGCGACCGATCCCGCTGAAGCACTACACTCATGACCTCGACGCCATCGCGCAGGCGATCGGCCGCCACACGCGTATCGTGTTTCTCGCCAACCCGAACAACCCGACGGGCACGATCTACCCGCGCGACGAGTGGGAGGACTTCCTCGACTCCGTCCCGTCGGACGTCGTGATCGTCGCCGACGACGCGTACGCGGACTACGTCGAGGATCCAGAGTATCCGAATTCGCTCGCGTACCATCGTCGCGGGCGGCTGCTCATCACGTTGCGGACGTTCTCGAAGATCTATGGCCTCGCGGGCTTGCGGATCGGCTACGGCGTCGGTCCGCTCGAGGTCATCGAGGTGCTGAACCGCATTCGGCAGCCGTTCAACGTGAGCTCGCTGGCGCAAGTCGCCGCGCTGGCGGCGCTCGACGACACGGCGCACGTCGAGCGCACGCGCGCCAACAATCGCGACGGGCTCGCGTTCCTGTGCGCGAGCTGCGAGCGTCTCGGGCGCCCGTACGTGCCGAGCTGGGCCAACTTCCTCCTCATCGACGTCGGCGAGGGCGCGCGCGTCTACGAGGCGCTGCTGCGCCGCGGCGTGATCGCGCGACCGATGGAGGTCTACGGGCTGCCGCGCAATCTGCGCGTGACAGTTGGCACCCCGGCCGAGAACGAACGCTTCGTCGACGGCCTCGCCGCGGTGCTCGGACCGCGGACGTGAAACGGATCGCCGATCGCCTCGTCATCGCCGGCGTCGGCCTGATCGGCGGCTCGCTGGCGTTGGCGTTGCGTGCGCGCGGCGTCGTCGGCGAGGTGGTCGGGCTCGGGCGCTCGGCGGAGAACCTGCGCGTCGCGCGTCGCCGCGGCATCATCGATCGCGCCGAGCGTGATCCCGAGCGCGCCGCGCGCGGCGCCGATCTGGTCGTCGTCGCCGCGCCGGTGCAGACGATCGCACCCGTCGTCGGGGCGCTGGCGCGTGCGCTGCCGCCGACGGCGGTGATCACTGACGCTGGCAGCGTGAAGTCGCCGGTCGTCGCTGCTGTCGAGCGTGTCCTCGGCGTCGGCGCCGGGCGGTTCTGCGGCAGCCACCCGATCGCCGGCACGGAACACTCCGGCGCCGCCGCGGCGCTCCCCGACCTCTTGGAAGGGCGACGGTGTATCGTGACACCCGGCGTGCGCACCGCAGCGACGACGCGGCGGCGCGTACACGCGCTCTGGGAGGCGGCGGGCATGCGCGTCGAGGAGATGCCCGCAGCGGTTCACGATCGGATCTTCGCGCTCGTGAGCCATCTGCCGCACGTGGCGGCGTTCGCGCTCGTCAACGCCGTGGCCGATGCCGACCGGCAGGGCGCGCGGCATGCGCTCGCGTACGCCGCCGGCGGGTTCCGCGATTGGACGCGGATCGCGGCGAGCTCGCCGGAGATGTGGCGCGACATCTTTCTCGCGAACGGTGCGGAGCTGCTGCGCGCCCTCGACGGTTTCAGCGCGACGCTCGAGCGGCTGCGCGATGCGATCGCGCTCGGCGACGGCGTCGCCATTGCCGGCGAGCTCACGCGTGCGCAGACGACGCGCCGTCGCCTCGGCGCGGCATCGGCGGCCGTGCCGGGGCGCTTGCGCGCGCGCCGCGGCGCGCGCCGCTCGCGGGGGCGGTGAGCGCGATCACGATCACACCGGCAGCGCGCGGTCTGCATGGCGCGTTCGCCGTTCCGGGCGACAAGTCGATCGCCCATCGCGCGCTGCTTCTCGGCGCGATCGCGCGCGGCGCGACGGTCGTCGAGGGATTCGCCGGTGGCGCCGACAACCGCGCGACGCTCGACGCCTGCACGGCGCTCGGCGTGGCGATCACGACCACGGGAGCGACGCTGCGTATCGACGGCCGCGGGTGGGACGGGCTCCGCGCGCCGGGAGCGACGCTCGACTGCCGGAACTCCGGCACGACGATACGGCTCCTCGCCGGACTGCTCGCCGGCCGACCGTTTGCAAGCCGCCTCGACGGCGACGCGTCGCTGCGCCGCCGGCCGATGCGCCGCGTCCTCGCGCCGCTCGCGCGCATGGGTGCCGCGGTCGTCGCGGAGGGCGCGGACGACCGGCCGCCGCTTCGCATCGCTGGGCGCCCGCTCGGCGGCGCGGCGCATGACCTCCCGGTGGCGAGCGCGCAGGTGAAGTCGGCGCTGCTGCTCGCGGGGCTGCAGGCGTCCGGCGTCACGAGCGTCACGGAGCCGGCGCCGTCGCGCGATCACACCGAGCGTATGCTCGCGGCCTTCGGCGCGCGGCTCACGCGTGCGTCGCGCACCGTGTCGCTCGTCGGTCCCCAGGAGCTCCGCGGCACGACCGTCATGCTTCCCGGCGACTTCTCGTCGGCCGCGTTTCTGATCGTCGCCGCCCTCGTCGTCCCGGGGTCGGAGCTCCGTCTCCCCAGCATCGGCGTGAACCCGACACGCACGGGCCTCCTCGACGCGCTTGCCATGATGGGCGCGAACGTCGACGTCGAGCTGGAGCCCGACGCCGGCGGCGAGCCGCGCGCGACCGTCGTCGTGCGGAGCGCGCGCCTGCATGGCGCGTCGATCGGCGGCGAGCTCCTCCTGCGTGCGATCGACGAGTTCCCGATCCTGTGCGTCGCCGCCGCGTGCGCCGAAGGACGGACCGAGGTGCGCGACGCCGCGGAATTGCGCGTCAAGGAGAGCGATCGCGTCGCGGTGATGGCGGAGATGCTCGGACGTCTCGGAGCGCGTGTCGAGGAGCTTCCCGACGGGCTCGTCATCGACGGACCGACGCGTTTCGGCAGCGCGACCGTCGACTCGCACGGCGACCATCGCATCGCGATGGCCGCCGCCGTCGCCGCCCTCGTCGGGAGCGCTCCGGTCACGATCACCGACGCCGAGTGCGCCGACGTCTCGTTCCCCGGCTTCTACGACCTCCTCCGCCGCGCGACCGCCCCGTGACGCGGAAGAAGGGAAAAGGAGCGGCCGGGATGCACTCCCGGCCGCGACGCCCATCGCGAGCGCAGGGAGCGGGGGCAAAATCAATCGCGGGGCAGAACGTCATCGCGATCGACGGGCCGGCGGGGGCGGGGAAGAGTACGGCGGCGCGCCGGCTCGCCGCCGCGCTCGGCTTCACGTACGTCGACAGCGGCGCGATGTATCGCGCCGTCGGGCTCGCGGCGCGGCGCCTCGGGATCGACCCCGATGACGCGGCGGCGGTTGCCGATCTGGTGGCACAAGTCACGTTCGTCGCCGACCCCAAGGGCACACGCGTGCTGCTCGACGGCACCGACGTGACGGCGGACCTGCGCGCCACCGACGCGGGTGTGTGGGCGTCGCGCATCGCGACGCACGCGCTCGTGCGCGAGCGTCTCGTCGAGCGCCAGCGGGCGCTCGCCGCGGACGGTGCGATCGTGATGGATGGACGGGACATCGGGACGGTCGTCTTCCCGGACGCGCGATACAAATTCTTTCTCACGGCACATGCAGAGGAGCGAGCGCGGCGCCGACAGGCGCAGGATGCGGGGAGCGGTATTGCGAGCGACGTCACCACGGCGCGCAGAGAGATCGACGCCCGCGATCGACGCGATCGCGAGCGCGCGATAGCGCCGCTTCGGCCCGCGGCGGATGCGATCGTCATCGACAACAGCGCACTTACGCCCGAGATGGTCGTCGCACGCATGTTGGAGACGGTCCGCGCACGCGCAAGACCTTGAACTTCCAGGAAGAGGGCGGTAAGGAGGAATGCTGCGTTGAGGGAGGGGAGGAGTTCTTGATCCCAGGGGGTGTGCAGTTGAACAGTGAAGACAAGCACGACCAGCGCGCGAACAGCGCCGGAGGCGACGACTTCGGCAGCATGTTCGAGCAGAGTCTGCGCGCGGTCAAACCCGGGGAGATCGTCCGCGGACGCGTCGTGCATGTCGGCCGTGACAACGTCACGGTCGACATCGGTTACAAGTCGGAAGGGCAGATCGGCATTCACGAGTTTCGTGCGCGTGACGGCTCGATCGACGTCAAAGAAGGCGACGACATCGACGTCTACTTCGAGAGCTCCGAGTCCGAGGACGGTGGGATCGTGCTCTCGCGGCAGAAGGCGGAGCAGTTCCGCGTCTGGCGCGACATCGAGAAGGCCTACGAGAAAGAAGGCGCGGTCGAAGGCACGATCGTCGGTAAGGTGAAGGGCGGCTTGAAAGTCGACATCGGCGTGCCGGCGTTTCTGCCCGGCTCGCATGCCGATCTTCGCCCGGCCCGCAACCTCGATCGCTTCATCGGCCAGCGCGCGCGCTTCGCGATCCTCAAGTTCAATCGCTCGCGCGGCAACGTCGTCGTCTCGCGCCGTGCGGTGATGGAGCGCGAGCGCCAGTCGCTGAAAGGCGAGACGCTGAAGGTTCTCGAGGAAGGCGTCATCCTCGAGGGCACGGTCAAGAACATCACCGACTACGGCGCCTTCGTCGATCTCGGCGGCATCGACGGCCTCTTGCACATCACCGACATGTCGTGGGGCCGGATCGGCCATCCGTCGGAGGTCGTGAACGTCGGCGACAAGGTGCGCGTCGTCGTCCTCAAGTACGATCCCGATCGCGAGCGCGTGTCGCTCGGCATGAAGCAGATCCTGCCGGATCCGTGGTCGACCGTCGCCGAGCGCTTCCACGTCGGCATGAAAGTGCACGGCAAGGTCGTGAGTCTCACCGACTACGGCGCCTTCATCGAGCTCGAGAAGGGTGTCGAGGGGCTGATCCACGTCTCCGAGATGTCCTGGACCCGGAGGGTGAGCCATCCCTCGAAGGTCTTGCAGCCGCAGAGCGAGGTCGAGGTCCTGATCCTCGACGTCGATCCGGCGAACCGTCGCATCTCGCTCGGTCTGAAGCAGACGGAGCCGAATCCATGGGAGATGGTGCGCATCAATCATCCCGTCGGCAGCCACATCACCGGCAGGGTGAAGAGCATCACCGACTTCGGCGTGTTCGTCGGCGTCGAGGAGGGCATCGACGGCTTGGTGCACATCTCCGACTTGCACTGGACGAAGAAGGTCAAGCATCCCTCGGAGCTCTACAAGAAGGGCGACGAGGTCGAGGCGGTCGTGCTCGCGATCGACGTCGAGAACGAGCGCATCTCCCTCGGCGTGAAGCAGCTCGCCGAGGATCCTTGGAACCGCGTGCCGGCACGCTACCCGATCGGCTCGAAGATCCAGGGCACCGTCACGAGCGTCACGGACTTCGGCGTCTTCGTCGAGATCGAGGAGGGGCTCGAGGGTCTGATCCACGTGAGCCAGCTCTCGACCGAGCGCGTCGACAAGCCGGCGCAGCTGTTCCACGTCGGCGAGAAGGTCGAGGCCGAGGTGACGCACGTCGACGCGCGCGAGCGTCGGATCGGGCTCAGCATCAAGGCGCTCCGCCGCAGCGAGGAGCGGGACGAGGTCGACACCTATCTGCGGCGTGAGCGTGAGGGCGCGAAGTTCTCGTTCGAGGACATCCTGAGCGAGGAGCTACGGCTCGACCGCGACGAGGGCGACCGCCCCGCCAAAGCGAAGAGCGACGTCGACAAGTAACGGCCAGGCAGCATGGCGGCACGGCACCCCATCGCGCGCGGTATCGCGGTCCTGTGCACCGTCATCGTTCTGGTCTTTCTCGCCACGTTCGCGCTGACCTGGGGCACCGAAGGCCGACTCTCGTCGGCGCTCGCGCTCGCGGGCCGCGTCGGGGTCGTCGACGTGAGCGGCGTCATCACCTCGAGTGACGACGTCGTCGAAGCGCTGCGCGACTTCCAGCACGCGCCGTCGGTCAAAGCCGTCGTCGTCCGCGTCGACTCGCCCGGCGGCGGCGTCGACGCGTCGCAAGAGATCTACCACGCGATCACCGAGCTGCGGGGCAAGAAGCCGGTCATCGCGTCGCTCGGCGGGGTCGCGGCATCGGGCGGCTACTACGTCGCGAGCGCGTGCGATGCGATCGTCGCCAATCCCGGATCGCTCACCGGCTCGATCGGCGTGATCATGGAATTGGGCAATGTCCAGGAGCTGCTGCAGAAGATCGGCGTCCAGGCGGAGGTGCTGAAGGCGGGCGCGTACAAGGACATGGGCTCTCCGGTGCGGCCGTTGACGGACGAGGAGCGCACCATCTTCCAGCAGATGATCGACAGCGTGCACACGCAGTTCATCGCCGCCGTCGCCGACGGACGGAAGATGGACCCGGGCAAGGTGCGCGCGCTCGCCGACGGCCGCATCTACTCCGGCGAGCAGGCGCACGACCTCGGCCTCGTGGACAAGCTCGGTGGGCTCCAGGACGCGATCGCGATGGCCGCCGAGCGCGGCGGCATCGTCGGCGAGCCGCACGTCAGCCACGCCTCGCTCGGGCACGAGCCGTGGTGGTGGCGGCTCCTCTTCAACTTCGCCCCGTCGGGACTCTTCCCGCTGCGTCCGACGCTCGGGCTCCAGCTGCTCTACGGCGGACCCTTCCCGCGCTGAACGCGCAAGGAGGCATCATGGCCACGACACCAGAAGGCACCAACGGATCGATGACCAAGCGCGACCTGATCGACGAGGTGGTGAAGCTCTATCCGCGGTTCTCCGGCCGCGACGCCGAGGTCATGGTGAACGCGGTCTTCGACAGCATGACCGAGGCGCTCGCGCGCGGCGAGCGGATCGAGATCCGCGGCTTCGGGAGCTTCGTCGTGAAGCACCGCCAAGCGCGCGAAGGCCGCAATCCCAAGACCGGCGCCCTCGTCCCGGTCGCCGCGAAGCGGGTGCCGTTCTTCAAAGTCGGCAAGGAGCTGAAGCTGCGTGTCGACGGCAAGCAGCCGACGGAGCAGTCGCCGGTGCCGACGACGGAAGCTCCGAGCGCCGGCGGCTGACGCCATTTGCGGCGTGCTCCGTCGACCAGCGGCCGCCCGCATCGCTCGATACGACTTGCACTCGTGCTGGCGTCAAGGGCAGCGGGCGTCGCGTGAGTGGGCGGCGGCGGAACGATCGCCCCGTCTTCCACCCGCACCTGCGCGTTCGCGTCGCGGAGAAGGGCCTCCAGAGCGCGAACCGTGCGCCCCTCTGCGATCGCCAGCCACGCGTGCTCTGTCTCTTTGCGCGCGACGGGAACGAGCAACCGCAACTGAGTCCACGAGAGGGTGCCTCGGTTGAACGCGGCGGAGAGCGTTGGCAGTACCTCGAGCGCTCGTGCGACACGCCCACAATCCTGGAGCTCTCGCCCGGACATGCCGAGACGTTCGCGCGCATAGTCGTCGACACGCGCGAACCCGAGGGCGTGATGCGATTGCCGCCGTAAGAACTCGGCGGCAATCCCACCCAGCGCTCGCCGCGCCCCGCCTGCGAGCCGAGCCGGCGTAGGTACTGATCGAGCAGCACAGCGCAGCGGTCTCGATCGAGCCGAGGAGCCTCGTCACGT
>VBKW01000423.1 GCA_005879405.1 Deltaproteobacteria bacterium
CCGAGATCTACGCCGCGGACGCGATTGCAGCGCATTCGAGCGGCAGCTCGAACCAGAACGTGTTGCCCTTGCCCGTCGGGCGCATGCGCTTGAAGAGCGCGCTTTCGCCAGACGAAGACACGCATCAGTAGCGCCGATTCGCCTGTCGCGCGCGGCCTCCGTACGATGGTCGCAGGGCGGCGCCGCGATGACCACCGCACGCAAGGGACAAGCGCCCGGGCATCTCGAGCGCGCAGAGTTCGGCGCGCGCTTCCGGACGGCGTTCTTCGATCCCGCCTTCCGCTCCGAGGACGCGGCGATCGCGCGTCTCGAGGAGATCGCCCGGCGAGCGTCTGGTGAGGGGCGGAAGACGCCGCTCACGTGGAACGCGGGCCCGGGCGACGCCGATCCCGAATACGAGGTCTCGATCGAGTGGGTCGAAACCCGCGCCCGGCTCGAGCGGGCCGCCGCGGTCGAGTATCCCTCCTGCGCCGTCTGCGGCGGCGCGCGGGTCGAGATCGTGTGCGACGCTCGCGACATCCGCGCGCAGCTCGACTGGGTCCGGCGGTTCCACCTGCGCCGCCTCGAAGATCGCGTGCCGCGTGGGGCGTTCGAGGATCGCACCGACTTCACGCAGAGCTTCGTCACCAACGTCGTCGCCTGCGCGGCGTGCGGGCTCCTCTTCCGCGACCCGCGCCCGACCCTTGGGGTGATCGCCCGCGCGTACGCGCACGACGCCTACGAGCCGGCGCGTCTCGACGCGCTGCTCGGGGGCCAGCGCACGCTCTTCCGCGACAAGGTACGGACGCTCGCGCACTGGATGCCGCCGCCCGGCGGGCGCGTGCTCGAGGTCGGCAGCTTCGTCGGCGGCTTTCTCGACGTCGCGCGCGACGCCGGGTGGGACGCACGCGGCGTCGATCCCGGCGAGGAGGTCGTCGCCTACTGCCGCGCGCGCGGCCTGCACGTCGTGCGCGGTACGGTCGACGAGCTGGACGAGCCCGCCGCGTCCTTCGATCTGGTCGCCATATGGAACACGTTCGACCAGTTGCCGGATCCGGGCGCGACCCTCCGCGTGGTCGCGCGGCTCCTACGTCACCGCGGCATTCTCGTCCTGCGCGTGCCGAACGGGCTCTGCTACCGACGCGCGATCGCCGTGCTCCGGCGCTTGGCGGAGCCGCTCGCGGACGTGCTGCGCGGCGCCCTCGCCTGGAACAACCTCCTCGGCTTCCCATATCTCTACGGCTACACGCCGCCGACGATGGAGCGCCTCCTCACGGCGCACGGCTTCGGGACCATCGAGGTGCGGCCCGATACGCTCGTGCGGCTCTCCGACGAGACGACGCGCGTCTGGGCGGTGGCGGAGGAGGCGCTCGTCAAAGCTGGATGGCGGCTTCTCTGGTCGCTGCCCGGCGTGCGGGCGATCGAGAACGCGCCGTGGCTCGACGTCGTGCTGCGGCGATCCGAGTCATGAGTGACCACTCGACGGGAGCAGAACCATGGCGGCCGAACACACCGTGACGCTGCAGACCGTCGACGGCCCGCGACGGCGCGTCGTCTCGAGCTTCCGCGGCCGCGACCGCGGAAGGGATGGCGCGGCGCACCCGCTCGACGTGCTCCTCGACGCGCTCGAGCATCGCCGCAAGAAGTTCCGCAAGCGACTGAAGGAAAGCGCACGGGCGCGCGCGAGCCAGTCCGCGCCGGTGGTGCACGACCTCCGAACCGCCTCGCGCCATCTCCTCGCCGTGCTCGAGGGCCTCGAGGTCTTTGTCGGGCGGAAGAAGGTGCGACGGCCGAGGCGACGGATCGAGAAGCTCCTCGACCGGCTCGGACCGGTCCGCGACGCCACGGCGCAGCGTGAGATGCTGCGGCGGATCGGTAGCCGAAACCCCGTCGTCCGCGCGCTCGCGAGCGAGGTCGCCGGGCGCGATCGGCGCATGGGGCGAAAGACGCGAAAGCGCCTCGCGGGCATGTCGGCCAAGCGCGTGTGTCGTGACCTCCGTCGTCTGGCGAAAGCCGCGCGCCGGGATGGAACGGGCGCGGACGACCGGCGCCTCGCCAGACGTGCGGCACGCCGCGCGCTCGAGCGCCTGCGCGAGATGCGCGCCGCCGTCGATCCGAACGACTCGAAGACGCTCCACCGCATGCGCATCGCGCTGAAACGCTTCCGCTACCTGATGCAGGAGCTCCGGCCGGCTTTCCCGCGCGTCGCCACGCGCGACATCGGGACACTGCACCAGCTGCAGACGACGCTCGGCGATCTGCACGACCTCGACGCACTGACCGCCGCCATCGCGGGGTATCTGGAGAAGCGCGACCCGGCACGTGCTCAGGAGGTGGCGCCGGCATTGCAACGGATGGAGAAGCGTCACGCGGCCATCCTGCTGTCGTGCTTGCGTGGGATCGACCCCGTGCTCCGGCCGTGGGAGCGCCTGTTCCCCGCGCCGGGCCGATGAGCGAGCTCGCCCTGCGGTTCCTCGCG
>VBKW01000089.1 GCA_005879405.1 Deltaproteobacteria bacterium
CCGCCTCGTGCCGGAAGCGCATGAACTCGTCGTAGAGCTCGACGCGCTCGGCGAGCGCGGCGGCGTCCTCGCCCGCGGCGTCGCGCCGGATGAGGTCGGTCAAGAAGTCGTTCTCGAGCGCGATGAAGTCGCTGCCGGGGCTGTAGAACGGGTCGGCGAACGCGGCCGCTTCACCGGAGAGACCCCAGCGCTCGCTGCTGAAGAAACGCCTCGTCGCATAGGCGAGGTGCGCGTAGCTGCCGACGTCGAGCATCTCCGCGTGATCGAGCAGCGACGCGACTGCGCGGTGACGCCCGAGAAACTCGGTGAACCCGGTCCTCGTACGACACGGGCCGTCGACGGCGTCGCGATCGCCGACGACACCGACGCTCGTGACGCCCTCCTTCAGCGGGATGAACCAGATCCAGTAGCCGGGATAGCAGAAGTGGACGGTCGACAGCATGCGGCTGCTATGGCGGACGCGCGCGCGGAAGCTCTCGGGTCCGAACTGGTCGAGGTCGCGAACGCCGGTGTAACGTCCCCACACCGCCGCGATCGCATGCTCGCGTTCGGGGACGCGCAGACCCTTGGCGCGCGCGACGAGGCTCGCGCGCCCGGCCGCGTCGACGAGCCAGCGGCTCTCGCAACGGCCGTCGACGCCGTCGCCGTGAAATGCGAAGCGATGCTGCGCGCCATCGGATCCGAGCTCCAGGTCGTGCACGCGCACGCCGGCTCGCAGCGCCACGCCGTCGGCGCCGTTCAGTGCCCAGAGATCGCGCTCGAGTCGCGCGCGGTTGATCTGAAACGCGGGATGGAACGGCATCGCGACCGATCCGACCTCGGTCATCTCGTGCAGCTCGGCGGTCTTCGCGGGCGTGTCGAAGAAGAAGCGCAGGCCGTTCTTCGGCAGGTGGCGATCGTAGAGGTACGCGGAGAGACCGAGGCGACGAATGAGATAGTTGCTCGCGATCTCGACCGTCGACTCACCGACCTTGTACGAGCTCTCGGTCGCCTTCTCGAACACGCCGACGCGGAGCTGCGGCAGCGTGCGCCGCAGCTGGCGTGCGAGCAGCGAGCCCGCGAGGCCGCCGCCGATGATCGCGACGTCGAGCGTCAGCCGTTCCACTCGGCCTCCCGCATCGCGCGACCATAGCAAAGCGCGCCGGCGCGCTGCACGCGGAATCTGTGGCGCTACTGCGCCGTGACCCCGCGCCGCGCTTCTACGTCCGCCGCCGGGCTCTCCGGCACGAGCTCCACGACGCGCTGCCACGCCGCGCGCGCGCCCTCGGCGTCGCCAGCCGCGGCGCGCGTCTCGGCGAGGCCGCGCCACGCGAGGTGGTCGTCGCCGCGGAGCGCCAGCGCACGCTCGAACTCTTCGATCGCCGCATCCGTCCGGCCGCGCGCCCGCTCGCGTTCGGCTTCGCGACGCATGCGGGCGCCGAGCAGCTGGCGGTCCAACGCGCGCAAGCCGAGGAGCGGGTCGGGCGGAATGTCGCCGCGGGCCTCGTACTCCGCGACGTCGTCGTGCGTGTCGTCCGCACGTTCACGAGCGTCGGCGCCGCGCGCCGAGTCGCCGGCTGCCGAATTGACCGGGTCGCCCCGTGCCCGCGTGTCGTCGTCGCCACGGGCGCCTCCCTCGCGCCGAGCCTCTGCCGGCTCGCCAATCGGACCACCGAGGCGAGCGCCGAGATCGATGCGGCGGTACGCCCCGAGCGTGTGCGGGCCTTCCGAGACCCACACGACGCGTGCCGTGAGATCGGCGACGACCGAATGGGTCGCGATCAGCGCATCGATCGCGTTGCGATTGCCGAGCGGCAGCGGGACGTCGTCGACGCCGCTCCGGTCGCGCAGAATCGCGACCGCCGTCCAGGCGTCGACGCGGCCGTCGGCGCGTGTGACGAGCTGCTCGAGACGCGCTTCGCGCTCGACCGTCGACGTGTGCTCGCGCACGAACACGTTCTTCGGATCGCTCGCGAACGCCGGCGCCGCGAAATGATTGGCGACGACCATCACCGACTGGCGACGGCGCACTGCCGGCTCGAGACCGGGGGCACGCTCGATGACGGCCGACTCGCCGCTGGTGCCGTCCGCGACGAGAAGCATGTGCGATGCCATCGGCGCGTCGCGGACGGCGATCGCGATCGCCTCGTCGAGCGTGTGCGCCTCCTCGAGGATCGTGCGCGTGGTGAAGACGACCGGGACGCCGTGCTCCTCGAACGTTCCCGCGCGCGCGCCGTTGACGCTCACCCAGATTCCGGCGGCGTTCATGCCGCTCACGACCCCGGTGAGGCCGGGCCAGGCGATCGACACGAAGGCGAGGCGGCCCGCCGGCTCGACGATCTGCACGGTCTTCTCGGTGTCGAACCACGGATCGACGTCGAGATCGAAGTTGCGGCCGACGATCGTGTGACCCGGCGTCCCGCCGGCGCGCGTCGCCTCGCCGGAGGCGACGAACGCGGTGCAGCCGAGGAGCGGTGAGCGTTCGAACGCGAGCGCGATGTCGTAGAGGGCGTGCAGATAGACGAGGCGGTGGTAGGGCGTCAGAAACGCGGGGCCGCGATCGCCGTACGCGATCGACTCGCCGTAGATCTCGGCGCGCCGCTCGGCAGGGAAGCCGCGGTCGACGTCGCGGTAGCGTGCGCGCACGACCGTGGTGAGCACCGAACGCAGAGCGGCCGAGGGGACGAACGTCGCGAAGAGATCGAGCATGCGAGCGTCGCCGGCGGCCATGATCGGCGCCGTGAGCCGCGCGTGGCGATACCCGAGCTGAACCGGATCGCCCGCGAGGTGCATCACCCAGAGCGCGCCGCGCCGCTCGAGCGACGCCGGACCGACGCGTGCGACGCCGCCGTCGAACCGCAGCGCCTCGTCGGGAGGCGGCGCCATGTCCGGCGGCGCGATGCGCGTTGCGCGCTGGAACGCGATTGCCCCGGCGGCACCGAGGAGCGCGAACAGCAGGAGCGCGCGCAGCCCCCAGCGCCGGCGCCGCGGCGGGCGACCGGGTTCCGAGGCGCCATCGCGAGCGGCCGCATCGCGCGCGGCGGCGGTCGTGCTCGGGAGCGCCACCCCGCGCGTGTTAGCAAACGGTCGCGACCTCCGCCATCGAGGCGCCGCACTGCCCGTCCGGGCAGAACGTCGCCGTATGCAATGGAATCGACCGGCGTCAGCGCGCGTCGCGGCCGCGGGCGACGACGGCGAGGAATCCGGGAAGGAGGCAGATCGCGGCGGCGAACGCGGCGGCGATCGCGGTCATCGCCAGCCACCCGAGGCCCTCGAGGCCGCGGTAGCGCGAGACGGCGAGAAATCCGAATCCTGCCATGGTGGTGAGCGTCGTGAGAGCCATGGCACGACCGACGAGCCGCGCCGCCGTGCCGAGGTCGACGCCCTCGCGCCAGCGTTGCACGAGATAGACGCAGTAATCGACGCCGATGCCGAGCGTCAGCGGCAGCACGATCAAGTTGATCGGCGTGAACGCGACGCCGGCAAGATGCATCGCCTCGATCGTGCCGAAGACGACGACGATCGTCGGCAGGATGACGGCGAGCGCCGGCGCCAGCGCGCGCAGCTGCAGCAGCACGATGATGAGGTTCAGGATCACGCTCGCGACCGTGAACGCGACGACCTCGCGGGCGATCACCGTGGCGAGCGCCGCCTCCATGAACGCCCGCCCGGTCACGACGACGTCGTCGCCGATGTCGGCGCGCAGCTGCTCGCGGATGGCGGCGAGACTCGCGCCCGCAGCGGGCGTGAACATGACCGCCAGCGTGACGCCGTCCGGGGTGCGCCGGAGATGGCGTTGCACGAGCGGGCGCAGCCAGGGCGCGTCGAGGTCGCGCGGGAGCGCCGCGTCGCTCGCGGCGAGCGCGGCTGCGGCGTCCGCGAACGCGTCGACGCGGAAGCGCTGGCGGGCGAGCTCGGTGACGAGCGCCGCGCGCGCGCGCGCCAACGGCAACTCCGCGAAGGCCGCGCGTCGCGCCGCCTCGGTGGCGCGCGAAGGCAGGAACGTGGTGAGCGCCTGATATCCGGAGATCGCGAGAGCAGGGTCCCCGGCGGTCGTGGCGTCGCCCTGGACCGCATCTGCCGCGTCGGCTGCGCGGCTGCCGGGACGCGTGTCGGTTGCGACCGACTCGCGAGCGCCTGGCGCGCCCGGCGCACGATGCGCCTCGAGCCACTCGACGACGCGCTCCTCGCGCGCGAGCGCCTGCTCGAGGTCGGGCCCCGTGACCATCGCATGGCCGTCCGGGATGAGCGCGCCGAATTTCTCCTGGATCGCGTCTTCGGCCGCGACGGCCTGGGACCCGGTCGCGCGCAAGTGCAGCATGTCGGCATCGACCGGAATCGGCGGTCGTACCGCGATCCAGATGACGCCGATCGCGGAGGCGACGAGCAGCGCGGGCAACGGCTGACGCCAGGACGCGGCCGCGATCGCCCCGAGCCACGGCGCTTCGAGCGGCGCCGCCGGCGGCGCCGCGAGACGGCCGGGGAACGTCGCCACGAGCGCCGGCAGGACGACGAACGTATTGACGATGTTGACGAGCATGCCGATCGCGGTGAGCACGCCGATCTCACGCACGGCCGCGAGCGTCGAGAAGGCGATCACGGCGAACGCCGCCGCGGTCGTCGTCGACGCGACGACGTTGGCGACGCCGAGTCCCGCGCAGGTGCGCGTGATCGCCTCGTCGAGCGAGGCGGTCCGCCGCTCCTCCAGGAGGCGCCCGTAGAAGTAGATCACCGAGTCGATCGCGAGCCCGTAGAAGATCGCCGCGAAGCACAGCGACAGCGCGTTCAAGCGGCTGTAGACGATCACCGACGTCGCGAACGCGAAGAGCGACCCGGCGACGAGCTGGTAGCCGATCAACGGCAAGATGCCGAGATTGCGAAAGCCGAGCTGAAAGATCGCGATCACGCCGACGAGGGCGAGGAGCGTGTAGCGGATGACGTCGCGCTCGATCAGCTGCGCGTCCTCGCGCGCATGCGCGTGGGCGCCGCCGTAGAGAATCCGGAGACCGGCAAGCGCCGGATCGGCGCGGACGTCGCGCTCGACCGCCTCCAGTCCGGCGAAGAGCTGGGCGGTGAAGACGCCGTCGAACGGCGACCCGGTGGGATCGAGCAGCAGCAGCCCCGACGTGCCGTCGGGGCTGAGGATGTGCGGATCCGTCGCCGCCGCCAGCGGATCGGCGTAGCGATCGCGGATCGTCTGGCCGGCGACGAGCGCGAGGCCGAGCGGGTCACGGCGGAGATGCTCGGTCATCTCGCCGCCGCCCGGCATCGACAGGATCTTCTTCACCTGGGCGACCGCGGTCGCGATCGCGTCGGGCTCGAGCCGCGCGGCGAGCTCGTCACGGCGCTCACGCGGGATGATCGCCGGCACGTGCACGGGATCGAGGAACGGGACGTCGCCGCCGGCGGCGTCTCGCCCGGCGATGACGTTCGCGACCTGCGGCAGCGCGCGATACCCCGCGGCCAGGCGGTCGATCGCGCGGCCGAGGACGGGGCCTTCGACACCGGAGACGAGCACCGGCAGCATCTGCAGCGAGCCGAACGTCTCGAGAAACTGCTTGTACTCGTCGAACGCGGGTGTCCCCGTCGGCAACGTCGACAGCAGATCGACGTCGAGGCGGAGCCGCGTGAGCGAGAGCACGCTGGCGAGCGTCAGCGCGAGCGAGCCGAGCAGCACGAGGCGGCGCCGGCGTACGGCCCACGCGCCGACGCTCCCCGCGACGCTACGACCGCTCACGCGCGCGGCGCCGATGCGAGGCGCGCCCGCTGCACGTGTATCGCCATGCCGGCGCCGCTCGTCGGATCGGCGATGTGGAGATCGGTCGGCGCCGCATGCGGATCGTCGCGCGTGTAGCCCTCGTAGGTGGCGACGAGGAGCGACGTGCCGTCGTCGCGCACGTACTCCTCACGCACCGGGCGCAGCTGGTCGTCCACCGTCACGCGCGCGTGCAGTGCCGGCGCGACGCGACAGACGATGGTCGCGCCGCGCCCGCTGCACGCGTCCGGACGCGCCTTCGGCTGGAAGAGCAGCGCGAGCGCGACGATCATCCGATCCGAGACCGCGACCGCCGGATCGGCGAGCGTGGCGGGATCGATCGTCCCCTGCGTCGTTTGCTGGCGGAGCGGCAAGCTGAGGGTGTATCCGCCGTCGCGAATCGTCAGATCGAGGACCGTCATCCCGAAAGCAGAAAGCACTTGCAGGCGGATCGCGCCGGCGTCATCGATCGCGAGGTACGCGGGCGAGGGGAGGACGCTCGCGTGCTCGGTGCCGACGAGACGCACCGTCATCGAGAGACGCAGGCCGCGCGTCGCGCGCTCGCGCGCGGCGAGCGCCGCGACGACCGCCTGCGGCGTCGCCGCCGTGCCGACGTGCGGCCGCCGCGGCGCGACGCAGCCGACCACGAGCGCGACGACCGCACAGAGCGCGGCGACGCCGCGGCTCACGCCTCGGGGCTCCGGACGGGCGCGAATGCCAGGGTCAGGATCGCGGTCGCGCACACCTGCCCACCGGCGACGGCGCGACCGTGGATGCGTGCCATGTCGGCGTAGCGGCGTGTGACCGTGATCTCGACCATGAGGACGTCGCCGGCACGCGCCGGGGCGCTCACCTCGCAGCGATCGATCGCGGCGAGCACGGCGTTGCCGAGCGCGCGCAGCGCCGGCTCGCGCCGCATCAAGACGAGACCCGCCGCCTGCGCCATCGCCTCGACGACGAGAATCGGCGACAGGACGCCCGACGGGCCGACCAGCGGGTCGTCGACGGTCAGCCCCTTGCTGAACCGGCCGCCTTGCTCGTCGATTGCGAGGATCCGATCGAGGAGGAGAAACGGCGCCGCGTGCGGCAGGAAGTCCGCCGCGAGGTCGCCCGCCGACGGGACACGCGTGCTCACGCGCTCGTCCCCGGCGTCGAGCGCGGCGCCGCGGCCGACGTCGCAGGCAGCGGGCGCAGGTGGATCGTGGTGCGGTCGCCGCCGCGCTCACGCAGGACGACGTCGGTCGCGAACGGACCGTCGGGCGCGAAGCGCAGCTCGACCTCGCTGAACGGCGCGGCGGGATCGCTCGGGCGGAGCGTCACCGCGTCGGGACCGTGCCACTCCTCGCGGAACTGCTCCGGGCCCTTTCCGCCGAGCATGAGATCGGTCATGACGTGGCCGAAGCGCGTGAAGCCAGAGAACTCCGGCGGGACCGCGACCGGCGCGCCGGCGGCGTCGAGCACGGTCAGCGTGTCGCCGTCGACCGCGATGGTCATCGTCTCCGGCGCGGTGAGCGCGAGCCGCATGTGATCGGGAGCGCGAAACTCGATCGTGCCGCTGGCGCGCAGCACCTCGTCGACGAGCGATACCTCGCGCTCCTGCTCGAAGAGCGCGCGCGCCGTCGTGACCGGCGGAAACCGCCGCGCCCGCGCCGCGAGCGACTGCGGGGCGGCGGCGCCCGCCTCGGACTGCCGCGCAGCGTCGGTCGCGACGGCGTGCCACGGCGCCATCACGTCGGCGGCGAAGGCAATGGACCACCACGACGCGGCGGTGGTGAGAGCGATCGCGAGCGCGCCGGCGGCACGCCGTCGGCGGGCAGCCGTTCTCGTCGTCACGGGCTGCCGTCCCGCGGGAGCAGTCCCTCTCCTCACGGCTGCGCCAAGAGAAGCGCCGTGCAAGCGCCGCCGCGGGCGGTGCCGGAGACGAGCGCGGCACGCACCCGTGCCGGTGGCGGCGCGTCGGTCGTCGCGAGACGCAGCGCGCACGCCGGATCGGGGCGGCGGAGCATCGCGAGCGGAGGCACCGCGCGATCGCGCAGGGCGAGCGCCGCGGCCGCGACGCTGAACGCCCCGGCGCCGCCGAACTCGCCGATGGCGCCTTTCACCGACGTGACGAGCGCGCCAGGCGCGCGCTCGCCGAGAAGTGCCGCCAGATGCGTCGCCTCGAACGCGTCGAGATCGCGCGTCGAGTTGGCGCACGAGACGATGACGTCGATCGCGTCCGCCGCGCGCAGGCGGCGCAGCTCGTCCGCGATCGCGGGGACGGCCGCCGGCCGCGG
Organism: Deltaproteobacteria bacterium; assembly: GCA_005879405.1. Classification (GTDB taxonomy): domain Bacteria; phylum Desulfobacterota; class Binatia; order UTPRO1; family UTPRO1; genus DP-19. Next base: position 8,011 of record VBKW01000089.1, read on the forward strand.
CCAGAGGTGCGTCGGCGCGGCGACGCTCCGCATCGCGTGGCCGACGAGCTCGGCGTACGGCGTCGCGCCGCGCGCGCGCGCGTGCTCGGCACGCTCGAGGAGCAGCATCGCGACGCCTTCGCCCATCACCATGCCGTTGCGGTCGCGGTCGAACGGGCTCGACCATTCCCGTCCGCTCGCGCCGCCGCCGCGGCGGCGACGGCCGGGTGACAGAACGCCGAGGTCCTTGTTGACGTGGAAGAGGACGGGCGAGAGCTCGTCGCCGCCGCCCGCGAGCACGACGTCGGCGTGGCCGCACACGATCGTGTCGTACGCGACGGCGAGCGCCGCTTCGCCGGAGATCTCGTTGCGGCACACGGTCGAGTTCGGGCCGCGCAGCCCGAGCTCGATCGCGACGTAGCCCGCCGCGGCGTTGAGGACGAGATTCGGGAAGATCATCGGGTTCGCGAGCGCCGGCCCCTTGGCGATCAGGCCGCCGAGGAAGGTCTCGGTCTCGAGGAGATTCCCGTACGCGCAGCCGATCACGACGCCGATCGCGTCCGCCTCGGTCGCGCTCGGCGCCAGCGCGCCGTCGTCGAGCGCCATGCGACACGCGCTCACCGCCATTTGCGAGAAGCGATCCATCCGTCGCAGCGACGTCGGCTTGATGTGGTCCTTCGGCTGCCAATCGCGCACGCGCGCCGCCGTTCCGGGCGGCGTCGGTCCAGGGTCGAACCAGTCGATCGGCACGAAGCCGTGCTCGCCCGCGCGTACGCGGTGCCAGAAGCGCGGCAGCGGCCCGAGCGGGCTCACCATGCCGATCCCGGTCACCACGACGCGCGCGAGCTCACGCATGGCCGAGCACCACCGAGGTGTTGTTGCCGCCGAACCCGTACGAGTTGGAGAGCGCGTAGCGCAGCGTCGCGTCGCGGCTCCCGCCGGGCACGAGATCGAGCGCCCATTCCGACTCCGGCTCCTCCAGGTTGACGGTCGGCGGCACGAAGCCGTCGCGCAGCGCGAGAATCGTCGCCAGCGCTTCGATCGCCCCCGCGGCGCCGAGCGTGTGGCCGACGGCGCCTTTCGTCGAGCTCACCGCGAGGTGCGGCGCCTCGCCGAACACGATGCCGATCGCCGCCGCCTCGACCGCGTCGTTCAGCGGCGTGCCGGTGCCGTGGGCGTTGATGTAGTCGATGTCCGCGGGCTGGAGACCGGCGTTCGCGAGCGCGCGCGTCATGGCGAGGATCGCCCCCGTGCCTTGCGGATGCGGCGCCGTCAGATGATGCGCGTCGGCGCTGTTGCCCCAGCCGACGAGCGCGGCATGCGCGCGCGCGCCGCGGCGCGCGGCGTGAGTTGCGGACTCGACGACGAGAATCGCCGCGCCTTCACCGAGGGAGAGACCGGCGCGCCGGCGATCGAACGGCCGGCACGGCTCGAGCGAGAGCGCGTGCAGCGCGTTGAACCCCGCGAACGTCATGCGGCAGAGAGACTCCGTGCCGCCGGTCACGACGGCGTCGACGCGTCCGAGGCGGAGCCAATCGAGCGCCGTCCCGAGCGCGTTGCCGCTGGACGAGCACGCGGTGCTGAGCGCGAGTCGCGGGCCGCGCAGGTCGAACACGTCCGCGACGACGTCGGCGCTGACCGAGATCGGGGCGCCGATGATCGGATCGGCGCCGTAGCGCGCGCTCCGCCCCTCGATACGCGCGCGTAGACACTCCTCGGCGCGCAGCATCCCGCCGGTCGTGCCGCCGAGGACGACGCCGATGCGGTCCGGGGCGACCGCGTCCGTGATGCCGCTCTCCGCGAGCGCCTCCGCCGTTGCGCGCAGCGCGAACACGTCGGATCGCGACGAGCGTCGCCGCAGCGCGCGCGGGAGCGTCGCAGGCGCGTCGTCGTCGTGTACCTGGGCCGCGATGCGGGCGCGATACCCTTTGGTGTCGAAGAGCGTCACCGGTCCGATCGCCGACGTGCCCGCGCGCAGCGCGGCCGCGAACTCGGCGACCGAGCTCCCGAGCGCGTTCACCGTCCCCAGGCCGGTGACGACCACCTGCGGGGCGCTAGCCTGCATCTCTCACCAACGCGTCTGCCGCGAGCGCGGCGCGCCCGCCCCGAGGGATCCAGGCTCAGGCGCCACGGCTCTGCTCGGCCGCGATGAAATCGGCGAGCGCATTGATCGACGCGAACGCTTTCTTCCCGACCTCCTCGTCGGGGATGGCGATGCCGAAATGTTCCTCGATCAGCACGACCAGCTCGAGGGCGTCGATCGAGTCGAGGCCGAGACCGTCGACGAAGATCGGCTGGTCGTCGGCGATGCCGGCCGGGGCGACGTCTTGCAAACGCAGACCCGTGATCAAGAGCTCTTTCAGCCGGCGCTTCAGATCGTCGGAGTTTGTCGTCATCCCATGACCAGCCCGCCGTCGACGGCGAGCATCGCTCCAGTAATATAGGACGCGGCCGGCGAGGTGAGAAACAGGACGGCGGCGGCGATCTCGTCGGGGCGCCCGGTGCGGCCGAGCGGAATCTGCGCGGCCATCTCCTCGCGCACGTGCGTCGGCACCGCGTCGAGCATCGGCGTCTCGACGATCCCCGGGCAGACGGCGTTCACCGTGATCCCGAAGCGCGCCACCTCACGCGCGAGCGAGCGCGTCATGCTGAGAAGACCGCCCTTCGACGCCGCGTAGTTCGCCGCGCCGGTTTTGCCGACGAGCCCCGCCGGTGAGATGACGTTGACGATCCGGCCCCAGCGCTGCGCGATCATCGGCCTGAGCGCGCGCCGCACGCAGAGAAACGGCCCCGTGAGATTCGTCGCCAGCACCTCGTCCCAGGCCTCGTCGGAGAGCATCATCAAGTGCGCGTCCCTTCAGCTCGCCGAAGAGCGCCGCCACCGCTTGCGCGTCGCGCACGTCGGATCGCCGCACCACGTGCTCGCCGCCGACCTGCGCCAGCGCCGCCGCCGCCGATTCCGCATCGCTCTCCCGCGCAGCCCACGTGACGGTGACCGCCGCGCCCGCCCGCGCGAACGCCAGCGCGATCGCACGTCCGATCCCGCGCGTACCGCCGGTCACGAGCGCCCGCCGCCCCGCCAGCGCTCGCGTCGAGAAGACGCTCGCGATCGCGTCCTCAGCCGGCGGTGTCACGGTCTCCCGCGTCACGCGCACCCGATCCGCGCCCCGCGAGCGCGACGCCCGCGGCGGCGAGGCGCTGCGACCGAGACGTCGACGCGATATGCGAGACTGTGCGGAATCGTGCTCATGTCGCCGGGTGAGACTCCTCGTAAACAATGCGATGCCGATGGAGTCAAACCGCGTCACACGATCACGCGAGGTCGCGCGGCCAATGCCGGAGGACGAGCTACGGCGAGGCCGCGTGATCTGGGATTGCCACGTGCAGGCGCCTCGAATCACGCGTCCTCGAGCAGCTCCCCGATGAGGATTTTACCGAGCGGCGACCGTGGAAGCGCATCGCGGAACGTGATCACCCGCGGGATCTTGTACGATGCGATCAGCCTCCCGCAATGGACGCGCAGATCCTCCGCCGTGCACGACACGCGCGGGACCACGGCTGCCGCGACGACCTGATCGCCGTGCGGTGTCGGAGTCCCGAACACCGCGACGTCGGCAACCGCGGGATGACCCCGCAGCACCGCCTCGACCTCCGCCGGGTTCACCTTGTTGCCCGCGCTATTGATGAAGAGGCTCGTACGCCCGGTGATCACGAGATCGCCGCGCTCGCTCCAGTGGCCTTCGTCGCGGGTGCGCAGCGGCTGCGCGGGGCCGCCCATCGCCGAGTCACTGCGGACGATGATCTCGCCGGTCGCGCCGGGCGCGACCTCGGCGCCGTTCGCGTCCTCGATCGTGACCCGCACGGTTCCGACCGGGCGGCCCACGCTCGTCGGGTCGAGCTCCGTGAGCGGCGCGGTGTTGAGCGCGACGTCGCCGGCCTCGGTCAAGCCGTAGAGCTGCCGGATCGGAATGCCGAAGCGCGTGAGGAAGGCGTCGTAGACGTCGCGCGTCAGCGGCGCGCCGGCGCTGATGCAGAGCCGAACAGCGTCGAGTGACCAGCGTCGGCTGCGGTCCGTCGTGACGAGCATGCGCGCCATGAACGGCACCGTCGGGAAGACGGTCACCGCGCCCGCGGTGAGGAGATCGAGGGTCGGCCGGCGCAGGAACCGCGGTCGCAAGACGAGCCGTGCCCCCGTCCGCAGGCTCGTGAGGAGCGCGTTGCCGAGCCCGTAGGAGTGCGAGAGCGGGATCACGCCGAGGATCGCGTCGGCGCGGCCGATGTCGGTCGCCGCGGCGATGTTCTCCGCCTCCCACCAGAGATTCTCGTGCGTGCGGACGACGGGCTGCGGGCGGCCAGTCGTGCCCGAGGAGTACGCGACGAACGCCGGGTCGTTCGCGATCGGCGGGCGCGGCGGGCGATGCGCGCCGCGGAGCGCCCGTGCGACGCGCAACCCGCCGGGCTCGACCGCCAGCGCGGCGAGCCCGGGCGGCGCGACGTCGGCGCTCTGCGCGGCGCCGACGAGCGCGCATGCCGCCGCTTCGGCGAGCGCGCGGCGAACCTCGGCCGCCGGTGCGACCGGCGCGAGCACCTGCGCCTGCGCGCCGCACGCCAGCACGCCGAGAAACGCCTCGACGAAGCCGACCGAGTTCGTGAGCCAGAGCGCGACGCGGTCGCCACCACCGATGCCCGCGGTCGCGAGCACGGCGGCGGCGCGGGTGACGCGCGTCGCGAGCTCGGAGGCGGTGAGCGCGACGTGCTCGTCTTCCACCAGCGGATGGCCGCGATCGCGTGCGGCGGCCGCGGCGAGCAGCGCCGTCACGGTGCGGTCGGGAGATCGGGCCATCAGTCGACGTGCGTGTTACCACAGCGTCTCCGCGTTGCCGAGGCGCGCGCGTCCGTGTGAGCGATGTCGCCGCGTCGAAACGGCTGGCGCGGGGTCGCCGAGTGGTCTACAAAGAACTGCCCCCCTTCATCGATGTGGTGGTGAGATGACGATGGCGAAAACGAATGCTTCGCACCAGAAGGCCCGGGCACCCGAAGAACGTCCGACGATTCGACTGCTGCTGGTCGACGACCATCCGCTCGTTCGCGAGGGGCTGAAGCGCGTGCTCAGCTCGATGGTCGGAGTATTCGTCGTCGGCGAGGCGTCGACGGGTGAGGACGCGATCGCGCGCGTCCGCGACCTCGAGCCCGACATCGTCATGATGGATCTGTCGCTGCCGAAGATGAGCGGCATCGAGGCGACGCGCATCATCCGCAAGGATTTCCCGCAGACGCGCGTGCTCGCGCTCACGATGCACATGGAGGAGGTCTACGTCCGCGGCGCGCTCGAGGCGGGCGCGAGCGGCTACCTCGTGAAAGACGCGCGTCCGAACGAGCTCGTGCGGGCGATCGAAACGGTCCAGAGCGGCGAGCCCTACGTGATGACGGGTGCGGCGCCGAAACTTCGCTGATTCCCGGCAGCGGATCCGACTGATACCGTCGGGGCATGGCCGATCACGCCACGGACCGTCGCACCGCGATCGCCGAGGTCGCGCCCGGCATTCATCGCTTGAGCTCGTATCACGAGCCCTGGCGAAGCTCGATCAACGGGTACCTGCTGACCGGCACGGAGCCGACGTTGATCTCGACCGGTATGCGCAGCCACTTCGACGACACGTGGAACGCGATCGCGCGCGTGCTCGATCCGAGCACGCTGCGCTGGATCGTAATCCTGCACTTCGAGGCCGACGAGTGCGGTGCGCTGAACGAGTTCCTCGCGCGCGCGCCGCATGCGGAGACGCTCGCCTCGATGCGTGCCGCGATGGCCTCGCTCGCGGATTTCGCCGTCCGCCCCGTTCGCGGCGTCGGCGACGGTGAGGCGATCGCCGCGGGCGAGCGCACGCTGCGCGTCATCGATGCTCCGTACGTGCACGCATGGGACGGCATCATGCTCGTCGAGGAGCGCACGCAGATCGCGTTCACCGGCGATCTCTTTCTGCAGCCGGGACACCTCGACGCGATCATCCGCGACGATCGCTCGTCGCTCTCGGTGCAGCTCTACCGCACGTTCTACGGTACGCCGCCGGAGGTGCCGCTGCAGCGCGTGCTCGACCGCGTCGAGGCGAGCGCGCCGACGTTGCTCGCCCCGGGTCACGGGTCGGTGCTGGCGGGAAACCTGGCGCCGTACTACCGCGCGTATCGGCAGTCGGTGAGCGCGCTCGCGGCTCTGCGCCCGCTCGCCGAGGGAACGCGGCCGCGGCGGAGCGTCGACGACGACGCTTCGCCGCGGGCCCCATCGCTCAACCGCGAGCGGGACTGATCGTCACGAACACCGTGCTCGAGCCGCGCCGTACGAGCAGGAGGATCGGCGGCTGGGCTGCGGAGAGCGCACGCACCGCCGCGCTCGCGTTCGCGACGTCTTTGCGGTCGACCTGCACGATCACGTCGCCGGGTCGCAAGGCGGCGTCGTCGGCGGGACTCCCCGACGCGACGCCGGTGACGAGCGCGCCCGTGATCTCGCGACCGTAGCCGAGCTGGCGGCGCGCCGCATCGGTCAAGTTGTCGAGCGCGAGGCCGAGGTCGTTGACCGTCTGCCCACGGCCCTGCCGCTCGCCGCCGGGCTCGCCACCGAGCTCCTCGTCCGACTCCTCCTCGCCGGCCGTGGCGCGATCTTCCGGGAGCTGCCCGATGCGGACGCTCAGATCGCGCTCCTTGCCGTCGCGATTGATGCGCAGCTGCACCTCGGTGCCGGGCTTCATCATCGCGATCTCGCGACTGAGCGCGCCGGGCTCGACCACCGCCTTGCCGTTCAGCGCGATCACCACGTCGCCGCGTTTCAAGCCCGCCTTCTCCGCCGGGCTGTCGCGCTGCACGTCGGCGACGAGAGCGCCTTCGAGATCGCCGAGGCCGAGCGCCTGCCGCAGATCGCGCCCCAGCGGCTGAATGCCGACGCCGAGCCACCCGCGCACCACCTTACCGGTCGTGCGCAGCTGATCGACGACCTGCCGTGCGAGGTTGATCGGGGTCGCGAAGCCGATGCCGATGTTGCCGCCGCTCTGGCTGAAGATCGCCGTCGCGATGCCGATGACCTTGCCGTGCTGATCGAACAGCGGTCCGCCGGAGTTGCCGGGATTGATCGACGCGTCGGTCTGGATGAAGTCGTCGTACGGGCCAGCGCCGATCACCCGGTCGCGCGCCGAGACGATACCGGCGGTGACGGTATGCTCGAGACCGAAGGGATTGCCGACCGCGATCACCCAGTCGCCGACTTGCAGCTTCGACGAGTCGCCGAGCGGCACGGTCGGCAGCCGCCCTTCGGGCTTGATCTTCAGCACCGCGACGTCGGTCTTCGTGTCCTCGCCGACGAGCTTCGCCTTGTACGCCTTGCCGTTCGAGAACTGCACGTCGATGTCGTCGGCGCCGTTCACCACGTGGCGATTGGTGACGATGTACCCCGCGTTGTCGATGACGAACCCCGAGCCGAGGCTGCGCTGCTTCTGCGGCCCGCGTCGCCCGCCGAAGCGCTGCCAGAAATCCTCGCCGAAGAACTGCTCGAACGGGTCCTGTCCGCGCGGAAACGGCCGGCGCGGACCGGCGGTGATCGTCTTGCTGGTATTGATGTTCACGACCGCCGGCATCACCTGCTGCGCCAGGCTGGCGAACGACGGCATCTCGACTTCCATTTGGGACTCGAGCCGTGCCGGAATCGTGACGGCAAAGATCAATGCGCCGATGGCGCCGCCGGCGATGCTCAGCACCGCCAGCTGCCAGGGGCGCACGCGAACTTCTCGGTTCATAGATTGCTCCTCCTAGTGAATGACCGACGACGGGTCGTTCAGCGCGCCATTCTGACGCAGGCGCCCGGGAAGGCAATCAGGGACCGACGGCCGCAGCGAAAAGGCGATACGCGCGCAAGCGCGCGCGCGATGCGAACTGCGATCAGGGGGCCGTCAATCGCAGCGGCAGCTCTTTCGCGACGTTCCAGCCGTCGTGCAGATCGATGTACGCTTGGTCGACGTCGTCGCGCGGCATGCAGCCGGCGCGCGCGCGCACGAGCGGCTCCATGTCGGCGACCGGAAGCGTCGTCACCGGCGGCGCGTCGAGCGGCGCCGTTGCGAGGCCGTCGACGCTGTGCTCGGCGAGCCCGCTGTACACGTTGCCCGCGGTAAACACGGGTCCCGACTGGATCAGCCGCAGCGCGCTGCGCGGCTTCCCCCCGATCGTGTGCGCGTACGGCCCGAGGTCGAAGAGCGAGCTCACCACGTTGCCGCTGGCGTCGGCCTCGAACCGCACGCCCCACATCGCCCAGTCCTCGACGATGACGTTGCGGACGTCGGCGCGGACCGCGCTGGAGACGAGCGGGCCGCGAATCCATTGCTTCATCACCCACGTGTGATGGATCGACACGTCGGTCGTCGCACCGTACTTCACGAAGAGCGAGCGCGTATTGCCGGCGACGAAGCTCCACTGCACGGTGACGTCGTGCGCGCCGTAGCCGATCGAGATGCCGTCGTCGGCGGCGCCGGTCGACGACACGTGGCTGAAGACGACGTTGTACGCGCCGTCGCCTTGCGCGCGCAGGTTGTCGCCGCCGTTCCGCACCCGGAGGTTGCGGACGATCACGTCGTGGCCGCTCACCTCGAGAATCGGCGCGCTCGGGTCGATGCCGCTGCCGATCAACGTCGCGCCGTTGCCTTCGACCGTGACGAACGCGCCGCTGAGATACGGCAGCCGGCTCGTCACGACGATCGGCCCGGCGACGTCGAAGCTCACGATCGCGCCGCCGCTGCGCGCCTCCGCAAACGCAGCGCGGACCGCGGCTTCTGTCGGCTCCGCGACGCGAATCGTCCGGCCACCCGCGCCGCCTGCCGTCGTCGCGCCGAAGCCCTCGAGCGCGCCGTCGTCGAGCGCGCCGACGGGCGGTGCCGGTGGCGCCGGCGGCTCGACGACGATCGTCCTGCTCGCGGTCGCGACGTGAGATGCGTCGGCGACGCCGACGACCGCCACGTACGTGCCCGGTGTCGTGTACACGTGCGTAACCCGGGCGCTCGACGCCGCCGGGTCGCGCGCCGTTCGGCCGCCGGCGACCGTACCGTCGCCGAAGTTCCATGAGAACGTCAGCGGGTCGCCGTCGCGGTCGCGTGACCGGCGGGCGCTCAGTGTGACGGTGAGCGGCGCCGCTCCCGACGTGGGCGACACGTGCAGACGCGGCGTCGGTGCCCTGTTCGGTACGGGCGCGGTGGTCGCGTCGTCACCGAGGTGCGCGGGCGCGGCGGTCGCGCGCGTCGCCGTTGCGACGGTCAGAGCCGCGAGCGCGGCGACGAGAACGCGGCGTCGCGCCAAATACGTCGGTGACGACGTTGCCTGGCGCCGCGGACGGCGCTGCGTCGGGTGCTCGCGCTTCATGGCGCATGACGATGCACCCGCCGTGCCGACGGCGTAGGCGAACCATTCCCGCAGCCGATGGCGTGCGCGGCCGCAAGCCGCCGTCACTCGTCAACGCGGCGACGAGCATCCGCTCTGCGACTTGACGTGCGCGCTTGCAATTTGCGCCACGGCACACGACTCTCGCGCGCCATGCCGGACGAGTCGCAGCCGTCGCGCGGCGGACGCTGGAAGATTCTTCTACAATTCGGCGTCAGCGCGCTCGCCGTCTGGCTGATCGCGCGCCGGGTCGACCTTCGCGAGAGCGCGCACCTCGTCGCCGGCGCGCGTTCGGGCTACGTCGTCGCCGCGATCGCGCTCTACGTCGTCGGTCAGGTGCTGAGCGCGTATCGCTGGCGTTTGATCGGCGTCTCCGTCGGTCTCGTCGACAGCTTCGCTCATTACCTCCGCTACTACTTCATCGGCATGTTCTTCATGTTTTTCGGACCGAGCACGCTCGGCGGCGACCTGGTGCGCAGCCTCTACCTCGCGGAGGCCGCCGGCGGCCGCGGGCGCGCGTTCAACTCGGTGCTCTTCGATCGGTTGAACGGCCTCGTGGTGCTGGTCGCGATCGGGGCGGCGGCGTTCCTCCTCTTCCGCGGCCGGTACGCCGATTTGCCGCGGCCGCTCTTCTACGTGACGGTGGCCTTCGGCGCCGGCATCTTCCTCGCATGGTGGCTCGCGCCCGTGCTCGTCCGTCTCGTCCTCCCGCCCACGCACCGGATCCGCCGCTTCGTCGAGAACGACCTCGGCCCCTTCTGGCGCGACCGCGGCATGCTCGTCGGTGCGTCGGCGGTGTCGCTGGTCTTCCATTTCGTGCAGATCGGGACGCAGTTCATCGTCGCCCGTGCGCTCGGTCTCGACGTGCCGTTCACGTACATCTGCATCTTCCATCCGCTGGTGAGCGCGCTTGCGGCGATCCCGATCACGCTCTCCGGGATCGGGCTCCGCGAAGGGGGGTATCTCTTGTTCCTGCAGAAGATCGGGGTGCCGCAGGCGAGCGCGGTCGCCTACGCCGCGCTGTGGTTTCTGGTGATCGTCGTCAGCAGCTTGCTCGGCGGCGTGGTGTTCGTCGCGAGCGGTGCGCGCTTGCCGCGCCTGCGTCGCGCCTGACACCGTCGCGCTGCGCGGAGATCGCGTCGCCGTGCGACGCCGCTTTCCGCGCCGCGGTTTCGTGCCGCGCGGGTCGAATCAGCCGGCGCCGGCCCCGCGCAGCCGAACCATCTCTGTGATGACCGCCGCCGTCCGCGCCATGTCGCTCACCCGCAGCCACTCGTGGACGGTGTGGATCTTCTGCATGCCGGTCCCGAGGTTCGCGACCTCGAACCCGCGGCGGTTCAGCACGTTCGCGTCGCATCCGCCGCCCATCGCGGCGCTCTCCACCGACGCGCCGATCGCCTGCGCGGCACGGAGGACGAGCTGCACGATCGGCGACTCGTCCGGCACCGCCATCTCCTCGTAGCTGCGGAAGATCCGCGACTCGACGGAGGCGCGCACCGGGCCGTCGCTGCAGTTCACGATGTGGCGCGCGGCGGCCGCTTCCAAGCACGCGCGCATGTGCGCGCATTGCGCCTCGAGCTTCGCGACGTCGTGGCTGCGGGCCTCGCCGTGCAGCTCGACGCGGTTCGGCACGATGTTCGTCGCCGCGCCGCCGCGGATCGTGCCGATGTTCGCCGTCGTCTCGGCGTCGATGCGGCCGAGGCGCATGGCGGCGATCCCCTCGGCCGCGACGCGGATCGCGCTGATGCCCTCCTCGGGCGCCATGCCGGCGTGCGCCTCGAGGCCGTGGACGACGAACTCGAGGTGATTCGCCGCCGGCGCGCGCGTGAAGAGGTAGCCCGGCGCGTCGCTATCGAGGACGAGACCGGAGCGGGCGCGGAGCCGTGACACGTCGAGGTGCTTCGCGCCGAGGAGCCCCACCTCCTCGCAGATCGTGAAGACGACTTCGAGGTCGCCGTGCGGGATCCGCTGCTCGGCGAGGACGTGCAGCACCTCGCAGATGATCGCGCAGCCCGACTTGTCGTCGCCGCCGAGCACCGTCGTACCGTCGCTGCGGATGACGTCGCCCTCGATGATCGGCTTCACACCTTCCCCGGGCACGACGGTGTCCATGTGGGCGGCGAGCAGCAGCGGCTCAGCGGTGACGGTGCCGCGGACGTGCGCGAGAAGATTTCCGACGTTGCCGCCGACCTGCGTGCCGGCGTCGTCGTACCAGATCTCGGCGCCGAGCGCGCGCAGCTCGCGCTCGAGGCGCTCGGCCACCGCGAGCTCCTTGCGTGAGTGGCTGTCGATGCGGACGAGCTCGAGAAACAGCGCGGTCAGGCGTTCGGTCGAGATCGCCGACGCGGAGCTCATGGCGCCGACTTTACACGCGGAGCGCGCTCCGATGCACGCGCCCGTACGTCGGATCGGGCGCGACGAGCGGCCCTACATCATGATGAAGTTCGGATCGCCGGGGAGTGGGTCGCTCACCCAATCGAACTGGTGCGCCGCCTGCAGATGCGAGCCGTGGACGCGGAACGACGTCGCCAGGTCGCCGCTGTTGCCCGGCGAGACCGTGATGTCGACGTCCCCGGGGACCATGCCGGCCAGCTGCGCGATGTTGCCCGTGTACCCCTGATTGCCGGCGTAGTAGGCCTCCTCGCCCGTCGCGACGTGGCGCACGGCCGCCATCACCTTCGAGTCGTAGCTCCGCGCCCGGTAGCTGGCGTACTGAGGGATCGCGATGCTCGCGAGGATGCCGATGATCGACGTCACGACCAGGAGCTCGATGAGGGTGAAGCCGGCCTGTCCCTTGGTGGACATGCGATCTGAGCAGAGCAAGGGCGATGCCACCGACCCGCCATGACGGGCGGCGAGCCGCGCGAGCGATAACACAGGGTTGACCCCTGTGTCCCGTCGCCGCGGCGACGAGAGTGTGCGTCGAATGACGGTCGCGGCCGAGAATTGTCAACGGCGCGCCTAGAAGCGCGCCGCGTTCACAATTTCGCCTGCAGCAGCTGACGCTCCAAGCGCAATGCGGCAGGCATCGTCGCATCGAGCTTGGCGAAGAGTTCGCCTTGCGACTCGATCTCCGTTCGCCACTCGTCGCGGTCGACGGCCATCGACGCGGCGACGTTCTCCGGCGCCAGGTCGCGACCCTGCAGGTCGAGATCGCCGTCGCGCGGCACGGCTCCCACGAGCGTTTCGCGCGCGCCGACCTCGCCGTTCGCGCGTGCGAGGATCCACTCGAGGACACGCATGTTCTCGCCGTAGCCCGGCCACAGAAACTTGCCCTCGCGGCTCTTGCGAAACCAATTGACGAGGAAGATCGGCGGCGGGTTCTTCAAACGGCCTTGCATGCGCAGCCAGTGCGCGAAGTATTCGCCCATGTCGTAGCCGCAGAACGGTAGCATGGCCATCGGATCGCGACGTACGACGCCGACTTGGCCGGTCGCGGCCGCCGTCGTTTCCGATCCCATCGTCGCCCCGAGGTAGACGCCGTGACTCCAGTTGAACGCCTGCAGCACGACCGGCACCGTCGTCGCGCGGCGGCCGCCGAAGATGATCGCCGAGATCGGCACGCCGCGCGGATCGTCGGCGTGCGGCGACAGGATCGGGTTGTTCGTCATCGGCGCCGTGAAACGCGAGTTCGGGTGCGCCGCAGGCTGGCCGGAGTCGCGCTTCCACGGGTTGCCCTTCCAATCGATCAAGCCTTCGGGCGGCTCCTCGTCCTTGCCTTCCCACCAGACGTCGCCGTCGGGGGTCATCGCGACGTTGGTGAAGATCGCGTCGCGCGCGATCGACTTCATCGCGTTCGGGTTGGTCTTGAAGTTCGTGCCGGGGGCGACGCCGAAGTAGCCGGCCTCCGGATTCACCGCCCAAAGACGCCCGTCCTCGCCGACGCGCATCCACGCGATGTCGTCGCCGATCGTCGTGATCTTCCAGCCTTTGAAGTGCGGCGGCGGCACCATCATGGCGAAGTTCGTCTTGCCGCAGGCACTAGGAAACGCGGCGACGACGTAGTGCGTGCGCCCCTGCGGATCCTCGGCGCCGAGGATCAGCATGTGCTCCGCGAGCCAGCCCTCGGTGCGGCCGAGCCACGAGCCGATGCGCAGCGCGAAGCATTTCTTGCCGAGGAGCGCGTTGCCGCCGTAGCCGCTGCCGATCGACCAAATCGTGTTGTCCTCCGGGAAGTGACAGATGAAACGCTTCTCGGGGTCGAGGTCGAGCGTCGAGTGGAGCCCGCGGTTGAAGTCGGACGAGTCGCCGAGCGCGTCGAGCGCGACGCCGCCCATGCGCGTCATGATGCGCATGTTGAGCACGACGTAGATGCTGTCGGTGATCTCGATGCCGACCTTCGAGAATGGCGAGCCCGCCGGTCCCATGAGGTAGGGCACGACGTACATCGTGCGGCCCTTCATCGAGCCGTTGAACAGCGCGCCGAGCTTGGCGTACGCGTCCTTCGGGCTCATCCAGTTGTTGTTCGGGCCCGCGGCTTCTTTCTCCCGCGTGCAGACGAACGTCAGGTGCTCGGTGCGCGCGACGTCGGTCGGGCTCGAGCGGTGGAGGTAGCAGCCGGGTCGCTTCTCGGGGTTCAGCGGGATGAGGATGCCGTGCGCGACGGCCTCGTCGGTCAGGCGCTTCTTCTCCTCGAGGGAGCCGTCGCACCAGTACACGCGATCTGGCTTGGTGAGGCGCGCCGTGTCGTCGACCCAGGCGACAAGGGTTCCGTTCGTCGTTGGCACATCGGTACGGTCAGATCGTTTGGGCTCACTCATGGGGGCAACCGTCCTCGTGGGATCACGTGAAGGATGCGAGAAACTCGGGGGTGGGATAGTAGCAGAGCGCTTTTCGGAGGACCAGGCGCCAACCATGACCGGGACGGGCTCGCAACTCGCCCCAGTCCCGGCCGCAGCAGAGTGATCGCCGAATGACCGAAACCATGTCGCAACGGGTGCTCGTTGCCGGCGCTGGGGCGCTCGGGTCGGTGTTCGGGGGCTTTTTGGCTGCAGCCGGCAATGACGTTACGCTGCTCGGGCGCGCGCCGCACCTGGACGCGATCGCTGCCGGTGGTCTTACGATCGAGGGGATTTTTGGGGCGCGGCAGGTGGCCGGCGTGCGTGTGGCGACCGACGCCGGGCGTCTACGGACGCCGTTCGACGCCGTGCTCCTCACGGTGAAAGCGTACGACACGGCGGCGATGCTCGCCGCCGTCGCGCCGCTCGTTGCGCGCGGCGGGTGCCTGATCTCCTTGCAAAACGGCCTCGGCAACGTCGAACGCGTCCGCGACGCGGTCGGCGCGGGGCGCGCGGTCGGCGCCCGCGTCATCTTCGGAGCTGAGATTCCCGCGCCCGGCCGCGCGCGTGTCACGGTATGCGCCGAGCCGGTTGCGATCGGCGCCGCCGCCGTCGGCGATCCTTCCGCCGACGCGCATGCGCGGCGCTGGGCAGCGCGGATCGCCGCGGCCGGCATACCCGCGGAGGCCGTGAGCGACGTGCATGCGTATCTGTGGACGAAGGTCTTCTACAACGCCGCGCTGAACCCGCTCGGCGCTCTCCTCGGCCTTCCCTATGGCGCGCTCGCCGCCGACGCCGATGCGCGCGCGATCATGGACGACGTCATCACCGAGGCGTACGCGGTCGCGCGCGCACGCGGCGTCAGGCCGGGGGTACCGAGCGCCGAGGCGTACCGCCGCCTCTTCTACGAGCGCCTCGTTCCCGCGACCGCCGACCACCGCTCGTCGATGCTGCAGGACCTCGAGCGCGGGCGGCGGACCGAGATCGACGCCATCAACGCCGCGCTCGCAACGTTCGGCGCGGCAGCCGGCGTGCCGACGCCGGTCAACACGACGCTCGCGCGTCTCATCCGCTGGCGCGAGCGTCTCGGCGGCTTGCAATCGACGGGTGCGCGCTCATGATGCGGCGACGATGATCGCGATCGACGCGAAGGCGATGGCGGCGATGCGCGCTCATGCCGAGGAGTCGTTTCCGGAGGAGTGTTGCGGCGCGCTCTTCGCCACCCCGCACGGACAAGTCGTGCGGCGGATGACGAACATCCAGAACGCGCTCCATGCCGCCGACCCGGCGACGCATCCGCGCGACGCCCGCACCGCGTACCAGATGGATCCACGCGAGCTCTTCGAGGTGAACCGCGACGCCGACCGCCCAGGCTGGCGGGTCCTGATCTTCTACCATTCGCACCCGAGCCACGGCGCCTATTTCTCGCCGACCGACCGCGCCCGCGCGCTCTGGGGCGAGCCCGATGGCGATCCGGAGCCGTCGTATCCCGGCGTCGCATACGCCGTGCTCTCGGTCTACGAAGGCGTCGTGCGCGACGTGAAGGCGTATGCGTGGAACGACGCGAGCCGTGACTTCGAGGAGGTCACGCTCGACGTCGCGGGCGCGTAGGGCGATGGAAGTCACGCGCGCCGGCGTCTCGCTGCACTACGAAGTCGCCGGCTCCGGACCCGAGACGGTCGTGCTGACGCACGGGCTCGGCTCGTCGGTGGCGACGTGGAGCGCGCTCGTCGCGGCGCTCGCGGACCGCTACCGCGTCGTGACGTGGGACCTGCGCTCGCACGGTCGCTCGGGGTCGCCGCTCGCGCCGTGCACCGTCGCGACGCTGGGCGACGATCTGGAGGCGATCGTCGCCGCGGCCGGCGGCGACGCACCGGTGCACGCGCTCGGACACTCCGCGGGCGGCGTCGTCACGATGCAGCTCGCGATCGCACATCCGGAGCGCGTGCGCAGCGCGATCCTCGTCGGTACGTCCAGCGAGTGCAACGCGCGCGCGGCCGCCTACTACGAATCGCTCGCCGCACTCGGCGAGCGCGAGGGCGGAGCCGCCGTCGTGCGCCGTCTCGGCGCCGACTCCACGAGCATGCCGCCGGACGGCCGCGGCTTCGCGCACGTCGCGCGCGCCATGGGATCGCTGTACGGTGCGCCGCTCACGCCGGAGCTCGCGCGCGTACGCTGTCCGACGCTCGTCATCGTCGGCGCCGACGACGTTCTCGGCGTCGGCGGCTCGGTGATCATCAGCCGGCGCGTGCCGCGTTGTCGCCTCGAGATCGTGCCCGAGCGCGGGCACGCGATCTTCCACGAGGATCCGTTCGGGTTCGCGCGCCTAGTGCGCGAGTTCCTCGCCGAGGCAGGCGCCAGCGGCTGATCGACGTCGCGACGCGGAGTTCTTTGCGGCTTGTGTCCGGCTATGCCGCGCGCGGCGCGCGGTCGTCCGGCGCAGCGTCGACGGCGCTCGCGATCAGGGTGTGCGCGGTGGCGCCGGTCACGACGGCGGTGAGGCATGTGCCCGGCGCGGCGGCGGCGGCGACCACGGTGGTGAGGAACTGCGGCGTCTTCCCGGCGACGCAGCCCGGCGAGCGCCGCGCCGCGCCCTCCACCAATACTTCGACGGTGCGCCCGATCCAGCGGCGGTTGCGCGCCGCGCTGATCTGCTCTTGGAGGGCGATGACGTGCGCCAGACGCCGACCCTTCTCTTCCTCGTCGACCGAGTCGTCCCAGCGCGCCGCTTTCGTGAGCGTGCGCGGCGAGTACTTGAAGAGGAAGGCGTGATCGTAGCCGATCTCTTCGATCAGCCGGCACGTCGCCTCGAAGTCGGCCGGCGATTCGCCGGGGAAACCGACGATCACGTCCGTCGAAAGTGCGATCTCGGGCACGCCATCGCGCAGACGCGCGACGAGGTTGCGGTAGTCGGCGACGGTGTGGCCGCGCTCCATGCGCGTCAGCACCACGTCGGAGCCCGATTGCACCGGCAGATGCAGCTGCGGCGCGATCGCCGGGACCTCCGCCATTGCGGCGATGAGCGCCGGCCTCATGTCCGCTGGGTGCGGCGAGGTGAAGCGCAGACGCAGAATCCCGGGAACGTCGGCCGCGCGGCACAAGAGGCCGGCGAGGTCGCAGTCGCCGTCGCGGTACGCGTTCACGGTTTGGCCGAGGAACACGACCTCGCGGGCGCCGTTTGCGGCCGCGACCCGCACTTGTGCGAGCACGGCGTCGGCGGCGAGACTGCGCTCACGCCCGCGGACGTACGGGACGACGCAGAACGTGCAGAACTTGTCGCAGCCGCGCATCACCGTGATCCACGCGCGCACGGCTCCCGCTGCGCGCGCGCTCGGCAAGTCGGCGTAGGTTTCATCCGGGTCGAGGCGGACGTCGACGAGCGCATCGACGTCCGCGACACGTGAGGCTGCAGCGGTCGCGTCGTCGCGCCGGCCACCGCGGATCGGAACGTGAGCGTCGGCACGCACGGCGCGTGCCGCGGCGAGCAGCGTCGGCAGACGGCGATACGCGTCGGGCCCGACGACCAGGTCGAGGGCGGGAACGCGCGCGGCGACCGCGGCGCGATGATGCTGCGCCATGCAGCCGCACATCCCCAGCACGAGATCGCGCCGCCGCGCCTTCAAGCGCGCGAGGTCGGTGAGACGTCCGACGACGCGCTCCTCGGCGTGCTCGCGGATCGCACAGGTGTTGAGGAGGATGACGTCGGCGGCCGCGGGATCGTCGGTCGTCGTGTAGCCGTGTGCGGCCACGTGGCCGAGGATGAGCTCGCTGTCGGCGAGGTTCATCTGGCAGCCGTACGTCTCGACGTAGATCGCGCCCGCCATCCGCGCGACTATAACGGCGCCGTCCGTCCCCAGCAACGAACGCTGGGTACTGGGCCGATTTGCGTCGCGATACTTCGTTGCTCAGTCGCTCCGCTGCTCGGCGTAGCGCTGCTACGCCTGCGCTGCTCGCTTCCTTCGCGCCTCGTCTCGCTCGCAACTCGGCCCAGTACCCGCCGTCGCGCCTCGTCTCGCTCGCAACTTGCCCCAGTACCCGCCGCGCCGTTCTGGCTCGCAACTCGACCCAGCCTCGGCCCGAGCAAAGTAACCGCTACTCGAGCGAGGCGCGCGTCGCGGGTCGATGTGCTACATTGCGCGCATGCGCGATCCGTTCGCTCCGCCGCCGAGTGACGCGCGCCGTCAGTTCCGCGACCTCGAGGCGACGCTGCTGCGCTGCCCGCGCTGCGCGGACGCGGTGCCGGTCCGCAAACGCCTGCTTCTTGTGCTGCCCGACGGCGACAAGTTCGAATACGTGTGCGTGCGCTGCTCCGCGACCTGCGGCACCAAGATCGAGAGGCCGCCGCCGGTCTCGCTTCGCCTCTGATGACGCCCTTCACCTTGACACTCGAAAAGCAACGGCAGTAGCGTCGCGCGCGTGCGAGCCGCGACGACCGTCGGGTGGCAAGCGGGGACGCGAGGCCCCCGGACGTCCTCGAAGGCGGGCAGCAGGGAGCCAGGTGGCGCGTCCGAAGCGCCGACCTCCACGACGCGCGGCACGCCGCTCGCGCCGGGAAGCCTCGCGACGTTCGCGGTGCTTCTCCGCATGGCCGGTGAAGCGCGCCTCGGCGCGCGGAGGCTCGCCGGACTCGCGAGCCGGCTCGCGCGCGCGCTCGACGTTCCGGTCCTGACGATCCGACTCGTCGACCCGACCGGCCGTTGGCTCGATCTGAAAGCCGCCGTCGGGCTCTCGAAGCGGATGCGTGCGCGGCTGCGGCGGATTCCGCTGGAATCCCTCGTCGGGAACGAGGCCGTACGGCGCGGGCGGCGCATCGTGCGTGCAGGCAATCCCGACGGCCGTCTGCCACCGTGGCCACGGTCGCTCCTCCGCCGCTACGGCGCGGGAGCGTTCGTCCCGATCCGTTCGGATACGAAGGTGCTCGGCGTCCTTGGCGTCGGTTTCCGCGAGAGTACTCGTCCGGCGGCGGCGCAGCTCCGGTTTCTCGATGCGCTCGGACGGCAGCTCGGAACCGCCATACACGTCGTCGGCGCGGGCGAGTCGCGGCGCGAGACGCGGTCGGAGACACGCTTCTTGCGGCGCATCGCCGCGGCGCTGAGCGCGAATCTCGAGCTCCCTGCGATCCTCGACAT
Source organism: Deltaproteobacteria bacterium (assembly GCA_005879405.1). Classification (GTDB taxonomy): domain Bacteria; phylum Desulfobacterota; class Binatia; order UTPRO1; family UTPRO1; genus DP-19. The sequence goes on from VBKW01000089.1 coordinate 27,302, forward strand.
GGTGACCTCGGCGGCGCAGCGTCTGACGCGGTCGCGCGGCGGGCTCGTCATGCTGCTGAACCGCGACGGCACCGAGTTCGAGATCGCCAGCACGAGCCGCTTGGAGGAAGGCGGAAGCGACATCCGCGGTTTCCGATTCCCCGTCGAAGGCAGCCTGTCCGGGATCGCGGTGCGAACGGGACGCGCGGTGCGCTGTCGCGACGCGACGACCGACCGTCGCGCGCTCCTGCGCGCGCTGCAACAGACGGCCAACGTCCGCGGCTTGCTGATCGTCCCGCTGCGCGGCGACAGCGGTGTGATCGGGACCCTGAATGTGTCGAGTAGCCGGCCGCGCGTCTTCTCCGATCACGACCGGCGCACGCTCATGCAGCTCGGCGACCATGCGAGCATCGCGATCCGCAACGCGCGACTCTTCGAGGACGTGCTCGGACATCGACAACTGCTGCGGCAGCTGTACTCGCAGCAGTACTCGGTGCTCGAGAGCGAGCGGAAGCGCATCGCCCACGAGCTCCACGACGAGATGGGGCCGACGCTCTCGGCGATCCTCATCAACCTGCAGCTCCTGAAGGAGCGCGGGATGGACACGGCGCTGGACGCGAAGGTCGTCGAGACGGAGTCGCTGCTCACCGGCATCATCGAGAAGATCCGTGAGCTGGCGTACGGCCTGCGGCCGCCGATGCTCGAGCATCTCGGGCTCGCGGAGAGCATGAAGTGGCTGATCGAGACGTACTTCAGCGGCGGTCGTCTCGTCGTCGACTATCGCGTGTCGGGTTCGCCGGTGCGGCTCGACTCGGATCTCGCGCTCGCGTTGTATCGCATCGCCCAAGAGGCGCTGACGAACGTCGTGAAGCACGCCCGTGCCGCGCACGTGAAGGTGCATTTGCACCTCGCGCCGACGTCGGTGCGGCTCGAAGTGCGCGACGACGGGTGTGGATTCGATGCGACGCGCCTCGGAGCGGAGCGGCGCGTCGGGCTCGGTCTCGCGAGCATGCGGGAACGGATGGATCACCTGCGCGGCCGGCTCGAGCTGCGGTCGCGGCCGGGAAAGGGCAGTCAGCTCGTCGTGACGTGTCCGGTGGAGGCCGTGGATGCGCGTGCTGCTGGTTGACGATCACACGCTCTTCCGCCAGGGCCTGCGGACGCTGCTCGAGAAGCACGGGGCATTTCAGGTCGTCGGCGAGGCGGAGGACGGCCGGAGCGCGGTCAAGCTCGTCGAGCAATTCCACCCCGACATCGTCGTGATGGACATCGCGATGAAGGGGTTGAACGGCATCGAAGCGACGCGACAAGTGCGGCAACGCTTCCCGCGGACCCAGGTCGTCGTGCTCTCGATGCACCTCCTCGAGTCGTATGTGCGGCAGGCGCTCGAGTCCGGCGCCGCGGGGTATCTCCTGAAGAGCGCGGCCGGGAACGAGCTGATCGCCGCGCTGGAGAGCGTCCGCAACGGCGGCAGCTACTTCAGCGCTCCGGTCTCACGGATGATCGTCGAGGGCTACCTCGAGACCAATCGCGCCGCCAAGGCCGAGAAGCTGTCGATCCTTACGCCGCGGGAGCGCGAGGTGCTGCAGCTGATCGCCGAAGGCAACAGTTACAAGGAGATAGCTGCGGCGTTGAAGATCAGCCCGAAGACGGTCGGGCAGCACCGCGAGCGGTTGATGCAAAAGCTGCACTGTCGCCGGACCGCGGAGCTGGTGAAATACGCGCTTCGCGAAGGGTTGACACCTGCGATCGAATAACCGGCGCGGAGGGTCACGTCGCCGGCAGTCGTGATTTAGATGTCGAAACAATAGCTTACAGCTCCGTAGCATCGTTTCGGCCACAGTGGCGTCGTAGCGTAGGGAACTTTTCTCGCCGGTATAGGGAAATGGTCCTGTTTACATAGCTTGGATGGCGCGCGATAAGAGGAGCGTCGTGGGGAGGTGTGTTCGGGCATTCCTCAATGCCTTTTCAAGAACACTGCGTACCTCATGGCTTATCCTCCTTCTCTCTAGGGGGTGACGTTTTCGGACACGGCACCCGGAAGCGTCACCCCCAGAGGGGCTCCAACGGCCCATCGAGGTATTGAATAGGTCCGTTGCCGATCCACGGCGCCTCCGCTAACTCCCGTTTGTGGCGTCGCATCGTGGAGCGGTTCCCGCCGACCAGATCGGCTGCGCCGTTTTGACCGTCAGCGACACGCGGACCGAGGCGGATGACGAGAGCGGGCTGCTGATTCGCACCCTTCTCGAAACCGGTGGTCATCCGGTCCCGTTCTACGCAATCGTACCGGACGATCCAGTGGCGATCCGCGCGGGCGTGACCGAGATCGTCGAACGCCGCGACGTCCGGGCGCTCGTCGTGACCGGAGGCACGGGAATCGCGCCGCGCGACGTGACCATCGAAAGCATCGGAAGCCTCTGGACGCGGGAGCTGCCCGGGTTCGGGGAGACCTTCCGCGCCTTGAGCTTCGCGGAGATCGGGCCGCCGGCGCTCCTCAGTCGGGCGACGGCGGGGGTGATCGCCACGACCTTCGTGGCGGTGCTTCCCGGGTCGAAGGCGGCGTGTCGACTGGCGATGGAGCGGCTCATCCTGCCGGTCCTCGGGCACGCGGTGGCGCTCATCGGACCGGAGCGATGACCATTCGGGTCCTCTTTTTCGCCCATTTGCGCGAGCGCTGAGGGCGGGAGGCGCGCGTCGAGATCGCGGAGGGAACGTCGATCGCCGATCTCTGGACGCAGCTCCGTGCGCAACATCCTGTGCTGCAGGATGCCAGCGTGCGTTTCGCGTTGAATTGCGTCTACGTTGACACGGCGGAAGTGCTCCATGACAATGACGAGCTCGCGTTGATTCCCCCGGTGAGTGGTGGATCCATGGCGACTGGAGCGCACGACTCGTATCTGATCACCGGCGCAACGATCGACGTGGCGGCGGTCCTGGCTGCGGTCACGGATGCGCGCGCCGGGGGCATCGCGCTCTTCGTCGGGACGACCCGTGACGAGAACGACGGCCGTCGCGTCGTGCGACTCGAGTACGAGGCCTACGAGGACATGGCGATCCGCGAGATGAGAGCGATTGGGGCGGAGATGCGGCAGCGCTGGCCGCTCGTCGCCGTCGCCATGGTCCATCGGGTCGGTATCGTGCCGCTCGCCGAGGTGAGCGTTGCGATCGCCGTCTCGAGTCCCCACCGCGACGAGGCATTCGCCGCCTGTCGCCATGGCATCGATCGCTTGAAAGCGCTCGTGCCGATCTGGAAAAAAGAATATTACGCCGACGGGTCACGGTGGATCGGCGCGTGCCACGCCGATCCATCGCACACACCTGGGGCGCAGGCATCTGCGCGCCAAGCCGCGGCACACGCACACGAGGGGGCTGGCTGAAGATGCGGAAAGCAGTGCACGCGGATTATTGCCGGACCGAAAAGATCGGACCCAGCGCGTAACCGACGACGCCAGCGAGATCTCTCACGCCACCGCCCGAGAGTTCGTTGACCACCCGCAAAAGCGCGTGGTACCTTGGCTCGTCAGTCACCCCCATGTCGCATTCCGTCCGTATCGGCCTGGTGCTCGCGGGGCTGGTCCTCGCCGCCGGCTGCGGACCGGGGCATCGGCAGCTGCCTGGGCCGCCTGCGCACCTCCAATGGGACCCGCGCGTCGGCGCGCTGCCGGGCCGCGTCGAGCCGCCGTCGCCGGAAGTGCAAGCGATGGGCGACTTCCTGAAAGGGGAGATCGCTCTCAACGACGGCAACTACGATGTCGCGCTCGCCGCCTTTCGTGACGCGGTCGCGAAGGATCCCGAGAGCCCGCTCCTGCAGCTGCGTCTCGCGATGCTCCTCGTGCGCAAAGGCGCGCTCGAGGAGGCGCTGCAGCATTGTCAGAACGTCGTCGCGGCGCGCCCGAACAACACCGAGGCGCGGCTGCTGCTCGCCGGCATTCTGTCGGCGCTGAACCGGCAGGACGAGGCCGCCGATCAGTACAAGCGCGTCCTGCAGCTCGAGCCCGAGAACCAGGAGGCGTACCTCTACCTCGGGGCGCTCTATGGCAAGGAGAGTCGCTACGACGAGGCGGTCGCGACCCTCGACAAGCTGATTGCCCTCAATCCGCAATCCGTTCTCGGCTACTACTACCTCGGGCGGGTGAACGCCGCCGCTGGACGCTACGACAAAGCGGAGCACGCCTATCGCGAGGCGCTCAAGCGCAATCCCCAGTCCGAGCTGATCTTGATGGATCTCGCCACGCTCTACGAGCTGCAGAAGCAGTACGGCCGCGCGATCGAGCTCTATCAGCAGATCCTCGCCGCGAATCCCAACAGCGCGCTCGTACGCAAGCGTCTCGGCGGCTTGTACATCGGCCAGAAGAAGCTCGACGAGGCGCTCCTCCAGTACCACGCGCTCGAGAAAATCGAGACCGATCCCGAGGAGACGCGCATCAAGATCGCGCTCATCTATTTCGAAAAGGGCGAGTACGACCGCGCCGCGACCGAGCTGAACCTCGTCCTCGCCGCCGAGCCGGACAACGACCGCGTGCGATACTATCTTGGCTCGGTGTACGCGGAGACGAAGGAGTACCCGAAGGCGCTGGACACGTTCGAGAAGATCGGGACCGACTCCGAGTACTACGTCGACAGCCGGGTGCAGCGCGCGGCGATCGAGCAGAAATTGGACCGCGGCGGCGCCGCGATCGCCGAGATCGAGGTCGCGCTCGCGACCAAAGGGCGCAATCCGGAGCTGCTGAGCTATCTCGGCTCGATCTACCGCGAGCAGAAGAACTACCCGAAGGCGATCGCGGCGCTGGAAGAGGCCGTCGCGCTCTCGCCCGACGACGACAAGCAGCTCTTCGCCCTGGGCGCGCTTTACGACGAGGCGAAGGACAAGACGAAAGCGATCGAGCTGATGGAGCGGGCGATCGCGATCAATCCGCAAAACGCGGCGGCGCTGAACTACCTCGGTTACACCTACGCGGAGCAGGGGAGCCATCTCGAGGAGGCGGAGCACCTTATTCGTCGCGCGCTCGCCATCGAGCCGAACGACGGCTTCTACATCGACTCGCTCGCGTGGGTGTATTACCAGCGCGGCGACTACACGCGTGCCGTCGAGCAGCTCGAGCACGCGATCGAGCTCGCAGGCGAGGACCCGACCGTCACCGAGCACCTCGGCGACGCGTACGAGAAGGTCGGCCGGCCGCGCGAGGCCGTCCGCGTCTACGAAGAGGCCTTACGGAAGGCAAAAGAGCCGGAGCAGATCGATCGCCTAAAGGGCAAGCTCGGGCTCCTCGGCGCCGGCACGCGGACGAGTGACAAGGGGTCGTGATCGCCGCAGGCGGGCGGTCGCGTTCGCGCTCACTGGACTCCTCGTCGCGCCCGGCTGCCGTGCCGGACGCCTGCGGCCGGCGTTTCCCGAGACGCTGCCGCGTGCCGACCGGGTCGTCGCCGCGATCGCCGCGCGCCGCCATGCGCTCACGTCGGTCCGCGGCTTCGCGCGCGTGTCGTACGAATCCGGCGACGCGCACGCCGCCGCGCGGCACGCGATCGTCGTCGCGCCACCCGATCGATTCCGCTTGGAGGCGCTGTCGCCGATCGGCGCCGTCGCGGTCGTCGCCTGCGACCGGAACGAGCTCGCGGTCTGGGTGCGTCGCGATCATCGGACCTATCGCGGCGCTGCGACACGAGCGAGCGTCGCGGCATACACGGGTTTGCCGGTCGATCCCGCCGACGTCGCGTCGGTGCTCGTCGGACTCCCGCCGGAGCGCCGCATGATCGGCGACCCGACCCTGACGCGTGACGAGGGTGCGGGCAGCCTGCGTTTGCGGGTGCCGATCGAGGGCGGGCGGCAGGACGTCTGGGTCGCGCCCGACTCGATGCTCCCCGTGGCGAGTGAGACCCCCATCGAGTCCGGCCGTACTCTGCGCGTGGAGCTCGGCAATTACCGGACGATCGCTGGACTCGCGTTTCCGCTGAGCATCGACATGCACATCCTGCCGGACGGCGGTCGCATTCAGGTGCGCTACGAATCGCCGACGATCGGCGCTCCCGTGAGCGCCGACGTCTTCGCGTTTCCGCCGCGGCCCGGCGTCGACGAGGTGCGTCTCGACACGAGCCCGCCGGACACGCTGCCGTTCGGAGCAGCCGAGTGATGCGCGCTGCGAGCCGCGCCACGGCGCTCGCCCTCTGTGTGCTCGCCGTCGCGGCCGTCGCCGGGTGCCGTCGCAGCGCCGGCGACGAGCGTCTGCGCCGCGGCGATCGTCTCGTCACGGCGACGATCAGCGATCCGAAGACGTTCAATCCACTCATGTCCGTCGACAGTGCGTCCGGCGCGGCGACGAACGACCTTTTCGAGGGGCTGGTGCGGTTGAATCAGCGGACGACCTTGCCGGAGCCGATGCTGGCGACGAGCTGGGAGCACGACGACGCGGGTACGACCTGGACGTTTCATTTGCGCCCGGACGTGCACTGGCACGATGGCGAGCCATTCACCGCCGCCGACGTCGCGTTCACGTTCGACGCGATCTACGATCCGAAGGTCCCGAACAGCCTGAGGCACGTCCTCACGGTCGGCGGCAAGCGCATCGACGTGGAGGTCGTCGATCCGCTGACCGTCCGCCTGCGGCTCGCGGAACCGTTCGCGCCGCTGTTGAACAGCATCGGGTTCGTGATCCTGCCGAAGCACGTGCTCGGCAAAGCGCTGACAGACGGCACGTTCGCGCAGAGCTGGGGGATCGACGCGCCGCCCGAGAAGCTCGTCGGCACCGGACCGTACCGCATGACCCGCTACGTACCGGCGCAGCTGCTCCAGTATCGACGGTGGGACGGGTGGTGGATGCACGCCGAGTCCGACGTCATGCTGCCGCGCATCGCCGAGCAAGCGCTCCTCATCGTGCCGGATCAGAACACGATGTACCTCAAGTTCCTCGACCAGCAGCTGCACTACTATTCGCCGCGGCCGGAGGAGATCGACGATCTTCGCGGCCGCGCACAGCGTCTCGACGTGAAGGTCGAGCGCGTCGGCCTCGATACCGGGATGCTGTTCGTGAGCTTCAACCGCAATCCGGCGCACTACGTCCACGACGGCCGACGCGACCCGCGCCTCGACTGGTTCACCGATCCGAAGTTCCTGCAGGCGATCGCCCACAGCGTCGACGCGCAGAGCATGATCGCGAACACCTACTTCGGCCACGGCGAGCGCGCGACATCGGCGATCTCGCCCGAGAACAAGGTCTTCTACGATCCGAACCTCGAGCCCTACGCGTACGACCTCGAGAAAGCGCGCGCGCTCCTCACCGAGGGCGGCTACGTCGATCGCGACGGCGACGGGGTGCGTGAGGACAGGAACGGCAACGCGCTCGAGTTCGACCTCTCGACCAACGCCGGCAACCAAGTACGCGAGCGCCTCTGCTCGATCCTGAAAGAGGACTGGACGAAGCTCGGGATCCGCGTCAACTACCGGCCGCTCGAGTTCACGACCCTGGTCGAGAAGCTCTCCACCAACTTCGATTGGGACGCGATGGTGATGGGGTTCACCGGCGGCGTCGAGCCGCACAACTCGTCCAACCTCCTGCGCTCGTCGGGAAACCTGCACCTCTGGCAGCCGAATCAGGAGCACCCGGCGACGCCCTGGGAGGCGGAGATCGATCGCGAGCTCGATCTCGGCGCGCGCGAGCTCGACCTCGAGAAGCGCAAGCAACACTACTGGCGCATCCAGGAGATCCTGCACCGTGAGCTGCCGCTCATTCAATTGGTCCGGCAAGAGCAGTTCGTCGCCTACAAGTCGTACCTCGAGAACTTCGTGCTGACGCCGTGGGGGCTCTACCAGCCCGAGCGCATCGCGATCCGTCCCTGAGCGATGTTGCGGTTCGTCGCACGCCGGTTGCTGCAGATGGTGCCGTTGCTCGTCGGCATCACGTTCCTCTCGTTCGTCGTCGTCGACCTCGCACCCGGCGACTTCTTCAGCACCCTGCGTCTCAACCCGTCGATCTCTCCCGATCTCATCCGGCAGATGGAGGTGGAGTTCGGCTACGGGCAGCCGCTCGTCGTCCGCTACGGCCGCTGGGTGTGGCGGGTGCTGCACCTCGATCTCGGCATGTCGATCGCGTACCGCGTCGCGGTCGTCGACCTGATCGCGTCGCGCGCGCTCAACACGGTCATCCTCGCGGCCGCCAGCATGGTCTTCTCGTGGGCGCTGGCGATTCCAATCGGGACGATCGTCGCGCTCCGGCGCGGATCCGTCACGGATCGCGCGCTTTCGTTCCTCTCCTTTCTCGGCATGTCGGTGCCGAGCTTCTTCCTCGCCTTTCTCTTGATGTACTTGGCCCTCGAGACCGGCTGGTTTCCGGTCGGCGGCACGACGTCGGTCGACTATCCGCTGCTCGATCCGCTGGACAAGGTCGCGGACCGTGCGATGCATCTCGTCTTGCCGGTGATCGT
>VBKW01000420.1 GCA_005879405.1 Deltaproteobacteria bacterium
CGCGAGGCACACCTGTCCGGCGTTGACGTACTGCGCGGCCGCCGTCTGCGCCGCCGCATCGAGATCGGCGTCGGCACAGACGATGAACGGCGACTTGCCGCCGAGCTCGAAGCTCACCGGCGTGAGCGACCGCGCCGCCGAGGCGCCGATGAGCTTCGCCGTGTCCGTCGAGCCGGTGAAGCTCAAGCGATCGATGTCCGGATGCGCCGCGAGCGCCGCGCCCGCTCCCTCGCCGATGCCCTGCACGACGTTCAGCACGCCCGGCGGCACGCCCGCTTCGGCCGCGAGATCGGCGAGGAGCGAGCAGGTGAGCGGCGCCCACTCGGGCGGCTTCACGACGACGGTATCGCCGGCGGCGAGCGCAGGGCCAACCTTCCACGTCGTCAGCATGAAGGGCGCGTTCCACGGCGTGATGAGCGCGGCGACGCCGGCGGGGTCGAAGCGCACGTGATTCGTGACCTCCGGCGAGTCGATCGTCTCACGGCTCAGCTTCAACGCCCAGTCCGCGAAGAACTGGATGTTGTGCGCGGCGCGGGGGATGACGCGCGCGACGTTGCCGATCAGGAGCGAGCCGTTGTCGGCGGTCTCGACGGCGGCGAGCTGCTGCGCGCGCGCGAGAATCGCCGCGGCGAGGCGCTTCAAGATCGGGTGGCGTCCTTCGGCGCCGAGCGCGGCCCATTCCGGAAACGCGCGGCGCGCGGCGGCGACCGCGGCGTCGACCTCGGCGGCGCCGCCCGCGCTCACGTCGGCGAGGTGCGCGCCGTCGATCGGCGATCGCACGGCGAAGGTACGCGGCGACGCGACGCGCCTACCGTCGATGAAGTGGTCCGTCGAGACGGCGACGCCGGCGACGGTCGCGACGTTCATCGGAGCGCCCGCGCCGCCGCGCGTTCCGCCATCGCCGCCGTGTCGTCGACGCCGAGGTCTTCATTCAGAAACCGATCCACCAGCGCCGTCGCGCGCTCCTTCGGCGCGATCTTGTGGATGACCTGGTAGTTGCGCGCGCCGGACGCCAGGTAGAAGCGCTCGTAGAGCACGCCGCGCGCGGCGAGCGCGCTACCGACGAAGTCCCACGCGAGACGGAAGATGCGCGCCCGCGCCGTCGCCGAGACGTCGCCGGCGCCGCGTAGATACTGGTCGACGAACGGCGCGAGCGCCGGGTCGGCGAGCTGCGCCGCCGTCGGAGCCGCGAGGAGATTGTGCGAGCCGACGAGGGTGATGATCTCGGTCACGCGCGGGAACCACGTCGGCAGCGCGGCACGGAGCGCCGCGAGCGGCTCGCCGCGCGGGAACCACACACCCGGCACCCACTCGAACGCGTCCGCCTCGGCGGCGCGGATCGCGGCACGCGCGAACTCGACGTAGCTCCAGAGCTCGCCGAGCATCTGCGTCGTCGCCGGCGAGAAGTCGCCGATCGCCTCGGTCATGCGCGTCGCGAGCCCCCACGCGAACTCGAGCTTCGTCTGGGCGCGGATCATCGTCTGCTGCATGACGTTCGGGAACCAGCTGGTGAGCATCACCTGGTTGTAGACGGCGCGATTGCCGCCGATGAACACCCGATCGCGCGGCACCTCGACGTCGTCGAAGATGACGAACGCGTCCTGCTCGTCGAAGCGGCTCGAGAGCGGATGGTCGAAGAGGTTGCGCGGCGTCGAGCAGCTGTCGCGGCAGATGAACTTGAGGCCGGGCGTGTCCATCGGAATACAGAATGCGAGCGCGTGCGCGTCGGCGCCGTCCGGCAGCGGATGCGCCGGGTAGACCGCCAGCTCGTCGGCGAACGGCGCGAGCGTCGCGAGGATGCGGGCGCCGCGGACGACGATCCCGTGCGCCGTGTCCGCGACCTTGTGCAGCGCCACGTCGGGTCCCGGGAAGTCGCCGCGCGACTTGTCGATCGTCGGGTGGATGATCGTGTGCGTGAGCGAAAGATCGCGCCGCCGCAGCAGCTTCTGATACGCGATCAGGTTCGCCGCGCCTTCCTCGTTGCCGTTCGCGCCCCATTCGTCCGGGCGCGCCGCAAAGCCGGCGAAGGTCACGTTCATGTAGTCGGGGCTGCGCCCCATCAGACCGACGGTGAGCTCGGCCGCGCGCTGCATGCAGCGGTGCCGCTGCTCGAGATCGGCGCGCGAGCGCGGGATCAGATGGCTCGCGTTGATCGGCTCGCCGGTCTCGGGATCGGGCACGAGGCAATCGTCGGCCGCCTCGTGCTGCAAATCGAAGAGCGCCGCAACGGTCCGCGCCGCGCCGCTGAAGGCCGGATGTTCGAGGACGTCGGCGACCTTCTCGCTACCGACCCAGACGTCGGGTCGCAACCGTGCGAGGCCTTCGAGAAACTCTGTGCCGGTGCGGGCTCCCATGTTCGTTCTCCTTGGGGCGTCGATCAGCGCGATGCGCGCCGTGCCGTTTTTCCGCGGAAGCACTCGAGCTGAAGCGCGATCCGTGCGCGGATCAAGCTATCCCGCTCTGCGGCGTCGATGCGCTGGTGACCGAGCCAGCGCTGCAGGACGCTGAAGAAGATCGCGAAGACGTTGCTGGCGAGAAGCTTCGGCGGCGGCTCCGTCGCGAGCTCGCCCGCCGCTTGCGCGCCAGCGATCAGCTCCGCCATGTGCGTCAGCAAGTTCGCCATGAACGCCGCGACCCCGTGGCGCGTGTCGTCGACGAACGGCAGCTCCTTCACGAACACGCGCGCGAGCGCCACGTTCCGCTCGTGATGCGACACCAGGGCACCGAGCACGTGCAGCAGCTGGTCGATCAATGCACGCCGCCGCGGCACCGTCGCGATCGCCTCGTCGACCGCGCGCCCGACCTCGTCGCGGAACATCATCACGAGGAGGTCCTCCTTGCTGCGCGCATAGAGGAAGAGCGTCCCGTGGCCGATGTCGGCCTTGGCCGCGATCTCCCGCATCGTCGTCGCGTCGAAGCCTTTGCGCTCGAACAGCTGCCGCGCCGTTCGCATGATCCGTGTGAGCTTCTCGCGCTTCTTGCGCTCTGTGCGGCTCTCGTCGCGGACGACGGCTTCAGGCGTCATGGCAACCCCACGTGACTGTGGTCAGAACTGACCGTTGTCAGTTTCAACCAGAGGGCGCCGCCGGTGTCAAGCAAAAAGTTCCCGCGACAGACCGCTTTCAAAGGAGGTGCGCCAGATGGCGTGCCGCCGTCAATCGCTCGCCGGCGGGTGGGTTGCTTGATAGCCGCCCAGCGCCGTGCGAGGGTTCCGCGCCACGCATGTCCATCGCCGTCGCCGTCCGCAAGCGTGACCAGATCGTCGTCGCAGCCGACTCGCAGGAGAGCTTCGACGATCGGCGCGTGCTGCGCGACAATCATGCGGCGAGCAAAATTGTCCGCGCCGGGTCGAGCTACATCGCGAACACCGGATGGGGTGCCTACGACAACATCCTGCGCGACTACCTCGCGAGGATCTCGCGCCCGCGTCTCGGGAGCGAACGCGCGGTATTCGCGTTCTTCATCGCGTTCTGGCGCCAGCTCCACAAACGGTATCAATTCGTGAACGACCAGCCCGGCGAGAACGACGACCCGACGCCGTTCGCCGATCTCGACTCGTCGTTTTTGGTCGTGAACCGGAGCGGCATCTACTACGTGTCGAGCAACATCAGCGTCATGGAGTTCACGAAGTACTACGCGATCGGCTCGGGCGCGTCGTACGCGCTCGGCGCCCTTCACGCGCTCTATGATCAACCACTCGCCGCCGACGCGCTGGCCCGCCGCGCCTGCGAGGCGGCGAGCGCCTTCGACGTGGGCTGCGGCGGCGACATCGACGTCCAGCGCGTCGCCGGAGCTCGCAGCGGGGCGCGTGCTCGCGCCAGGTGATCGACGGCATTTTCGAAGAACGCGCCGCGCGCGGATCGCGGATCGTTGCTGCGGCGCCGTCGACGGTCGGTGGACG
>VBKW01000421.1 GCA_005879405.1 Deltaproteobacteria bacterium
CTGCTCGCGCTGCTCGTATTCTCGCGCGATCCGCCGATCCTGCCGCCGATGCTGATGCGCGCGTTCACGATCCTCGTCGTGACGCCGGCGCTCGCGGCATGGATCATCGAGCGCGCGTTCGCCGCGCACGTCGAGATCGACTCGGATGCGCTCGTGCTCCGGCTGCGCGGACGCCGCGTCGAGGTGCCGACGACGGCCGTTGCGCACGTCCGTCCGTGGATCGTACCGCTGCCGGGAAGCGGCGTCTCGCTGCGGCTGACGTCGGGCCGCCGGCTGCGCTACGGGCTGCAACTGCCGGACCCGAGTCGCCTGCTGACGGCGCTCGCCGCCGCGACCCGGGAGAGCGCCACGCCGGCCAGCGCCGCCGAGTCGACCCTCGGCGGCGCCTCGACGCTCGACGCCGACGCGACGCTGCGACAGCCGAGCGTTGCCTATGCGCGCGCGAAGCACGCGGGCGGCGCGCGGCGCTGGTGGCACCCGATCGCGCAATACCCCCTCTTCGCGCTCGTGCCGACGCTGCCGCTCTTTCGCGTGCATCAATGGATCGCGTTCGGCGGCACGTGGGGCCAATGGTACCTCGAGAGCCCGGCGGCGTATCTCCGGACGTTCGCCCTCTACTGGGCGACGCTGACGATCTATTTGGTGCTATACGCGGGATTCCTCCGCGGGATCGCGGAGGGTGTGGCGCTCGCCGCGGCGTGGGTCGCACCCTCGCGCGTGGCGAGGGTGCGACCGGCCGTGGAGCGTGCATACCGGGTGCTCTACTACGGCGGCGTCCCGGTGTTCGTGATCATGCGCCTGTGGCCGTGGTGAGGATCACGGTGTCGGGGGGTTGTACGTCGAGAGCGCCCAGCCCATGCGCTCGTGCCCGAACTGGTTCCATACCGGATTCTTCCCGTTCACGAACTGACTCGGGGTGAAATCCGGCGGGGCGGAGCCCGTCCCGGTGCCGCCGAAGAGGCCGACCCAGATCGTGCCGCCGTCGTACGTCGGATGTGTGTCGTCCGACTGGATGTAGTCGTAGCTCGTCGACGCGTTCACGAAATGCGTGTTGGCGTCGATGATCGTCGAGTACAGCGTCGACGTGATCCGCGTCACGTATGCCGATTCCGACTCGCCCTGGACGTACTTGAGGCCGTCGGAGTCGATCTGCCCGTCACCGTTGCGGTCGTAGTCCGCGCCCATGAAGTTCGCAAAGTTGTCGGCGCACTTGAAGCCGTAGGTGTTCGCGAAGTTGCACGCGCGCCAATTCATCCTGGCGAGGTACGGGAGGAAGGTCGTCCGCAGATTGACCTTCTGGCCGGTGGTCGCGTCGGTGCAATTGCTGAGGTGATTGTCGCCATTGTACCCCGGGTAATACAGATTCGCGACGATCTTCAGCTTCGTCCCTGAAGAGGCGTTGGCGTTGATGAACGACATCGCGTTCTGCAGATACGTCGTGCAATTGCTGAGCGCCGTGTTGAGCGGACCGTAGTTGCACGTGCCGCTCTGGCCGGCGAAGTTGCTGCGCGCCTGTAATCCGTCGTTGCCGCACATCTCGAACGTGACGATGCGCGTGTTCGTCGTCTGCATGTAGGATTTCTCGGCGACGATCTTGTTGTTGTAGATGTCCGACGCCACGGCGCCGGATTTACAGCGGCGAATGATCTCGACGTCGGTGCCCCAGTAGTTCGACGCATAGTCGCCTTGCACGTTCGCGCCCGACCAGACGGCGACGTCGGAGAGCGAGCCGTGATAGCCGGCGTAGATCGAGTCGCCGTAGGCGACCTCGCGGTACTTCGTGGACGTCCCGGCGCGATCGACGGTCCACGACACGTTTTGCGTAATGGTGTTCGCTCCAGCCTCCGATGCCAGCGCCAGCGCGCCGGCGCACAACGCAACCAGGAACCTCACTCTTCGCTGCATAGGGCCCCCTGCAGGTAAGCCGCGTCACACGGCGAGTTCATGATCGTTGCTCGAGCGGAACGACTCACGGCTTGGAGTCGGCCGGTGCACGCGCACGCGTCATCGCTCCCCCTTTCCGCGACAGTGCTGCTCGCCTGGTAGTCATTGCCGAAGCTCCCACGCGTCGCGCTCGATATGCGTCGACGCCGTCGATGATCGACTCGGAGTCGCGAGGTGCAGCGATTGAGTTTTCGGAGCGACGGCGCGAAACGCGCGCCGCTTACTCCTGGCGCATCA
>VBKW01000425.1 GCA_005879405.1 Deltaproteobacteria bacterium
TGGGCTTGGACGAAGAAACTACGCGACGCGCCTTGGGCAGATGTGACTTCGATCGCGCCGCAGTGTGGGAGCTCGTCCTCTCCGACGCGTGTCCCGAATAGTCGCGCCGGTTCCGATCGGATCGCGTCGATGCGTGGCATCGCGCACCCTTGACACACGTGCGGGCGCTATTGGACGGGCGGACGTCGGGTTAATGATGCTTCGAAGCGCGGATCCGCGCGCGAGGTACGGTCGTTGCTCGAACGACCGCAATGGACGCGGACTTCCGGCATCTAGGAGGCGGTCGCAAAGGACTCTTCCTCCTCTTATGCGCGTCGGGGCAACGCCGCCGCACGGGTTTGCAGGTGACGCCGCGAGAATCACGTCGTTCAGGCGAGCGAGTGACCGGTTTCTCTCGCTTCGTCTCCCGATCAGATTCCGCCACGTTTCACGCCGAGCCGTTCTGGACTGGGTGCGCGCGCAGCATAACCGTGGTGAGGGGCCTCACTCTCGACCAGGAGCGTATCCGATGGGACGGTCACATCACTCGATCACACTCGCAGGCGTCGCGGCACTGTATGTCTTGCTCGGCGGCTCTTCTGGCTCCGCGGCCACGACGGTTTCCGTCGTCCGCGGCAGCAGCTTCGGATCGCGTATCTTCCCGGATGACGCGTTCACCGTCGCCGCCAAGGCGCAGCTGACCGGGCGGCGCATCAACTTCCGCCAGGGCGTCGATTATCCGAAGGTGGGCGGCGTCGTGCAGCCGTCGTGCACTGACGCGGATTTCTCGATTTGCGACGCCTTCGCCGAGCTGAATACGCTCGACGGATTCGACCTCCAGCCGCGCGTGCTCGTACCGTTCACCGGCCCGATCGACCTCGCGTCCGTGAACACGTCGAACTTCTTCATCAGCGCGGACAAGGGGACGTTCGTCAGCGGTCTCCGCCAGCTCGTCTTCGACCCGGCCACGAACACCCTGTCCGGCATCAGCGACGTGTTCCTCGGCGAGGTTACGCCATACCGCATCCACGTCACCCGCGGCATCCTCGACAACACCGGCCGCCCCGTCCGTGCATGCAGCGGAGCGTGCGTCGTCCGATTCACGACTCGGACGGCCAGCGGCGTACTCGCGCGCATCCGCCAGGCGATGGATCTGCCGTTGCCCAACGCCGCCAACGCGTATGTCCTGGCGGGATTCCCCGGCGCCTCGACGTCCACCGCGGGTCGCAAGATCGCGTTCACGCAGAACGGCGTCGACGACGTATTCCTCGCCGCGAGCGTCGAGCCGTCGCTCGCGAATCCGCTGAACGGCATCGCGCGCACCGACCAGGTGAAGGTCGACACGACCGCCGCCGGGGCGTTCCAGTCGGGCGCGGTGCCGAACCTGATCCCGCCGGGCGCTGCCGGATATTACGCCTTCGGCAGCTTTCTCTCGCCGCGCTACCAGTTCGCGTCGGCGTCGGGGCGGCAGGACAATCCGTACGGCGTCGGCGATGGCTTCACTGACGGCGAGATCCCGCCCGTGCCGACGACGCGGACGCCGGTGCCGTTCGGGGCCGACCGGATCGGCGTCATCGTCGTGACGCCGGATCCCGTGAGCTTCCCACCCCCGTGGCCGGCGGCGATTTACGGCCCCGGGTTCACGCGCAGCGACTACGACCTGTTCGTCACCGCCGACTACAACGCCGCGCTGGGCATCGTGACGCTCGCGACGAATCCCGCCGGACACGGGTTCGGGCCGTTCAGCACGACCACGGTGACCGCCGACGGCGTGCCGACGACGTTTCTCAGCTACGGACGCGGGCGCGACCTCGACGGCGACGGGATCATCGGCGACGGCCTGAACGACGGCGTCGGACCGACCGGCCACGTCCAGCCGGACGGGAGCGAGCTGCCCTCGCGCAAGCCGATCGACGGGCTCGCGTCGGGGCTCATCCAGACGGTCGTCGACAACATGGCGCTCGGCCGTGCGGTCGTCGCCGGCCTCGACATCCCGGGCATCGGGACGAACCTGGTCGACGCGTCGCGCGTCATGTACTACGGCCTCAGCTTTGGCGGCATCTACGGGACGATGCTGATGGGCACGGACCCGCTCTTCCACCAGGGTCTGCTCAACGTACCCAGCGGTCCGATCGTCGATATCGCGCGGCTGTCGAGCTTCCGCGGCGACCTCGCCGACAAGCTCGCGATGTCCAGGCCGAACCTCCTGAACGGCGGCCCCGGCCTCGACGGCTTCACCGAGGATCTCCCGCTCCGGGTCGATCCGCCGACGGTCATCACGCATCCCGGAGCGGCCGACCTTCAGGAGCTGTTCGCGAACAGCAACTGGTACGAGCGCAAGGGAAGTCCGGAGACGTTCGCGCCGCGCATCCGGCTCCGACCCGACCCGGCGTGGGCGTCGAGCCCGAAGAACTTCGTGTACCAGATCGCGTACGGCGACGGGACGGTGACGGACGTCGCCGGAGGAGCGATCGTGCGGGCCGGCGCGTTCTTCGACCGCGTCGTCTTCTACCGCAACGATAAGACGCCAACGTACGCGAGCGATCCCCACGGCTGGCTAGCGGATCCGACCCTGGCGGGGCGGACGGACGGGGAGCAGCAGCTCGGCCTATTCCTCTCCACCGGCCAGGTCGTCAACACGAACCCGGCGTGGCTCGAGTTCCCGATCGCAAATCCCGGCAACCTCGAGTGCCTGCACTACGCGGATCCGCAGACGGGCCAGGATCAGGTGCGGCAGCCATTCCCGGCGAGCGGCGACTGTCCTCCGCTCTCGGCCGACGGGTGACGCGCATGCTCTCCTGCATTGCGCGTCACATCGGAATCGGTCGCGGCGCGCGCGCCCTCGCACTGAGCAGGCAGGGCGAGCGGAGATCGCCTGTCGTGCCATCGTTGATAAGGGCTACATCGTCGCTCTGCTGAACGTCGCCAACGATCATCGTTGTTGGGCCTCGCAAGTGGGGCGATGTCG
This sequence comes from Deltaproteobacteria bacterium, assembly GCA_005879405.1. Taxonomy (GTDB): domain Bacteria; phylum Desulfobacterota; class Binatia; order UTPRO1; family UTPRO1; genus DP-19. Next base: position 2,948 of record VBKW01000425.1, read on the forward strand.
ATCCCTTCACGCACGACGTCGCGGCCGCGTCGCTTCATCCCATCGGGACACCGCACCGACTCGATGCTGAAGCGCTACCACATCACCTCGGAATTCCATATCCGCTCGCGCCAGAAGGTGGCGCGCTCATCGTAGGGTCCTCGTCTTGGGTCCTGCGGGAAGAACGGCTGCCGCTTCCACATAGTGCCGCTGCTCACCGCGACACTCGCGCTCGCGGGACGACGCCGAAGGAGGTCGCCTACTGACTCGGGCGGACGACGGAAACCCGATGTACGGAGGTTCCCCGGACGGGCGCCAAGTGGCGCGTGAGAGAATTTCCGGCGCGCGCGCCCAACAGGCGTAGGGTCAGAGTACGTCCGCGCTCGCTGCGTCGATTCTAGAGCTGCACGGCCGCCGCGGCGACGTGCCTAGCCACCTCCTCGGGTGGGACTGTGTTCGGCGAGATGCCGCCATCGTGATCCCCGGCCGTCACGACAACGTTCGTTCGGTCTACCGGTGGCCGATGCGAGCTTCTTAGGCCGCGGGTACAGCGCGGGCCCGCGGCGGGAATCGACGGCGGAGATGGCCACTGAAGCTTTGCGTTGAACTCGCCCAGAAATCCGTTCTCGTTGCTGATGGCTCTCGACCTCACACCGAGCCGTGTTTCGCCTCGTCAGTGCGTGTTGCAGGCCCTTGTCGACGGCGACCGAGCGGCGTAGATGGG
>VBKW01000086.1 GCA_005879405.1 Deltaproteobacteria bacterium
GCTCGTGCTGCTCGTCGATCTGTACGTACTGCGCGCGGCATACGACGCGCTTCGCGCCGTCTTCCCGGCGGCGCTCAGCCTGTACTTCGTTCTCAACTACACGACGCTGCTCGCGGTGCTGCTGACGCTCGCCTACGGAGCCGTTCCGCTTCTCGCCGAGCGCCAGGCGCGGCTGCGACGCGAGGAACGCCATGCCTGACGTCATGAAGCTCTGCCCGTATTGCGCCGAAGAGATCCGCGCCGAAGCGCGCAAGTGCCGCTACTGCGGCAGCTTCGTCGAGAGCGGCAGCGCGCTCTCGCGCACGTGGTACCGGCGCCGGCACGGCAAGATGCTCGCCGGCGTCTGCGCCGGCCTCGCCGACCAATTCGGCATCTCGGTCACGATCATCCGCTTGGCCTTCCTCTTGAGCGCGCTCCTCGGCGGCGGCGTGGGCATCATCATCTACCTCGCCCTCTGGGTCGTGATGCCGTATCGCCGCTACGAAGACGACCGGCCGGTGACGTCGGCCCCGCCGGCGCAGCCGCTGCCGCCCGCACCACCCGAGTCTCCGAGCTCGTTCGTCGCGCGCTGACGGGCGATGCCCGAGCTGCCCGACGTCGAGCTCTATCGCGAGTGCCTGACGGCACGCATCGTCGGCCACACGCTCGAGCGCGTCCAGCTGGCGAGCCCGTTTCTCCTGCGCACGGTCGAGCCGCCGCTCGACCGTGCGCTCGGGCGCACCGTCGTCGCCGTGCGCCGGCTCGGCAAGCGCGTCGTGATCGCGCTCGAGGGCGAGCTCTTCCTCGTGTTCCATCTGATGATCGCCGGCCGCTTGCGCTGGCGGCCGCGTGGCGCGCCCATCCCGCGCAAAGTCGGGCTCGCCGCGTTCGAGTTCTCGTCCGGCACGCTGCTCGTGACCGAAGCGAGCTCGCGCAAGCGCGCCTCGCTGCACGTCGTCGCCGGCGAGGACGGGCTGCGCGCGCTCGACCCGGGCGGCATCGAGGTGCTGGCATCCGACCTCGCCGCCTTCCGCGCCGCGCTCCTCGCCGAGAACCACACGTTGAAGCGCGCGCTCAGCGACCCGCGGCTCTTCAGCGGCATCGGCAACGCTTACTCCGACGAGATCCTCCACCGCGCACGCTTGTCGCCGATCGCGCTCACGACGCAGCTCGACGAGGCCGAGATCGCGCGTCTCTACGACGCCACTCAGGTGACGCTCCGCGACTGGCTGGATCGCCTGCGCGCCGAGACCGGCACCGGCTTCCCGGAGCACGTGACCGCCTTTCGCGAGACGATGGCCGTCCACGGCCGCTACCGCAAACCCTGCCCCGACTGCGGCGCCCCGGTCCAACGCATCGCGTACGCCGAGAACGAAACCAACTACTGTGCCCGCTGCCAGACGGGCGGCCGCCTGCTAGCCGACCGCGCGCTCTCCCGGCTGCTCAAACAAGACTGGCCGCGCACGCTGGAGGAGCTGGAAGCGCTCCGCCGCCCGCGGGCGTGAGCACCGCTGTCGCGTCACGGACGACCGCCGCGCGCGTACGACGACGGTGTGCGTGCCGCACGTCAGAGCGGCCGCCCGTAGCGGTCGAGACTCGACACCTCCTCGACGGGCACGCGTTTCACGGGCCCGAAATTCGCCGCGGGCCAGCCGATCGGAATGAGGCACATCGACTCGACGTTCTCGGGGAAGCCGAGGACCTTCGCGATCTCCTCCTCGTACATCAGGTGCAGGGTGGTGAGGCACGCGCCGAGACCGAGCGCGCGAGCGGCGAGCAGGATGTTCTGCACGGCGGGATAGATCGAGGAGTAGATCGACTTCCGCATCAACGATTGCAACGGACCCTCGCCGCTGACCGCGCCCTGCTCGTTCACGAGGAGCGGCATGATGAGCACGGGTGCCTCGTGCAGGTGCTCGGCGAGGTGCGTCGCCGATTTGACGACGCGATCCATGGCGGTGACGCTGACGCCTTCCCGTGGCGGCATCGACGCCGCCATCGGCACATACACGTCGAACGCGCGCTTGTAGTGGCTCTGGATCATCTTGCGAGTCGCGGCGTCTTTGATGACGAGGAAGTGCCAGCTCTGACGGTTCGATCCGGTCGGGGCGCGGATCGCCGCGTCGAGGATCTTGTGGATCAGCTCGTCGGGCACCGGATCGGGCTTGAGATAGCGAATGGAACGGCAGGTATGCATCGCCTCGAATATGCCGATGTCGTCGCTCATATCGACCTCCTCGATTCGATCATCGCATCATCGTGCGGATGATGGACCAGGCGACGGCGGAAATGAAGGCGGACGCCGGGATCGTGAAGACCCATGCCCAGACGATGCGTCCCGCGACGCCCCAGCGGATGGCGGAGAGCTTGGTCACGGCGCCGACGCCGACGATGGCGCCGGTGATCGTGTGCGTGGTCGAGACCGGGATGCCGAGGCTCGTCGCCGCGAACAGGGTGATCGCCCCGCCCGTCTCGGCGCAGAACCCGCCGACCGGCTTCAGCTTCGTGATGCGCAGGCCCATCGTGCGCACGATGCGCCAGCCGCCCGAGAGCGTGCCGAGCGCCATCGCGGCGTGGCAGGCGAGCACCACCCAGAGCGGCACGTAGAACGTTGGGCCGAGGTGCCCGGTCGCGAACAGCAAGGCGGCGATGATGCCCATCGTCTTCTGCGCGTCGTTGCCGCCGTGGCCGAGGCTGTAGAGCGCCGCCGAGAACAGCTGGCCGCGGCGAAACCACGCGTCGACGCGTGCCGGCGTCGAGCGGCGGAAGATCCAGAAAACCGCCGTCATCAAGCTGAAGGCGAGCACCAGTCCGAGGACCGGGGACAGCACGATCGACACCGCGATCTTGATGAGCCCGGGCGCGTCGAGGTACTGCGCGCCGCTCTTCGCGATCGCCGCACCGGCGAGGCCGCCGATCAGCGCGTGCGACGAGCTCGAGGGAATGCCCCACCACCACGTGATCAGGTCCCAGGCGATCGCGCCGACGAGCGCCGCGAACACGACCGCGGTGTCGACGATCGACGGGTCGACGATGCCCTTCCCGATCGTCGTCGCCACGTGCAGGCCGAAGAACAAGAACGCGATGAAGTTGAAAAACGCCGCCCACACGACCGCCCAGCGTGGCGAGAGGACGCGCGTCGAGACGACGGTCGCGATCGAGTTGGCGGCGTCGTGAAAGCCGTTGACGAAATCGAACACCAGCGCCACCACGACGATGACGCCGACGAGGAGCATCGCTCAGGCGTGCTCGAGGACGACGCCCTCGATGATGTTGGCGACGTCCTCGCAGCGGTCCGTGGCGTTCTCCAGCGCCTCGTACACTTCCTTCCACTTCATGACGAGGAGCGGATCCGCGTTCTCCTTGAAGAGCTTCGCGACCGCGTTACGCAGGATCTCGTCGCCTTCGTTCTCGAGACGGTTCACCTCGATGCAGTGCTCGAGCATGCCCTGCGCGCGGCGGACGTTGCGCAGGCCGGCGACGGCGCGCGCGACGGCCTCGGTCGCGCGCACGAGCACCGCGGCGAGATCCTGCACCTCGCGCGTCATCTCGCGGAGCTCGTAGAGCGCCATGCGCTCGGACGCGGACTCGATGAAATCCATCACGTCGTCCATGCGCGTGATCAGGCGGTGGATGTCGTCGCGATCGAAGGGGGTGATGAAGGTCGTGTGCAGGCGCTCGACGCATGCGTGGGTGATGACATCGGTCTCGTGCTCGATCTCCTTGATGCGCGCCGCGAGCGCGGGCACGTTCTGACCGCCCGCGACCAGCGTCACGAATTGCTTCGCCCCCTCGACGGTGAGCGCGGCGTGGCGCTCGAACAGCGAGAAGAAATCCTCGTCGCGCGGCAGCAGACGTCGCATCATCGGGCGCGCTTTCTATGCGCGGGGACCGTGAAACGCAAGCGTCCGGGCGGCGCGCGCACCCGGGCACCGCGGGGGCACCGCGGCGCTTGCCCAGGGCGGCGCAGATGCCCTCTTGTCTTGTTGAAACGACTGTTTTAATCGATTGTTCATGGCGGCTGCAGCGTCACACCTGGTGCCCAGCGTCGGCCGGCTCGGCAACGGCGACGGCACGTCGGAGCGCCTGCTCGACGCGGCCACCGAGCTGTTCGCGCGGCGCGGCTTTCATGCGACCTCGATCCGCGACATCGCCGCGCGCGCCGGCGCGAACGTCGCCTCGGGCCACTACCACTACGGCTCCAAGAGGGGCCTCTATCTGCAAGTGTTGCGGCGGCAGTTCGCGAACGTACGATCGCTCGTCGACCGTCATGGTCCGTTGCCGCCGACGGCTGTCCTGCATCGGCGGTCGCGCCGCGAGCTGATCGCCCTGCTCACCCGCCGCGTCGAGACGATGATCGAGGTCATGATCGCGCCGCCGCTGCAGCCGCACGGGGCGCTGATGCTGCGCGAGATGTGCGATCCGACCGACGTGATGCCGATCATCGTCGACGAGTTCATCCGCCCGCAGACGGCCGAGATGGAGGCCATCGTCGGGGCGCTCATTCCGGCCGCGCCGCCGGCGACGGTGCAACGCTGCGTCCGCAGCATCGTCGGCCAGGTGCTCTTCTATCGGTTCGTGATGCCGGTGATGCTGCGCATGCTCGGCAAGCAGTCGTACCCGGCGCGATTCACCCGCGAGATGGCGGCGCACGTCGTCGAGTTCTCCCTCGGCGGTTTGGCGCGCGTCGGCCGCGGGCGCATGCCGACTCTGACGGCACGTCGCCGCCGCCCCCAGCGACGAGGTGAGCGCGGCTGGCCGCGTGGCCGGACACGGAGGACCCGTGCGCGTTGAGTCCGCGAGAGTCGTCGTCGCCCCTGTGCGGCGACGCGATGCGCGGCGGCCGAACGGCACCGCGCGCCTCGCATCGCACCTCATCGCGGTCGGCCTCTTGCTGCTCGGCGCCTGCGGGCCGATCGCGATGCTGACGCGCCCGGAAGGTAGCGGCGGGTGGACGACGGCGCAGCGTGCCGACCATCTCGCCGACCTCGCAGCCCGCGCCGGCGTCGATCTCGATGCCGCGACGCCGCCGACGCGGAGCGATCCGTCGCCGCCCGACGTCATTCCGCCGACCCGCGACGCGACCATGGCGGGCCAAGCCGTCGCCCCGCTAGCGACGGACGGCGACCTGCCGCCCGGCGACGGCGGTTCACCGCGACGCCACTCCGATCCGCCGATGCACGACCACGATGCCGTGTCGTCAGCAGTGGCGCCCGACTCGACGAGTGCGGCTGCGCAGCCCGGCGTCGTGGTCCTCACACTCCCCGACGCGCTCGCCCGCGTCGCGGCCGGCAATCGGCACCTCGCCGAGGCGCGCGAGCAGCTCGCGATCGCGCGCCAGCGCGTCTTCGAGGCGCGCGGCCGGCTCTTCCCGGCGACCCGCGGCAGCGGACGCTACACGTGGAACAACAGCGCGCAGATGAACGCGATTCAAATCCCCGGCGCGCCGGTGCAGTCGATTACGATCCGCGATCGCGATCTCGGCACGATCTCGGGCGTCGTCACGCTTCCCCTCGACCTGTCCGGCGAGATCACGGAGGCGCTCGCCGCGGCGCAGGCCGGGTATCGCGGCGAGGCGGCGCGCTTGTGGGCGACGACGCTCGAGCAAGATCTGGTCGTCATCGACGCGTACTACACCCTGCTCGAGGCGGAGCGGCTGCGCGACGTGACGCTGCAGACGCTCGCGCTCCATCGCGAGCAGCTCGACTTCGCGAACGATCGCTTTCGCAGCGGCCGCCTGACCAAAAACGAGGTGCTGGTCGTGCAAGTGGCCCTGCGGAACTCCGAGCAAGAGCTCCGCCGGCGCGCGCTGGCGATCGACGAGGCGCGGTTCGCGTTGAACCAGGCGGTCGGGCTGCCGATCGACGCGCCGACCGAGGTCGCCGACGTGCGCACGCGACCCCAGCTGCCGAGCGAGGCGGACGCACTGCGCGCGGCGTATCGCGACAACCCGGTGTTGCTCGCGCTCGTCGAGGAGCAGCAGCGGCTCGACGCGACCGCGACGTCGCTCGTGCGCGCGCGGCTGCCGCGCTTCTCCGGCGGCGGCAGCGTCGACGACTCGAACTCGAAGATCGTCGAGCCGACGCTGATCGGCGGCGGCTTCGTCGGCTTCGAGTGGGACCTCGGCACCGACACCCGGCGCGAAGCGCAGATCGCGGCGGCGCGGGCCGAAGCGGATCAGAACCGCATCCGCACCGAGCGGCAGCTGCGCGAGCTTGAGCAAGCGGTGCGCTCGACGTATCGCGCCGCCGAGGAGCGGCTCGCCGCCTTCGACACCAGCATGACCGCCGTGCAGCAAGCGGAGGAGAACCTGCGCATTCGCCAGCAGCAGTTCGAGGTC
>VBKW01000088.1 GCA_005879405.1 Deltaproteobacteria bacterium
GTCAGCGGCACGGCGAGCACCGAGGTGAGACCGCCACGCTGCAACCATTGGACGGGCATCGGCGTTGACTTGTCGCCGCTGTCGCCTTCGGCGTAGCCGGTCCGGAGGGCCTCGGTGAGAACCGGGAACTCACGCAGGTCGAAATCGAACTGTCGCGCCTCCTCGAGCACGTCGGCCCGCCGTACGTCCGTGCCGGCAGCGATGCGAAACGCCTTGCGGGCGTCGTCGAGGAGGAGGACGTTCACGAAATCGCAATCGATGAGCGTGCACGCGAGCGCTGTCAACCGCTCGAGGGGATCCTCACCGTCGAGATTGGCGTCGAGGAGCTCGGCGGTTTGCACGAGGGCGGCGGAGATCTCCGCCTCCTCGCGTTGCGCGGCATGCAAGCCGGCGTTCTCGATCGCGACCGCGACCTGCGTCGCGATGCCGACGATGAGCCGCCGCTGAAACGGCGCGAACGCCTCGCCGCGCTCGCGATATCCGGACGCGAAGAGCCCGAGGGTCCGATTGCCGCAACGCATCGCCGCGAAGAGGCCTGAGCTGATCTTCCACTCCTGGAGCGCACGCGCGCCGGGACCCATCGTCGCGTCGGAGACCTCGACGAGACCCTCCGCCGCGATCAGCGCCCCGAAGTCCCAGAAGCCGCGTCCGATCGCAGCGTCCGCGGGGATTCCGAGACCACGGCTCGCCAACAGCCGGTACCCCGACGGCGCGGCGGCGTCGACGAGGATCGTCGCACACCAGTCGGTGCGCAAGCGCTCGATCGCGACGTCGTGCAGCGTCGGAGACCTCGACGAGACCCTCCGCCGCGATCAGCGCCCCGAAGTCCCAGAAGCCGCGTCCGATCGCAGCGTCCGCGGGGATTCCGAGACCACGGCTCGCCAACAGCCGGTACCCCGACGGCGCGGCGGCGTCGACGAGGATCGTCGCACACCAGTCGGTGCGCAAGCGCTCGATCGCGACGTCGTGCAATCGGCCGATCACGACGCCGGCGTCGAGCGACGTACTGAGCGCGCGACTCACCTCGAGGAGCCCGAGCGCCGCCTCGGCCGTGACGCTCAGCTCCGTGTTGGCGGCCGCGAGGCGATCGCTCGCGGTCGCGAGGTGGCGGTTCTTGTCGCGTAGATGCTGCTTGTAGAAAAAGCTGTGATGCGCGACACATACGAAGATGAAGACCGACGTCGCGAAGAGCGCCGCCGGACCCGAATGGGCGAGCACCTCGGTGCCGCCGAGCGACAGCAGGAAGGCGTAGCAGGCGGCGGCGAGCGCGGTAATCACGATGCCGCACACACCCGACACCATCGTCGCCGGCACGATCGTCATGAGAAAGAACTGCCGGAAGAGCACGCGGTGCGGCCCGAGCGCGGCGAGGCCGACAGCGATCGCGACGGTATCGAGAACGAGCTGGACGTAGACGAGCTTGTGCGGATCGCACCCGCGTGCCAAGGCGCGCTGATACAAGACGCTGAGCGCGGCGGTCACCGCGGCGACGGACACCACCGGCAGCCATGGCAGCTCGATGCCGCCGACGAAACTGATGATCGGAACGCCGAGCGCGACCGCCGCCGCCGTCCGCAGGCGGGTCAGTGACAACCAGACGTTGATCGCCGTGACGTCGGAGTGCTCGAGGGCGTCGACGCCGCTCGCGCCGGCGCGGTCGGTCGGGAGGCCGGTCGTCGGCAAACCTTCGGCGCGCACGCCCGCAGAGCAGCAAGGCTCATGCCACGGAACTCGCCTGCTCCTGCCGGGATAGCCTTCTAGTATTAGGACCTTGCGGTCGACGAGGGGAGCATCGGTAGGGCGCGAACGCCGCAGGTGTCATCGCCGTCACTGGGATGACGCGGGCTGTTCACGCGCGTGCGCCGGCGGCGCTCGTCGTCAGCGCGAGCGGTCGCCGCCGACGCGTCGTCGCAGCTCGTCCAGCGCCCGCTCCAACGCCCGGTGACGCCGGCCGAGGTGCAGTCGCTCCGCCGACCGTGGCGCGGCCACCGAGGGCGTCGACGTCGTCCTCGAGCGCGCGCAGCTCGTCCTCGAGCCGCAGCGCCTCGAAGCGCCGCCACACGAGCCACAGAAAGAGCGACGTGAACGCGACGAGCGTGACGACGAGGGCGACGATCATGCGCGCATCCTGGATCCCACCTTGTCCCGCCGGCGCCGAGATCACCGACGGGTGCATGCCGCGCCAGAGACGCACCGAGACCATGATGAGCGGCACGTCGAGGACGCCGACGATCGCGAGCACGGCGGCGTAGCGCGCGATTTGCGGATCGTCCTCGCCCATCGCGCGCAGCACCAGGTACACGGCGTAGATCGTCCACAAGATGACCGTCATCGTGAGGCGCGGATCCCACGTCCACCAGGTACCCCAGATGGGCCGCGCCCAGATCGGGCCGGTGCAGAGCACCATCGTGCAGAAGAGCATCCCGACCTCGACCGCGGCGCGCGCGAGGCGGTCGTACGTCGCGTCGGTGCGCCACAAGAAGAGCGCGCTCGCCAGCGCCGCGAGCCCGAACCCGAAGAACGCCGACCACGCCGCGTTGACGTGGAAGTAGAATATCCGCTGCACGGCGCCCTGCATGCGCTCGTTCGGCACATAGAGAAACACGCACGCGAGCGCCGCGAGCATCGCGACGAACGCGAAGCCCGGAAGCACGGTGTCGGCGACGGGCGCGATGCGAGCGCGAATGGTCATCTCAGCACCTCATTCGAGTACCAGCTGCTCGAACAGCATCCAGCCCGCGACCGTCACGATCACGTCGAACGTCGCCAGGACGCGCAGCCAGGCGGCGGCGGCTGAGGCGCCGCCGCCGGCGAGCACGATCCGGCTCGCCTCGACCGCGCAGATGACGACCGGGACGAGGAGCGGCAGCACGAGGAGCGGCAACAGCAGCTCGCGCGCGCGCAGCCGCACGGAAATCGCGGCGAAGAGCGTCGCCAACGCCGAGAAGCCGATGAGCCCGAGCGCGTTCACGAACGCGAGCTCGAGCGGCGCGGTCGGTATACCGGTGCCGAGCACGAGGACGAGGAGCGACGTCAACACGACGTCGGCGATCGCCAGCACGACGAGGTTGGCGACGAGCTTGGCGACGAAGATCGCGCCGCGATCGACCGGCCCGAGGAGAAGCCCGTACCACGCGCCGCTCTCGCGCTCGACGAGAAACGTGCGCTGTACGGCGAGAAGGCCGGCGAAGATCAGCGTCACCCACAGCACCGCCGGCGCCGCGGCGCGTGCGCCCTCGGGATCGAGCGCGAAGGTGAACGTGAGCAGGATCAGCACGACGAGCACGATCAATGCGGCGATCGCCTCGCGCGTCCGCAGCTCGAGCAGCAGATCCTTGCGCAGGATCGACCACACGGGTCAGGCCGCCACCGCGCCCGTCACCTGCCGGTAGGCCGCCTCGACCGATGCCGTCGCGTCCGACGGCGAGGCTTCCCAGACGACGCGACCCCCGTGGAGAATCACCGCGCGCGCGGCGACCGCACGGCCGCGCTCGAAATCATGGGTCGCGACGACGATCGTGCGGCCGTCGGCGCGCAGTCCCTCGAGGATCTCGCTCAGGAGATCCGCGCCCGCGGCGTCGAGCGCGCTCCAGGGCTCGTCGAGCAGCAAGAGCTCGGGATCGTGGAGGAGCGTGCGCGCCAGCGCGAGACGTTGCTCCATGCCGCGCGAGAACACGCGCACTGACCGCGTCGCGTTCGCCGCGAGGCCGACGCGCTCGAGCCACGCGTCGGCCGCGTGCTCGGGACGAGGCAGACCGTAGAGCCGGCCGTAGAAGACGAGGTTCTCGCGTGCGCTCAGATCGGGGTACAGGAAGCTCTGATGGCCGAGGAGGCCGATCCGGCGGCGAGTCTCCGCCGACGGCTGGCGCGAGCCGAAGAGCGCGAGCGTGCCCGCCGTCGGCGCGTAGAGCGTCGCGCAGAGGCGCAGCAGGGTGCTCTTCCCGGCGCCGTTCGGCCCGAAGAGCGCGACCGTGTCGCCGCCGTCGACGCGTAGGGTGAGGCCGCGGAGCACGCGCACGCGGCCGAACGATTTGGCGATCGTGTCGGCGTCGACGACGGTCATCGCGAGAAACGTACCGTGTTTCGGAAAGAAATGCGACGCGTGATCAACGACCGGGAACGTCGGCGCGACGGCGATCGAGCTCCGCCAACGCTGCGAGCGCGCGTGTCTCGTACGTGCGCCGCAGCGCCGCGTAGTCGTCGGACGAGAGCTTCCCCATCTGGAAGTCGAACTCCGCCTCTTTGATCGCCGCGTACGCGAGGTCGCGCTGCTTCTCGATACGGTGGCGCTCCGGGTCGACGGGTCGCGTTTCGGCCGCGTGGTTCGCGGCGACGCGCAAGAGCGGCGCCGCGATTCCCCACGCGACGGCGGCGATGAGTGCCAAGCCCGCGGCGTACGCGAACGTGCTCGCGTCAGGCATCGAAACCACGCAGCTCGGCGTCGAGTCGCGCCCGCAGCTCGGGATCGTCGTCGGCCGGCGTCGACGGACCCACCACGGGTGCCGGCCGCCGCCAGCGCCGGGTCAGCACGACGATCAGCACCGCCGCGAGGAACACGACCGCGAACGGCATGATCCACGCAATGAGGTTGAAGCCCGTCGTGGTCGGCGCGGCGAGGATCTTCTCGCCGTATTTGCCGGCGAAGTACGACAGCACCTCGGGCTTCGTCTTGCCGAGCGCCAACTGCTCCGCGATCTCGTTTTGCAGCGGACCGCGCGACGGACACTGCAAGTGGTTGCAGGCGTGGACCGTGAGCCCGCAGCCGCACTGACACGTGAGCGACTCCTCGACGTCGGTCTGGCTTGCGCTCATCGGCAGATCTGCGGGCGGCGCAGGCGATCGAGCGTCACTCGCTCCATACCGCCAGCCCGCGCTCCTCGACCGCGAGCGCGGCAGCGAGCGCACGCTGCTCCGCGGCCGTCGGCAAGACCGAGACCACGGTGCCGAGCACCATCACGATGCCGCCGATCCAGATCCAGATGACGAGCGGATTGATGAACGCCTGCAACGTCATGAGCCCGCTCTCCTGGTCGTAGCTGCCGAGGACGAGATACAGATCCTCGCGCCAGGTCGTACGCATCGCGACCTCGGTCGTCGGCTGCTGCTGCCGCTTGTAGAAGCGCTTCTCGGGAAACATCGTCGCGATCACGCGACCGCCGCGCGCGACCTCGATCTCGGCGAGCATCGAGGCGACGTGCGGATTGTCGGCCTGCCGCATGCCCTTGTACGTCAACGCGAAGCCGCCGACCTCGACCGTGTCGCCGGCACGCATCGTGCGCTGCTCCTCGACGCGGAACGCCGCCGACGCGGCGATGCCGACGAACGCCAGCACGACACCGACGTGGATGATGTAGCCGCCGTAACGGCGGCGGTTCTTGTTGACGAGATGGACGAGCGCGGTCGCGGGTGGCTCGCCCATGAGCGCCTGGCGCGCGCGCGTGCCGCGGTAGAACTCGAGGACGATCGTCGCGATCACGAACGCGGCGAGCGAGAAGCAGACGATCGCGTAGTAATTGCCGACGAGCCCCGCGCCGAGGAGCGCGACGCCGGTGAGCACGCCGGCGACGATGGGGATCGTGAAATTGCGGCGCAGGTTGCGCGCAGTCGACCGCCGCCACGCGATGACCGGCCCGACGCCGATCATGAAGAGGAGCGCCAACCCGAGCGGCGTGTTCACCTTGTTGAAGAACGGCGGCCCGACCGTGATCTTGATCCCGCGGACCGCCTCAGAGATCACCGGAAACACCGTCCCCCAGAAGGTCGCGAACGCGATGCCGACGAGCAGCAGGTTGTTGAAGAGAAACGCGCCCTCGCGCGACAGGAACGAGTCGATCTCGTTCTCGCTCCGCAGGAGCGGCCGGCGAAGGTAGAGGAGCGCGACAGAGACGGCGATCACGACGCCGAGGAACCCGATGAAGAACGGCCCGAGCCCCGATTGCGTGAACGAGTGCACCGACGAGACGACGCCGCCGCGGGTGAGGAAGGTGCCGAAGATCGTGAGCGTGAAAGTGAGGAGCACGAGCACCATGTTCCACATCTTCAGCATGTTGCGCTTCTCTTGGATCATCACCGAGTGCAGGAACGCGGTGCACGCGAGCCACGGCATGAACGCCGCGTTCTCGACCGGGTCCCACGCCCAGTAACCGCCCCAGCCGAGCACCTCGTACGCCCAGCGCGCGCCGAGCAGATTGCCGATGGTGAGAAAGAACCAGGCGAAGAGCGTCCAGCGCCGCGTCGTCCGGATCCAGACGTCGCCGAGACGGCCGGTGACGAGCGCCGCCATCCCGAACGCGAACGGCACCGAGCAGCCGACGTAGCCGAGATAGAGCGACGGTGGATGGATCATCATCCAATAGTTCTGGAGGAGCGGGTTGAGATCGGCGCCCTCGCGCGCCGGCACCGGTAAGCGTTCGAAGGGGTCGGTGACGAAGACCGTGAGCGCGAGGAAGAAGATCGCCGTCGTCATGAGCGTCGTGGTGACGTACGGCATGAGCGCCTGGTTGCGGTCGCGATTTTGGAGATGCACGAGCGTCGACATCGTCGTCAGGAGCAGGGTCCAGAAGAGCAGCGATCCCTGCTGCCCGCCCCAGAGCGCCGCGGCGACGTACTGCGTCGGCAACGTCGACGACGAGTACGCGGCGACGTACTCGAGCGAGAAGTCGTGCTGCAGGAGCGCCCGCAGCAGCACCGCCGTCGCGACGACGACGAGCCCGTTCACGGCATACGCCGCGGCGCGGCTCGAGGCGACGACGTCGGTGCGACGGAGCCGGGCGCCGGCGACCGCAGCGAGCACCGCGTAAACGGCGGCGACGAGCGCCAGCCGGAGCGCGAGCGCGCCGAGCTCGATCACGTCTTCGGCACCTCCGCCTCGTACTTCGACGGGCAGCTCGTCATCAGCGTGCGCGCGCGGAAGACGCCGTCGTGGGCATAGGTGCCCTCGACGATCACGTCGCGCCCTTCCGCGAACATGTCCGGCAGGACGCCGTTGTACGTCACGTCGACGCCGCCGCTGCCGGCGAAGTTCGCGAGGCGGAACTTCAGATCGAGCGTGCTCGCGTTCCACTGCATGCTGTCGGCGGCGACGCGGCCGGCGACGCGCACACCCTCGCCCGCAACCGCCTCCCGCCGCGACAGGAACTCGTCGATGGTGAGGTAGTAGACCGAGGTCTCGCGCACGCCGGTGTAGATCAGGTAGCCGACGGCGACGACGATGATGAGCGCGCCGGCGATGAACCGGCGGTTGCGGTACATATTGCGGAAACTGTACTCGGCTGCGGACGCCGGTTCAACCGAGATCGCCGCGGACGCGTGATCGCTTGCGAGCCCCTCGCCCCGCGAGCGGCAGCTCCAGCCGTGACTCGCCGCGATGCGACGTGGATGCGCCAACGTGGCGCTGGGGACGGGCGCGAAACGGCCTCAGGCGAGCTCGTCTTCGTCGCCGCCATCCGCCGGCAGCTCCGCGGCGCGCGGGTCTTCGCGCAGCACGGCAACATCGTCCGCATCGGCGCGGCCACGGGGCGCGACGCACACCCCGCGTCGCGACGCACGGATGAACGCGATCAGATGCCGGACGTCGTCGGTCGTCGCCTCGCCCTCGAGCCGCGCGAGCGCACGGCCGAGGTGCACCGGCCGCGCGAAGAGCATCGTCACCGCGCGGCGGATCGCGGCGATGCGCGGCGCCGTGAAGCCGGCCCGGCGCAAGCCGACGACGTTGATGCCGCGCACCGTATGGGTGCCGTCGACGACGCAATACGGCGGCACGTCGCGACTCGTCCGCGAGAGGCCCCGCATCAACGCCAGGGTCCCGATCCGGACGTGTTGGTGCACGGCGCAGTTGCCGGAAACGAACGCGCGATCGGCGAGCTCGACGTGCCCGGCGAGGAGCGCGCCGCCGGCGACGATCGTGTGGTCGCCGATGCGGCAATTGTGCGCGACGTGCGAGTTCTGCATGAAGTAGTTGCCGTTGCCGATCACGGTCGCGGTGCCGGGGACGGTGCCGCGATGCGCCTGCGCGTGCTCGCGGAAGACGTTGTCGTCGCCGATCGTGAGGAACGTCTCGGCGCCGCGAAACGCGAGGTCTTGCGGCTCGCCGCCGAGGACGACCCCCGGGTGCACGACGTTGCGCGCCCCGAGCGTCGTCGCGTCACGAATGACCGCGTGCGCCATGATCCTCGTCCCCTCGGCGCTGACGATCGCGGTCGTATGGATCATCCGCCGCCGCCTTCGTCCGTGTCGTCGCCGCCATCATGACGGTCCGCCGGCTCCCCGGGTACGCGGTAGCGCTCGGTCACCCACGCGCCGAGGTCGATCAGCCGGCAGCGCTCCGAACAGAACGGGCGAAACGGATTCGCTTCCCACACGACCGCCTCATGGCAAGTGGGACACCGCGGCGTGAACGTCACCCCAAAAGCATAAGCCACCCCCGTCGCGCCCCGCAACGCCCGAGGGCGTCAGTTACGGATGAGCGGAACTGGGCTATGTTGCGGGCGAAATGGCGCGTGCCCGATACTGAGTCGAGTTGCGAGCCAGACGAGGCGCGAGGGAAGCGAGTCCTCGTCAAGCGAGGACAAGCAGCGCAGGCGTAGCGGAGCTACGCCGAGCAGCGGAGTGACCGAGCAACGACGTATGGCGAAGCAAATCGACTCAGTATCCGAGGCTGCGCTTGCGCGCGCGCAGATTCCGGCGGCTGCCCTTGCCCTTCGTGAACCCGCGGCCACCGAAGGAGTCGCCGCCGCCGGCGAACGGATCGCCGGCCGCGAACATGTCCCGCGGCGCCGACAGCTGCGGCGATGGGGCGGGACGGGGCGCGCTGGCGCGCGCGGGCGGCCGATCGTCGGCGTCGTTCACTCGCAACCGGCGCCCGCCGAGGTCGTGACCGTCGAAGCGTCGGATCGCATCCGCTGCCTCCGCCTCGGTTCCGTACTCGACGAAAGCGAACCCGCGTGACCGGCCGGTTTCGCGATCGGTACCGATGTGGACGCGAGCGACGCGTCCCGCCGCGGAGAGAAGATCCGCGAGCTCTTGCTCGGTCGTGCTGAAGCTCAGATTGCCGACAAAAATCTTGGTCGAAATGACGATCTCCTTTGGGTGAGGGGTTTCGCGCTCTGCGTGATGGGATAGCCTCGGGGCGTGCCTCGTATAGCGGATGGACTCATTCTATGCCAATAGCCGCGCGGTACTGGGGCGATTTGCGTCGCCAAACTTCGTTGCTCGGTGGCTGTGCTGCTCGCCGTAGCGCTGCTACGCCTGCGCTGCTTGTCCTCGCTTGACGAGGGCTCGCTTCCCTCGCGCCTCGTCTCGCTCGCAACTCGACCCAGTCCCGGCCGGGGCAGCCCCGTCTGACTCGTCACTTGACCGAGTGCCGCCGCTGCGACGCACTCACCCGCCGCCGCATTCTTCGTTCCGGGAGAGGCGTGGACGTCAGGTCTCCGCGGGCGGGTCGACGGGGGCTGTGGTCGGCGGCTCGTGACGCATGCGGCTGCGGCGTCGGCGACTCGCGCCGCTGCGGCGCCGCGACCCGGCCTCGGTCGATCCGGCGGCGCCACTCGGATCGGCGGCGCCTTGACGATTCGCGCCGATCGCGTCGGGATCGCGCCCGTCGACGCTCGCGCCGGCGGAGCCGGCGCCGTTTTCGACCCGCGCACCGCCGTGCCGGCTGCGACCGCCTCGCTTGCCTCCACGCCGGCGCCGACGGCGGCCGCCTTGCGGGATGCCGGTCTCGGGCGCAACGCCGCCGACGGACGAGAAGCCTTGGGCCGTGCCGACGGTCTCGTCCGGAGATCCGGAGCTGCCGTTCACGCGCAGCTCCGAAGACGTTCGCATACCGTCCTCGTCCGCACGGACGACCGGCAACGACGCCGACCATGGATCGTCCGATGGCGCGAGGCGCGACTCGGCGGCGGCCGCAGCAGCAACCGGCGGCGGATCGGAGACCGCGGCCGCAACATCGGAAAAAGCAGTCTCGCCGCGCTCCGTCGTCGCGGCTTCGCCGTCATCCGTCGAGAATACGGGCTCATCCGCGGGGGACGGCCCGCCCCACGCCCGCTCCGGCTCGTCGGCGGGAGAGGCCGCCCACTCCGCGGGCGCCGGGGCCGTTGGCTGCTCGGCATTCGGTGTTGCCGGTGAGTCGTCCATCGCGGCGGCCGCCTCTTCGCCGCCTCGACGACCGCGGCCGCCACGCCGACGACGTCGGCGCCGACCTTCGGTGTCCGCGGACGTCTCGCGTTCCTCGCGTGCCGGCCGGCCGCCGCCCTGACGCCGCGCCGCCGCGGCGCTCGCGCCCGCGGCGCGAACGGCGCTCAACCGGGTCGGTTGCATCGCGGCGGCGTCGATCGGCGCACCGGCCTCGAGGGCTGCGACCTCGCCTGGCTTGAGGCTCGGCGTGAGACGCTCGCTCGTGTCGCGCGTGCGGGTCTCGATCTCCGCCTGGTGCGACATGAGCTTGTCGTTCACGACGACCGTGATCGTCGCCGCGTAACGGTTCTCGAGGATCGCGAGGTCTTCACGCTTCTGATTCAGGAGGTACATCGCGACCTCGCGCGGCAGGCCGACGCGCATCTGCGCGACGTCGCCTTCGGCGACGCGGTTATGGAGCTTCCGCAGGGCGACCAGCGCCGCCGACTCGGTGGTGCGCACGGAGCCGTGGCCTTCGCACATCGGACATGCGGTGTACGAGCTCGCCGCCGCCGCCGGGCGCAAGCGCTGGCGCGACACCTCGAGGAGGCCGAGGCGCGAGATACGGCCGATGTCGTGGCGCGCCTTGTCGGGACGCATCGCCTCGCGCAGCGTGCGCTCGACGTCGTTGATGTGCTGCTGCTGGCGCATGTCGATGAAGTCGATGACGACGATGCCGCCGAGATCGCGCAGACGCAGCTGGCGCGCGATCTCCGCCGCCGCCTCGACGTTCGTCTTATAAGCGGTGTCCTCCTGGCTCGCGCCGCGCATCGAGCCGCCCGAGTTGACGTCGATCGCGGTGAGCGCCTCGGTGCCGTCGATCACGATCGAGCCGCCGGAGCGGAGCTGGACGCGCCGCTTGTAGATCGACTCGATCTGCGCCTCGAGGCCGAAGCGGGAGAAGATCGGCTGCTCGCCTTCATACAGGTGGAGCAGATGCTCCTTTCCCGGCATGACGTTGTGGAGGAAGTCCTTCGCACGCTCGAACACGTCCTCGTTGTCGATGAAGATCTCGTTGATGTCGGGCGTGAAGTAATCACGGATGTTGCGCAGGACGAGGTCGTGCTCGCGGTAGATGAGCGCCGGCGCGCGTCGCGTCTCGGCGTGCTTGCGGATGTTCTCCCAGAGGTGCTGCAGGTACGCGAGGTCGCGCTCGAGCTCGCCCTGCTCCTCGTCGAACCCGGCGGCGGTGCGGACGATGATGCCGCAGCCCGGCGGCGGGCGCAGGCGCTCGATCATCTCCCGGACGCGGACGCGCTCTTCGCCCTCGATCTTGCGCGAGATCCCCGCGTCCTCCGATCCCGGCAGCAGCACGAGATACCGCCCGGGGAGCGAGTAGAACGTCGAGAGCGTCGGCGGCTTGTTGGTGTACTGCTCCTTGATGATCTGGACGAGTACCTCGTCGCCGGACTTGAGGACGTCCTTGATGCGACGCCGGCCTTTCTCGCCCGACGTACCGTTCCGCCCCGCGGGCAGATTGCGAAAGCAGATCTCGTCCAGGGGCAGAAAGGCGTCGCGCTCGGCGCCGATGTCCACGAACGCGGCCTCGATGGCCGGGTGGATCCGCCGAACGGTGCCCTTGTAGATATTGCCCTTCAGGTGCTCCCGGCTGAAGGACTCGATCTCGAACGACTCGAGCTGGCCGTTCTCAACGATCCCGACGCGGCTTTCCTCCGCGTGGGTGACGTTGATCAGCATGATCTTCGACATATGGGCTCCGCCCCTCCCCGCCGTCCCTCCTGTAGTCCCTATCACGCGGTGCGGGCGCGGAGCCAGGAGCGTTTCGGGCGACCGCGGGTCAGCGAGCGCGTGGCCGCGAACGCAGTCCTGCCGCGGCTACGGCTCGGAGCGGCGGCAGCATCTGATCGACGCGACAACCCCAGAGATAGTTTTCCTCGACCAAACGCGCGCACCAGCACTCGCCGCAGCCGCGGCGGTCGAGATTCTGGAACGCGCGCGCGACGCCGAGGTCGATGACGCTGTTCGCGCGGTCGGCGCGGCTCAGTTGGCCGCAGGGAAAGAGGATGCCTTCGGGATCCATGGTGCAAAACACCCAACCCGCGGCGCACGGCGGCCGGGTCTCGCGCGGGAAGTTCCGGAAGTGGCGCAAGCTCGACCACTTGTTGCCGATCCCGCGGCCCTCCCGCTTCAGGACCTCCAGGCGCGCGAGCACGGCGCGCAGCTCGTCGGCCTGCAGCAGCCAGTCGGTACCGTCGCGGTCGCTCCCGTTGAAGAGGCTGTTCAAGGCCGGCTGAAAGACGACCGGGATGCGCATCGGCTCCGTGATCGCGAGCAGCTCCTCGACGACGTCGGCATTGTGGCGACCGACCGTGCACGTGAACTCGACCGCGACGCCCACGTCCTGCGCGGCGCGAGCACCGGCGATCGCGTCGTCGAAGGAGCCGTCGCCGCGCGCGGCGTCGTGGCGCACCTTCGGACCGTCGAGACTGATCTTCACCAGCGAGAGCTTGCGGATCGTGTCGAGCCGCTTCGGAACGAGGATGCCGTTCGTGTTCATCGCGACGGTCACGCGGCGCGCGACGAGCCAGTCGACGATCTCCCGGATGCAACGGTGCGCGAGCGGCTCGCCGCCGTCGAGGCTCACGTCGCGCATTCCGAGGGCGTAGAATTCCTCGAGCGCGGTGAAGATCTGCTCGCGCGTCAGCTCGCGCGCCATCGGCGTGTGCCGGTCGCAATAGCTGCACGCGAGATTACAGAGCCACGTCACCTCGTACGTGAGGCCGAGCGGATACGGCTTCACCCCGAACCGAGCGAGCGCGCCACGCGCAATCACCGATGCTTGCATCGCGACCGTCGATAGGGCGCGGCGGTGACGGAGTCAATGACGGTCGCGGAATCGCTGAGGGCGATCGGGACCGCTCGAAAATGCGCGAGATGACTACGTTCGGCGAGTGGCTTGCGGCATTCCGGAAGCGAATAGAACCATCGGGAATAGCCGCGCGTCCTTTGACCGGACGCCGGTCTCGTGCGACGCGGGAGCATGCTCCGCCTCTTTCGCGCGGTGAGTCTGCGCGAGCATCGCACCCACGTCGGACGCGCGCTGCTGATCGTCGCCGGCGTCGCCCTCATCGGTTACGATCTGACCTTCGCGTTCGCCGGTGTGCGCAGCGCCGACAGCCTCGCCGTCGTGCTGCTGATGACCGCGGCCGCCGGTTGGGCCGCAGCGACACGGGCGACGCGGCGCCCGGTCCTCGACGACATTCGCGACCAGTAGCTCGGCGGTCGCCGTCCGGATCAGCGACCCCGCTCGGCGCCCCACAAAAGCACGTGGAGACGCATCCCCAAGCGCGCTCCCGTCTGTTGGCATCTCTCGCTCAGCCAACGTGACCGCTCGGCGAGGACCCGCGGCGCGACGCCTTCGGGCATGAGAATGATCTGCGCGGGCGCGATCTCGTAGCGCTCGGCGAAGGCCGCCGCCTCGTCGACGTCCGGCGGATCGACGATCACGAACTTGAAGTACGCGTGCGTACGCGCGGCGAACCAGGCGATCGTCTCCGCTCGCTCGCGTGCGGCGGCGGCGTTGCCCGAGCTCGCGAGCTTGGGTGAGACGTTCCACTGATCGACACACGCGGCGAGCGCGTCCGCCGGCGTGATCGTTCCGTTCGTCTCGACCTCGATGCCGAGGCCCTCGTCGTGGAGCCGCTGTGCGACGTCGACGAGATCGCGCTGCTGCAGCAGCGGCTCGCCACCGGTGATGACGACGTTCTTCGGCCCGCGTCGGGCGCGAGCCAGCACATCGCGGGCGACGTCTTCCGCCGCGAGCTCGATCGTCTCGATGTCACGATCGTAGCGATCCCAGTCCCACGTGTACTTCGTGTCGCAGAAGCTGCACGCGAGATTGCAGAGCGATAAGCGCACGAAGATGCTGGCGAGCCCGCAGGTAATCCCCTCTCCTTGGATCGAGGTGAAGATCTCCGGTCGTCCGCCGGGCAAGCGACTCAGCAGCACGAAAGGACCCTGCGATGCGCGCGGCCGCCCATTTCGTGAAGCTACCAAAGCACCCTCCGCACGCAATCCGTCGGATCACCGAGGTCATGCTCCAAGATGCCCGTTGACGTTGATAGGTTGGTCTGCTAACCAATCTACCCATGGGTCGACCGAGCCTCGCGGAGCCGCGCCGTCGACAGATCATCGACGGCCTGCGCGCCGCGATCGTGAAGCACGGCCTCGCCGAAGCGTCGGTGCAGCGCATCGCCGCCGAGGCGGATCTGCCCGCCGGCCTCGTCCACCACTACTTCGAGTCCAAGGAAGACCTGCTCATCGCCGCCGTCGACCAGATCGTCGACGACGCGCGCGGGCCGATCAAAGCCGAGCTCGACGTCCTCGATCCGGAGCGCGCCCTCGAGCGCGCGCTCAACTTCCTCTTTCTCGAGCTCCCGACGGACCGCACGAGCAGCATCCTCTTCGCCGAGATCGGCGTCGCGGCGCTGCGCCGTCCGCAATTGCGACGACGGCTCGCGGACCTGACCGCCTACATGATCGCAGAGCTCACCGCGCTGCTCGATCGGTTGCCCGACCGGGCGCGCCGTCACGACGACAACGTCGATCTCGCGACTATGATCATTTGTCTCCTGTACGGCGCCGACGACCAGCTGCTCGCCGACGTCGATGCCATCCACCTACGACGACTGCGCCGCCTCGCCGGCGAGCTCGTCACACGCTTTCGAGGAGTGTCCGATGGAAAAGCTGATGCCCGGGCAACGGCGCATGATCGAAGACTTCGAGATTCTCGAGCACGTCGACGAGGGGCAGATCGCCGCGCTACGCCGGCACGTTGACGTCGACGTCCCGCTGAACCTGCACTGGACCTGGGAGTACGGCAGCGAGGTGAGCGAGCTGCGCGAGCTCTACGAGCGCGGCAAGCGCGCGCAGTGGAACGCCGAGACCGACCTCGACTGGTCGACGCCGATGCCGCGCGAGGAATGGTTCCTGCCAAAAGAGGGCGCGTCGCTCTTGGCCGGCGTGCTCGCAACGGTCGGCGCCGACGACGACACCTGCCGCGAGGCAGCGTGGGACGAGTTCGCGCACACGATGTCGCAGCTCCTCCACGGCGAGCAAGCGGCGCTCCAGCTCTGCGGTCAGCTCACCAACGCCTGCCCGACGATGGACCAGAAGTGGTACGCCGGCTCGCAGGTGATCGACGAGGTGCGCCACGTCGAGGTGATCTCGAAGTTCCTGTCCCGCAAGATGGGCGTCCTCTACCCGATCAGCCCGACGATCAAGGTCCTCCTCGACAAGCTGCTCGAGGCGCGCACGTGGAAGCTGAAGACGCTCGGCATGCAGTGCCTGTTCGAGGGCGTCGCCGTCGGCATCTTCGACATCATCAAGCAGTTGACGACGAACCCGCTGCTCAAGGAAATGCTCCGCCGCGTCGAGCTCGACGAGTCGCGCCACGCGGCGTTCGGCATCCTCACGATGCGCCGTCTCGTCCAGGACGCGACGCCGGAGGAGATGGTCGAGTTCGAGGAGTTCGCCTTCGAGGTGCTGGAGGCGCTGAACGCGAACCAGCAGCTCGACATGCTGCACGACCTCGCGCCCAAGTACGGCCTCGACCCGGAGGCGTGCGTCCGCGTCGTTCACAGTCTGCCGAACTGGCAGGACTTGAACAGCGAGGTCTACATGCACACGGTGATCCCGAACCTCTCCCGCCTCGGCCTCGTCACCGAGCGCACCGAGGAGCGGTACCGGAAGCTCGGCATCATGTCGGACATCCGCGGCGTCGGGCCGCGCAGCACGCTGCCGCTCAGCGCATGACCGTAGGCGCGCGGCGAGTCCGCGACGTCGCCGCGCCGTGCGCGCGGCGCGCGATCAGTCTTTGAACGCCAGGTCGCGCGCCGGCAATCGGTAGCGGATGAACAGCGCGTAGATCTCGCGGCGCGAGAGCCGCCGGCTGCGGTAGATCGCCCGCCGCTTGCGCCACATCGTCGGCGCGGCGCGCAGCGCGCTCGCATAGCTGCGCACGAGAATCCGCAGCAGCTCGCGACGCGAGTAGTCGCGGACGAACCCGCCCGAGGCGCCCCGCCCGGTGAGCGCCGCGAACGCTTGCAGCAGGTAGCGGTACGCGGTCGCGAGTGGGCTCACGACGATGATCGGCAGCGGTGTGTGCTTGATCAGGTTGAAGATGCGGTTGCGCTCGACGTAATACGCCTTCACTTTCGAGTGCTTGCCGGCGGTCGAGCTCTTGAGGTGATACGCGACGGCATTCGGCACGTACCAACACGACCACCCGCGCAGTCGCGCCCTCATCCCGAGGTCGCCGTCCTCGAGGTAGAGGAAATAGTCCTCGTCGAAGAGCCCGACGTCGTCGAGCATGCTGCGCCGGTAGAGCGCGACCGACGCGCACGGGAAGAGCACCTCGGTCTCCTCGGCCCAGCGCGGCCCGTCGAGCTCCTGCCAACCGCGCGCGCGATAGACCCCGTCGGCGTAGACGAGGAGGCCGGCGGAGTCGATGCGCGACTGGTCGGTCGAGACGAGGATCCGTGGCGCGAACATGCCGGCGTCGACGTGGCGCTCGGCGGCGGCGACCAGCTCCGCGAGGCACGTCGGTGCGAGGCAGGCGTCGTTGTTGAGCGTCAGGACCAGATCGCCGCGCGCGCGGCCGATCCCGAGGTTGTTGCCGCGCGCAAAGCCGCGATTGGTGTCGAGACGGACGATCGTCGCCGCGCCGAGCGCGCCGCGCGCGACGTCCAGCGAGTCGTCCGTCGAGCCGTTGTCGACGACGATCGTCTCGACATCGCGAAACGTCTGCGCCGCGACGCTCACCGCGCACTCACGCAGCAGCGCGCCCCCATTGTAATTCACGATCACGATCGAGACGCGCGGCATGCGAGAGGGATCGGCTAGCGCGTGCCGGACGCGCGATCAACCCACCGCCGTATCGCGAAGCACATTGCCCCGTACCGAGTTGACTTCGCGCTGCGCGGACACCACAGAGGAACCCACCAGCTCCCGCGGGAGGAGCTCCGCCATGAAGCCCACCAACATCGTCTTGGGTGAGACCGTCACCGTGAAGGGCCTCTTTGATCTCTTATCCGACCTCGCCGGGTTGAAAGCCCCCACGATCAAGCTGCCGGTGCCCGTCCTCCGCGCGCTCGCGCTCGACGCGTCGCTGCAGAACGCGTACTGAGCGCCCCCCGAAGCGCCCGTGGCCGCGAAGCTCGCACTCCTGCTCGCGTCCGCGGTGCTGTCCGTCGCGCTCTCCGAGGGAGTCGTCCGCCTCGTCATCAGGCCGTCGTCGATGTCCTACGGGACCCTGCTCGGGCGCGAGCTCCCGCCGGTGCGCGTCGTCCCGCCGCCGCGACCCGCGTCTCCGGCTCGCGACGGTCGCAACGACGAGAACGCAACGCAACCGACCGACGATCGCGACCCGGCCGCGTCCGAGAACGACGCGACCCCCGTCTCCTCGGCCGATCTGCAAGGCTTCTTCCGTGAGGATCCGCTCCTCGGCTACGCGCCGCGCGAGCATGCCACGTCGCCGCGAGGCTGGTGGGTGTGGAACAACATCGGCGCGCGGGCGACGACCGATACGACCCCGCAGCAGTCACAAGGGAAGCCCCGGGTGCTGATCTTCGGCGAGTCGTATGCGAGCGGCAGCCGGGTACGGCAGCAGGACGCCTGGCCGACGGTGCTCGGCGAGACCGCGGGCGTCGACGTCGTGAATCTCGCCGTCGACGGCTACAGCATGGGACAAGCGCTGCTGCGGTTCCGCGAGGTCACGCGCTCGATCGACTACGCGGTCGCGATCCTGGTGTTCTCGCCGACCGCCGATCTCTGGCGCGACGTGAACACCATCCGATCGCTCGCGCGCCGCAGCTGGAATTCGTACATCGTCATGCCGCGGTTCGTCGTCGACGATGGGCGGCTCGTTCTCGTCCGTGGCCCGTACGCGGTGCCCTCGGACGTGTACGTCGAGAACGCACGCGGGCTGAGTGAGCCGCTGCAGCGACATCTCCGCGCGTACGACCGCTTCTACTTCGCGGCACGACACGAGATTCCACCACTGATCGGCGATCTCGTGCTGTGGAAGATCGCCGCGACGCTCTACGCCACGTCCGAGCGCGCAGCGCTGCTGCGTGGCATGCGCGTCGAGCACATCGACCTCGACTCGGAGGCGATGCAGGTGTCACGCAAGATCTTCGAGACGATGCGCGACGACACCCGCGCGCGCGGCCGCCGGTTCGTGCTCGCGTTCCTGCCCGAGCCGCACGACCTTGGCCACCTTCGCCGCAACGCCGGGAATTGGCGGCGCGCCATGGAGACGCTGTGTGCCGGCATCGCGTGCGTCGATCTCCTTCCGGCGCTGACGCAGATGGCGCCGGAGCAGATCGATCGCGGGTACGATCGGACTCACTACGGTCCAGCGGTGAATCGCGTCATCGCTGGCGCGGTCGAGCATGAGCTGACGCCGCTCCTGCGGTAGCGCACGCACACGGCGGCCGACGCCGGTGGTCGCGGGTCGCGGACACGACGGCAACCGAGTCGCCGGCACCCACTCACGGGTATGGCGAGCTAACGCGTACGTGTCCCAGCGACGAACGTCGCGATCGCCGCGGCGAGCGCCCCCGGCTGATCCTCGGGCGTGAAGCTGTATGCGTCGTCGATGCGCACGACGCATGCGTTCGCGAGCGCGGCCGCGTACCGCTCCGCATGTGCGATCGGGAAGAGCTGGTCTTCCGGCGACCACGCGAAGAGGACCGGCCGTTGGTACGTCGCGATGAGGCGGTCCGCGGCGGCGTGGAGCGGCACCGACGACGCGGACGCGACGACCTTTACCGTGTCGCAGCAGATGTCGAGATCTACCGACGACGTCGCATCACGAGCGCGGACCCTGAGGTACAGGACGCGGCGCTGCCTTCCGATGACCGCGCCACAGGCCGCCCGTGCTGAAGCATGTCCAGCTCCACCGCAGCCAACCGAGGAGCGCCTGGGCGAGCCAGAGCGCCCAGGCGAGCATCGCCAGGCGATACGCGAAGAGCGGAACCGAGAGGACGCGTGCGCGCGGCAGGTCCTCGGAGGCACGGTCTTGATACCAGCGCAACAGGTGCGCGTTGGAGCCGTTGCCCACGATCTGCATTTCCGGCAGCCCGAGCAGCCCCTGCTGAATCGCGAGGAACAGCGTGCCGAGAGCGATCACCGTCCAGAGCGCGAGAATCAGCTGCACGAGGTTGAATGCGACCTCTTCCTCGAGGACGTGCTGTCGACGCCAGCCGAACGCAACCAGCCAACCGACGACGATTGCGGCCCACGCGATGGGCACCTGGGTGAGGCCGATCCCCAGGAGAAACCAGTGACCCGCGCGAAGCGGCGTCCAACGCGTGCGTCCGAGCGCCACGGCGAATACGGCGAAGACCGCGAGCAGACTCCAGAAGAGGATCGCGGGTCCCATTCGCGGTCCCGAAAACGCGAGGCTCCAGCGATCCGTCGGCATGACGATACGCGTCTCCGCGTTGACGCTCGCGACACCCATACGCACCGCCGGTGATACGAACCGCGTCGCGATCCCACTGCGCTGGCGCCACGAGAGCTGCATCGTCTGTGCGCCGGGAACAAGCGGCAGGGTCACGGTCTGCCCCTCCTGACGGATCGCCTGGCTCCGACCGTCGATCGCCACCGCCTGCAGATCGGCGTCGACCGGGAGCTCGAACGTATGCTGTCCACCGCGGCTGCTCCGCGCCTCGAGGTCGAGGGTCACATCGGTCGCGCGCAGACCGGGACTGACCGTGAGAACACTGCGGTCGAGCGTCAGCGTCGGGCCGGGAATCCCGCCCGGCCGGGTCACCGCCACCCGCACGGTCTCGCCCGGCCAAGGCTGCCATTCGCGCACGCGAGCGCATCGGCTTCGGCGAGCACTGAATGCCACTCGAGGCGCGCGACCTGCGGGCCCAACGTGATCTGCGCCTTCTCATCGACAACGCGCACGCCGGCCGTCGTCACGGACTCGCCCGTGAGAAGCGGGACCTCGAGCACGATCGGGGCGCCGAGCGGCGTGAGGCGGGTGACGACGGTATCGGTCTCCCACGTGAGGCCGAGATGGAGCGCGCGCTCCACACGCACGTACGGGGGCAGCGCGGCCGGCTCGAGGGTGCGCGTCGAGGTGTCGTCCGAGCCACGGACGCGCGTGAGGTGGAGGCTGTCCTCGGGCCGGCCCACATCGTGGAGCCCGCCGATCTTCCAGCCTTCCGTGCGAGTCTCGACCCAATGCGGCTTCAAGGGCAGCGGGATTTCCACCGTATCGCGTTCCGGCAAGCCGCCTTCCATCAGCACTTGGTGCTTACCGGGAGACAGCGCGAGCCAGAGCGTGCCGTCGTTCGACCGCTGGAGCGCACGAGCGGGCTCGCCGTCGAGGAGCACGCGTTCAGGAAGCCACTGATCGGCCGCACCCGGCAGTGGAATCGCGGTCACCGCCGCGGCGTCGACCTCCATCCGCGCTCGTAGCGTTGCAGCTCACGCAGCAACTCCGGGGAGGGCATGTCCGCCTGCGCCGCGCGCGCCGCGGCGAGAGCGGCGACCGCCGCGACGAGGATGACGGCCGTCGTCGCACCCACCGCTGGTCCCGCGGAAGCACGACCCCACGTGAGAAAGCGCAAGCCGTAGATGCCGAGTAGGAGCAGCAAACCCGCGCGCACGAGCGCGATGACGACGTTCACCACGGGAGACACGAGCAGCAGGTGCACGCGCTGCGTGCGCTCGACGGGACCGTGCCAGCGGAGGCGAACCGCGTGCCATACCCAGCGCGGGAGCCCCGGACCCGTCGTGACGAGCGCTTTCGGATCGGGGGCGTACTCTTCGCTCGTCCGCAAGTGCTTCATGCGCACGTCGCCGCGCGGCGCGTTCGTCATTGCCGTCCGACCAAGCTGATCGTGCACGGCTCCTGAAAGAGCCGCCTCCTCGTCTGCAGCAGTCAGGCCCGCGGTCTTCGCGGCGACCGCTCCACCCGCCGATTCGGGCGCGGGAGCCCTCGCGACATCGCGACGCTCCAGCGAGAGTGATGTATCCTCGAGCTGCGGATAGATCGCCTGGCGAACCTGTTGCACGACGAACGGCAGCGCGGCGACGACCAGCACCGCGGCCGCAGCAGCACGACCGAGATTGACCAATCGCCGGAGGGTTCCGTCCGGGAGCACGCGCCCGAACGCTTCGGCGACGAGAAGCGGAAGCCACGCCCACTGCGGCGCACCCGGCTCGGTCCAAGTGAGCGCCAGCGCCGCGAGCGCGAGCACGCCGACCAGGCGTCCCCACAGCCGTGCGATCGCGAGGGCGATGATCAATACGAGAAACAGGTCGAGGAGCGTCCAGCTCGACACCCACGTCGGCTCGATGTCGTCGACCCCCGTGGCAAACATGACTCGCCATCCGGGCGGCAGGTTGAGAACGCCGCTGACCGCCTGAAAGTCGTGGCTCCAACTCACGGCGGGGATGTCTGCACGATCGCCGTCGATACGACTGTCGGCATTGATGCGGAGATCGCGCTGGCGGATCTCGATTCCCACGGGCTGGTCGTCGCCGATGCGCGTGATGAATTGATCCGTGCCGGAGACGGCGACTCGCCCGAGAATCGTCGGCGGCGCCATCTCGAGGCGCCAGCTGCGATGCGCAGTTCCAGTGAGCTCGTCGTGAACGGTGTAACCGGCGCCGTCGAAATCGAGCCACCAGGTCCGCGCGAGCGTCAGCTGGTCGGCGGTCGAGTCGGTGTCACCGCGGCGCTTCTCGGTCAACGTCATCGTCGCGCCGGGACGCATCAGGTACGCCGGGAGAGCGCGCCATTCGTTCGGCAGGTTCGTCTGCTGCGGATCGACGGCCGGCACTCCTTCGACACCGACCAAGCGCAGATCGGGTCGCGCCTCGAAGGCCCACACCTCGTCGGAGTCCCATGGACCGTCGGCGGCGGGGAGCGAGAGTTGGGCGACCGGCCCTTCGTGACGCGCAACGATCTCGATCTGCCACGTTCCCGGACGAACCTGCACGCGCAACCGCCGATCGGGTTCGACGCGAGCCGGAATCGGCGCGGTGAGAGACATGGGAACGAAGCCGGAAGGCAGTGCGACCCCGAGGAGCACCTCGCGATCCTTGCCGGACACCTTGAGGGCGACCTTTGTCGTCAGCTGCAGCGGAACGTCGTCGGTGACGCGGCGGCTCACTTCGACGTCGAGCCGACTCTCCTGCTGCGCTTCCGTGTCGCGCTTCGCGAGCCAGAGCCGCCCTTGCGCATCGCGGTTCGGAAAGGCGAGCCGCGTACCGCGCACATTCAGTTGCAGCAAGCCCGTCTCGGCCGGGACCTGCAGTAGTGATGGCAACGCGTCCCAGCGCAGCGTGCCCTCGACGCGGTGGGTCCCGGGCTCGAGCTGTACGCTCGGCGCGCTCCGCTGCTCGACGATCACTACCGGCTCGCCGTCGACCCGTACGTCCTCCGGCCACGTGGTGAGATCGCCCGGCAGCGGCACCCAGGATTCGTCGTAGATCGCCCACTGCTGCACAAAGCGGCCGCCGCGATCCGCCAACTCGAGCGCGAGCGCCGAGGGCCAGGCGCACGCGCGGCGATCGCTGGTATCGTGGAAAAATGGGCAGCGCGCCTCCTCCTGACCGTGGAGCACCCAGTCCGTCCAAGGATGCAGCGGCTCGGGTATCGTGTCGCGCGTCAATGGCGCCGCCCACGCCGCGGACGGTGCGAGGACCATCAGCAGCATCGCGATGCAAATGAGCGCTGCCAGAGTGGCGCCGGGCCGGCGATGGGCTGCACCCCGATGCCGAGTCTTCTCCCTCACCGTGCCGCCTCCTTTCGCCGCCTGCAGCGGCGCCGCGTTCGCGATTCTGTGTCGCGGTCCGTCCCGCCTGCGTAGACGGGCTCCATCGACCGCAGGCTTCCGTCAACCGAGAGACGACGTCAATGAAAATCGCCGCCGGTCACCTCGCCAGACACGTATCATTTTGGCGCATCGGATGACCTATTCGAATGCAATCGGTCGAGCATACGCCGCTCGTATAGTGAGCAGGTGAGCCGGCGTCGGCTCACCTGCGGATTGCAGCCGCGGGAACCAGCGACCGGAGTCAGAACTCGACGACGACGTCGGGCGTGCCGTCGAGGCGAACGGTGTCGACGAAGCGGATCATGTGGTCGCGGAGCGACATGATGAGCGCGCTCGTACGGCACCCGTGGCCGAAGAAGCGCACGCCGCGCATGAAGCTGCCGTCGGTCACACCGCAAGCGGCGAACATGATCTCGGGCCCGGGGGCGAGGTCGCGCTCGGTGAAGATGCGCTTCGGATCCGTGATCCCCATGGCCCGCATGCGCTCCTCTTGACCGTCCTTGGTGGGGACGAGGCGCCCCTGCATGCCGCCGTTGAGACACCGGATTGCCGCCGCGGCGAGGACGCCCTCCGGGGCGCCGCCGATCCCCATCACCGCGTGCACGTTCGTGCGTCGGACGGCGGCGGCGATGCCGGCGGAGAGGTCGCCGTCGGAGATGAGACGGATGCGCGCGCCGGCGCTGCGGATGTCCTCGATCAGCTTCTCGTGGCGCGGGCGATCGAGGACGATCACGACGAGATCCTTGACGCCGCGACCGAGCCGCTTCGCGATCGCGGTCAGGTTCTCCTTCGGCGTCGCGTCGAGGTGGACCGCGCCTTTCGCCGCCGGGCCGACGATGATCTTCTCCATGTAGCAATCGGGCGCGTGCAGGAGGCCTCCCTTGTTGGCGGCGGCGAGCACCGCGATCGCGTTCGGCTCGCCGGTGGCGCAGAGATTCGTGCCCTCGAGCGGATCGACCGCGATGTCGACCTCGGGATCCTCGGCGTGGCCGCGTCCCACCTTCTCGCCGATGAAGAGCATCGGCGCCTCGTCGCGCTCGCCCTCGCCGATCACGACGGTGCCGCGCATCGGTAGCGTGTCCATCGTGTGCCGCATCGCCTCGACCGCGCACTGGTCGGCGTACTTGCGGTCGCCCTGCCCCATCGTGCGCGACGCGGCGATCGCCGCCTCCTCGGCGACCCGCAGGAACTCACGCGACAGCTGCTGCTCGATGTCCATGACTTTCCTCCTCTCGAAAGCGGTACGCTACGCGGCGCGAGCGAGTCTGCCACAAGCCCGACGTGCAGCAAAAGCCGCAATCGCCGTCGTGAGACAGCGTCCGCTGCGAGCGTCGCTATCGCACCTCCGACGCCGACCCTCTTGTCCTGGCTTGCGGGCAGCGCGCGTGAGCCTGGGTCAAGTTGCGAGCGAGACGAGGCGCGAGGGGAGCGAGCCCTCGTCAAGCGAGGACAAGCAGCGCAGGCGTAGCAGCGCTACGCCGAGCAGCGGAGCGCCCGAGCAACGAAGTATCGCGAAGCAAATTGACCCAGGATCACCGGCCGCGGAAGCGTGGTGTCCGTTTCTCGAAAAACGCGCTGATCGCCTCGCCGAGATCCTCGCTGGCGACGAATGCTGCGTTCCACGCGGCGACGTACTCGAGACCGTCCTCGACGCTCTTGCCCTCGCAGTACGCCAGCACCTTCTTCGTGCCGGTGACGGCGAGCGGCGAGTTGGCGGCCACCCGCGCCGCCATGGCGTGCGCCGCGTCGACGACCGCGTTCTGGTCGGCGTGGACGCTGTTCACGAGGCCGATCGCACGGGCGCGCTCGGCGTCGAAGTCGTCACCGGTGAAGGCGAGCTCCGCGACGTGGCCCTTGGCGACGATCTGCGGCAACCGCTGCAGCGTGCCGACGTCGGCCACCATCGCCATCCGCGTCTCGCGGATGCTGAAGATCGCGTCGGCGGCCGCGATACGGACGTCGCAGGCGGTGATGAGGTCGATGCCGCCGCCGATGCAGTACCCGTGTACCGCCGCGACGACCGGCTTCGAACAGCGCGCGACGGCAGTGACCGATCCTTGCAGCCGCGCGATCATGTCGAGGAGCCGTCGCCGGCCGGCGACGCCGCCGGCCCCGCCTTCGGCGATGCCGCCGCCCATCGACTTCAAGTCGAGACCGACGGTGAAGTGCGGCCCGCGCGCCGCCAGCACGACGGCACGGACGCCGTCGTCGGCGTCGATCTCGGCGATCGCGCGCGGCAGCTCGTCCCAGAACGCCGGTCCCATCGCGTTCCGCCGCTCCGGGTTCGCGAGCCAGAGCGTACCGACGTGCTCGTGTCGATCGATCGCGAAGACTTCGTACGTCGCCATGGTGGTCCTCCTCGACGGCGGGCGGGAGCGTGTCCGGCGCTCGGCGTCGCAATACGCCACGCTCAGCGCCGCGGCAAGCGACGGTCCCGTCGGCGCGGTGGGAGCACGCGAACGACGTGCGCCGGGCCGGCCGCTGAGACGCGTCGGATCAGCACGCCGGCGTGTCGCTCCCGCCCGCCGTCACCGGCGAAGCGTCGGTCGCCGACGCACGCCATCGCTTGCGAAGACGCCGGCGCCGTCGACGCACGCCGCCGGCGACGAAACGCGCACCGTCGCCGACGCCCGACGCTCTTTCGATCGCCGACCGTGAGCGTAGACACCGCAGAGCGACGACGCTAGGAACGGAGCGTGTCGGTGACCACCGCCCACAAGATCCTGATCGCGACCGCGATCGGGTTCTTCTTGGTGTACGCGCTCTGGGAGCTCGCCGAGTACTCGCGATCGGGCGACACGCAGGCGCTCGCGTGGAGCGCGGCCGGCACGACCGCTGCGGTCGGTCTCGCCATCTACCTCCGGCGCTTCATCCGCTCGCTCGGCGCGTCGTGACGGTGCGGGTGCACGGCATCGAGCCGCACCGGGTCGAGGCGGCGGTGTTCGATCTCGGCGGCGTGTTCCTCGCCGGCGGCGTCGAATCCGTGCGCGGCTTCGGAGCACGCCACGGTCTCGCCGCCGACGCGTGGGACGCGATTCGCAGCGAGCTGTTCCACGAGGCGGGTGTCTGGTCCGCATGCGAGCGCGGTGAGGTGCCGTTCGAGCACTTCGTCGCTCGGCTGCGCGAGCTCGTCGCCAGCGCCGGCGGCGAGGTATCGGCTTTGGACGCACGGAACTTCATGGGGAACATGACCGACGACGCCGCCGAGCGCCTGCGTCACGACGTCGTCGCTGCCGCGGCGCGCGTGCACGCCGTCATGCCGACAGCGCTCCTCACGAACAACATCCCCGAGTGGCGCGACGGCTGGCGCAGCATCCTCGATCTGGCGGCGCTCTTCGACGTCGTGATCGACTCGTCCGAGGTCGGCATCCGCAAGCCCGAGCCGGCGATCTACGAGCTCACCCGTGCCCGCCTCGACCTGCCGCACGAGGCGATCTTCTTCCTCGACGACCTCGGCGTGAACTTGAAGGCGGCGCGCGCGCTCGGCTGGCAGACGTTGCGTTACGACGACACTACGCGCGTGCTCGAGGTGCTCGACGCGCTCGCCGCGAGTCGCGGACCGCGATCGGCAGCGACGACGCCGTAGCGCCCGCGCGGTCCGCAGTCGCGTGTTGCGCCAGAATGCGGTAGTCGCGAACGCGCGCGCCCGCAGCAAAGGTAGCTTGTGATATGCGCTCGATTCGGCTTGCATGGCGCCGCGCTCCGAGGGTGATGCGCGCGCATGGCGAGCTCTCTCACGACCCACGATAGGAACGCGGCGCCGATCGCCTCGGCTGCGGGCACCGTGCCGGTGGCGGCGGCACGCGACCGCCGACGCCTCGCCCTCGCGCTGATCGCCTTTCTCGCCGTCGTCGCCGTGCTCTCGGCGCGCGCCCTCAGCAAGCTGAACGTTCCGGGCGCTCCGAACGGCACCGATTGGGGGCTCTCCGATTTCCGCGACGCCGTCTACTATCCGGAACGCGCGTTCCTCGATGGCAAAGACCCCTACGACTACGACGACGTACAGCGGACGTATCCGATCGGGAACGGCTTTCCCGTCTACTCCCCGATCACGTTCCTCGTCCACCTACCGTTCGGCCTCTTGCCCTATCGGGCCGCAGAGCTCGCCTACTTTCTCACGACGATCGCGCTGACAGTCGTGCTCGGGTGGCTCGCGCTCGTGGTGAGCGACGTCCCCGTGGACGCGCCGCGGCTCTTCGCGGTCGCGACCGTGCTGCTCGCGAGCCGCCCCGGCCATCAGAACTTGCTGCTCGGACAGACGACGCTGCCGATCGTGATCGGCGCCTACGTCGCGCTGCACTGGGCGCGGACACGGCCCTGGCTCGCGTCGGCCGGGTTCGTGCTGAGCAGCATCAAGCCGAACTGGGTCGCGCCGCTCGCGCTGTTGATGCTGTTCCGCGGCGACACGCGTCCGGTGCTGATCGGCGCCGTTCTCGCCGGCATCGGCGCGCTCGTCGGCGTCGTCGCACTCTCCATGACGCCGGGTGCGCTCGCGGGCGTACTCGCGGCGGCACGGCAGAACTTTGCGGGCTGGAGCACGAGCACGATCGTGATGCCGGCGTCGA
>VBKW01000426.1 GCA_005879405.1 Deltaproteobacteria bacterium
TTCTCGCCCGCGGTCGCGAACGCGATCACCCTCACGGGCCAGTATCTGATTCACCTGGCGGCGGACGAGGTCCGGCGTCTCGGCTACAAGGTCATTTACGGTGACACGGATTCGCTGTTCGTCGACGCCGCCGCGGAGGACCCGGGGCTGGCGCTGCAGCGGGCGGAGGAGATCCGCGTCGCGGTGAGCGCGATGCTCGTCCGCCGGCTGCGCGAGGAGTTCGGCCTCGCGAGCTACCTCGAGCTCGAGTTCGAGAAGTGCTACGGCCGCTTCTTCATGCCCGAGGTGCGGAGCGGCGCCGCCGGCAGCAAGAAGCGCTACGCCGGTCTGGTCGCCGGCGATTCCGAGGTCGTCGAATTCGTCGGCCTCGAGGCGGTACGGCGCGACTGGACGCCGCTCGCGAAGCGCTTCCAACGTGAGCTCCTCGACCGCGTCTTTCACGACCAACCCGTCGAGGATTTCATTCGCGCGTTTCTCGCCGACCTACGCGACGGGCGACTCGACGAGCTCCTCAGCTACAAAAAAGCCGTCCGCAAGCGCCTCGCCGAGTACACGAGCACGACGCCGGCGCACGTGAAAGCGGCGCGCAAGCAGCAAGGCGCGGAGCAGCAGCGGATCGTCGAGTACGTGATGACGACCGCCGGCCCCGAGCCCGTCGACACCCGGCGCGGCGCGTTGGATTACGGCCATTACGTGGACAAGCAGATCGAGCCGATCGCGGACGCGGTGCTACGCTTTCTCTCCATCCGCTTCGGCGACGTGATCGGGCGCGCCCGGCAGCTCGAGCTGCTGTGAACGCTGAGGAGCACGTGGAACGACTGATCCCGATCCGCGACGAGATGATGAGCGAAGGGCTCGTCACCGTCGCGAAGGTGCGTGTCCTCGAGTACGCGCCGGGAACACGGACGGCGGCGGGCGCATGAGCGTGGACGATCGCCGTACGTCGCAGCCGCCGTCGGCACGGTCCGCGCCCTCGGGGCGGGCGCTGCCGCCCGATACTCGACGGGCGTCGCTGCCGACCGACGCCGCACCATGGGAGGAGCCGCTCCCGACGCTCACCGGTCGGGCGTGGGCGTTCGGTACCGTCCTGACGCTCGCCGACGTCCTGCCGCCGCGGTTTGCGGCATTGCCGCCGGCGGAGGCGCGTCGTCGCGTGCTCGCCGACATCGATCCGCACTGGGCGGCGCAGGTCGCCGCCGGCGACGTGATTTGTGTCGAGGAGCTGCACGGCGGCGACGAGGCCGGCGCGCCGATGCTCCCGCAGACGGCCGTCGCGGCGCTCGCCGCGCTGGCGCAGACGGGCGTCGCGGCGTTGATCGCCCAGCGCTATGCCGCGCACGTCGAGGATGCGGCGCTCGCGGCGGGCCTCGTGCCGGTCACCCTCGACGCGCCTGCCTTCATGCATACCGGCGACCGCGTCCGCCTCGATCTCGAGGCGGCGAAGATCGTCAACCTCTCGAGCGGCGACCGCGCCGGGATCCGCAACCTCGACGAGCCGCGGCGCGCCGCGGTCCGCGCGATGCTGCGGGCGCGCGGCGGCGCGTGATGCGCGCCCGCGCGGGGCTCGCGCCTCACGGGTGGACACCTGCTGCGCGACGGGCACGGCCGCCCTCGGTCACCGAGGAGACGCTTCGTGCCCTCCCCGTCGTCGGCGCGGCATTCGTCGCACAGCCGACGTTGCGCGTCGCGCGCGCGCTCCTCGGCAAGGTGCTCGTCCACCGGAGTGCGGCCGGCACGACCGCGGGACGCATCGTCGAGGTGGAAGCGTACCGCGGCCCCGCCGATCGCGCCGCCCACACGGCGGGCGGCCGGCGCACGCCGCGAAACGAGGTGATGTGGGGCCCCGGCGGACGCAACGTCGTGACCCGCGCCGCCGGTGAGCCCGAGGCGGTGCTACTGCGCGCGCTGGAGCCGGTCGCCGGAATCGAGTTGATGCGCATGCGCCGCGGCGTCGACGGCGGCGCCGATGCGCGGCTCTGTCGCGGGCCCGGCAATCTCTGTCGCGCGATGGGGATCGATCGGACGTCGAACGGCGCCGATCTCAGGCGCTCGGCCGTCGTCCTTCTCGATGCGCCGTCGGTACCAGCGCGCGCCGTCGGCCGCTCGCCGCGGATCGGCGTCGCCTACGCCGGCCGCGACGCGGCGTTGCCCTGGCGGTTCTACGTCCGCGATTCGCCGGCGGTCTCGCGTCCGCCGGCCGCAGCCCATCCTGCCGCGCGCCGCAACGGGCAACGAGCGCCGGCGAAGACGCGTGCCGCGCGCGTCAGGTCGACCGGCGCTGCAGGCCGCTCACCATCGCGGTGACGGCGTCGGACGACCCGGTCTCGAGATCGACGCCCGTCGTCTCGAGAAAGCGCGCGACCATCATGTAGTAGCCGATCGTCAGCACCGCCTCGCACACCTCGCGGTCGGAGAACTGCGCGCGCATGGCGGCGAGCGTGGCGTCGCTGGCGCGCGGTGCGACGAGGAGCTCGTCGGTCAGCTTCAGGATCGCGTGCTCGCGTCGCCCGAAGGTCGACGCGGCCGGCTGCTCCGCCGTCGCCGCGGCGATCTCCTCGTCGGTCGCGCCGACGGCACGCGCGATCGGCACGTGCTGTTGCACCTCGTAGGGCGCCGGCGAGCGCGTGCCGACGCGCAGGATCACGAGCTCGCGCAAGCGCGCGTCGAGCTTCGCTTCGCCGAGGATCGCGCCGCCGAGGCCGCCGAATCCGCGAATGAACGTGTCGACGTGGGCGAGCATCCGGAAGATGTTGAGCGGCGGGAGCTTCGAGACGAGATCGCGAACCTGCTCCGGCGCGGTCGCGACATCACGGTACGGTATGCGAGCCATCGGATCCTCCGTTCAGGCGGGCGCAGTCTCGAGCGCGGCGAGCGCATGCGCCTTCGCC
This sequence comes from Deltaproteobacteria bacterium, assembly GCA_005879405.1. Classification (GTDB taxonomy): domain Bacteria; phylum Desulfobacterota; class Binatia; order UTPRO1; family UTPRO1; genus DP-19. The sequence goes on from VBKW01000426.1 coordinate 2,889, forward strand.
CAGCGATAGTCCGCTTTGCCGCTCGGGCTGCGCTGCACTTGGTCGACGAAAAAGATTTCCTTCGGCAGCTTGTAGCGGGCGATGCGCTGCGCCGCGAAGGCGCGCAGTGCGTCGGGCGCGACCTCGGCGCCGTCACGCAGCTGCACGATCGCGTTCACCTGCTGCCCCCAGCGCTCGCTCGGCGTCCCGACGACGACCGCGTCGTACACGAGCGGATGCGTCTTCAAGGCCTGCTCCACTTCTTCCGGGTACACCTTCTCGCCGCCGGTATTGATCGATACCGAGCCGCGGCCGAGGACGGTGATCGCGCCGTCGGGCGCGACGGTCGCATGATCGCCCGGGACGGCGTAGCGCGTGCCGTCGAGCACCGGAAACGTCTGCGCGGTTCTCTGTGGATCGCGATAGTACCCGAGCGGCACGTGACCGACGCGCGCGAGCCACCCTTGCTCCGCCGAGCCGGGCGCGACGGGGCCGCTCAGGTCTGGCTTCAGGACCAGCGTCGCGTCGTTCATGCGGAAGCTGCCCGACGATGCCTTCTGGCCGGCGGTCGTGAGTTGCTGGCCGTGCCCGCCGGTCTCGGAGGCGCCGAAGCCGTCGATCAGCATGATGTGCGGCAGATGGCGCAAGAGGCTCTCTTTCAAGGCCGGGGTCAGGATCGCGCCGCCGGAAAGGATGAAACGGAACTCGGGCAGCGTCCGCGGCCGACGGTCGAGCTCGTCGAGGAGCGGCCGCCCGAAGGCGTCGCCGACGATGCAGAGAAGATTGATGCGCTCGCGCGCGATCGTATCCCAGACGTCGGCAGCGTCGAGGCGATCCGGCTGCGATTGGACGACGACCGTGCCGCCCTGATGCAGCGTATTGAACGCCGCCCAGTGCGCCGCGCCGTGCATGAACGGCGGCGCCGGCAGCGTCCGCAGGCTCCCGCTCTTCGCCTGCTCCGCCAACGCCTCGACGGACCGCACCCGGTCGCCGCCGGGGATGTGCCCGCCGAGCGCGCCGAAGAAGATGTCCTCTTGCCGCCAGAGCACGCCCTTCGGCATGCCCGTCGTACCGCCGGTGTACAGAATGTAGAGGTCGTCGGGCGACCACGGGACGTCGGGGCACGCGGAATCCGCTCCGGCGAGCGCGTGTTCGTAGTCGACGGCGCCCGGCAGGAGCGCGTTCCCGGACTCGTCGGCGACTTGCAGCAGCGTCGTGAGCCGGGACAGACGCGGCAGGATGTTGGCGAGCGTCGGCGCGAAGCGCGCGTGATACACCAGCGCCGTCGCCTCGGCGTTATCGAGCAGGTAGAGCAGCTCGTCTTCGATGTAGCGGTAGTTGACGTTGAACGGCGCGACGCGCGCCTTGTACGCGCCGAGCATGCCCTCGAGGTACTCGTTGCCGTTGTGGAGGTAGAGACCGAGGTGATCCTGGCCCGACTCCCAGTTGCGCAGCGCCGCGCGCTCGACCCTGCAGCCGAGTTCGCGGCCGCGAAGATAGTTCGCGAGCCGCCGCGTGCGATCGGTGAACGCGCGCCAGGTGAGACGGCGGTCGCGAAAGACGATGCACTCGCGATCTGGGATCTGCGCGGCGATCGCTTCTTGAATCGCGGCGAGGTTGAAGCGCGCGTCGCGTGGTCCGGTGGCGGCGTCGACGCTCATGGCTTGCGCGGGCGCGCGCCGTAGTCGCCGAACGGACCGTCGCGGGCGGTGAGCGCCGCTTTCACGCCGCGCTCGAGCGCGTCCGTCCGCCAGGCGAGGCCTTCGGGCGTGTGGCGGGCGACGCCGTCGAGGAGCGTGCCGAGGAGCTGCGTCGAGGCGAGGCCCATGTTCTCGTACGCCTGGTTCACGAGGAGCTTCATCATCGCCAGCTGGTTCGCCGGCAGCTGCGCCATGCGCCGTGCGAGGGCGTCGACCTCGGCATCGAGCTCCGTCGCGGGCACCGTCTTCCCGACGAGACCGATCGCCGCCGCCTCGCGGCCCGACACCGAGTCGCCAGTGAGCAGGAGCCGCTTCGCGCGCTCCATGCCGAGGCGGTACACCCACATCGCGGTCGTCGGCGAGCCCCAGACGCGCGCCGGCGGATAGCCGATCTGCGCGTCCTCGGCGGCGACGATCAGATCGGAGCACAGCGCGAGATCGGTGCCGCCGCCGACGCACCAGCCGTGGACTTTCGCGATCACCGGCTTGCGGCTGCGCCAGAGCGACATGAAGCAGCCAACGTTCTCCGACATCATCGCGAGATCGCGCATCGGGTCCCACGCCGTCGTTGCCGCGTCGGCTTCCGCCTCGACCCGGGTTCCCCACTCGAGGTCGTACCCGGCGCAAAACGCGCGCCCGGCACCCGCGAGAATGATCACCCGCACGTCCGCCGCCGCATTCGCCGCCGCGACCGCCGCGGCGAGCTCGCGCGGCATCTCGCGGTTGATCGCGTTCAAGCGCTCCGGCCGCTCGAGCGTGAGACGCGCGAGACGGCCGTCGATCGTGAGCGACAACGTGGTGTACGGCATCGGCGTGGCTGCGACGTCGCGTGCGGCGCGACGGGCTCTACGTAGGCAATCGGGTTCGCGAAGGCAAGCGGCGGCGGGTGCCGGAGGACGCCTGCGGCGCGGCAGATTGTACCTGCGGCCGGTCGCCTATGCCGCCCACACGGGGTAGACGCCGGCGCCGACGGCGACCGCGGTTTCGGTCGCCCTCGTCGGGACGACGTACACCCGCGGGTCTTTCGTTTCCGCGTCGTCGACGAGGCGACCGGCGACCGCGAGCGCGCTGCCGTCGGGCGCGACCGGTCCGTGCGACGCCGCGTATTGATCGAAGAACGAGGCGGCGAAGACGATCTCGCGCGTCGGCACGAAGCGCGTGATCGGAACCGCCGCGTCGGGCGTGTCGTGGCGCTCCCAGCTGAGCGCCTCGCGCCGCTCGTCGATCGCGAGCCGGAAGAGCACCGGGTCGCGCGGGTGCCACGCGCACGCGAGCGTCGAGCGCGTGATCACCTGCTCGCGGTCGGCGGCGAGATCGAGGAGCACGACGCGGTGGTACACGTGCGGCGCGTCGAGCGGCGCGACGGCGTACGCCAGCATCGGCAGCCGCGGGTGCCAGACGAACGCCACCGGGCCGCGGTCGAGCTCACGCGTGCACCGCTCGCCGCTGGCGACGTCGAGCATCACCAAACGCGTGCCGCGCTCCGCGACCCGCGCGAACGCCAGCCAACGTCCGTCGGCCGACCACGCCGGCGCCCGATAGAGCGCCGGTACGCCGCTCAGGACCTCGTCGACGCCGCCGCGCTCGGCATCGATCAAGAACGTGCCGCCCACGCTCATGTCGCGCGCGCTCTGTCCGCAATGCACCGCGAGTCGCCGGCCGTCGGGCGCCCACGACCAGAAGAGCGGCGCGCCGTGCGCGACCGGGCGCGGCACGCGCGCGCCGTCGAGGTCGACGATCTCGAGCGCCAACGTGTCGCTGCGCTGCACGAGGATCGCGATCCGTGCGCCGTCCGGCGACCAGTTGGCGTAGATCGGCGCTGCGTCGCCGAGCGCGACGACTTCCTCCGCAACGACGCCGCCCGCGTCGACGAGATACACGAAGTGCTGATCGCGGCCGCGGCGCGCCAGCGTCAAGATGCGATGGCCGTCGCCGCTGGCGGTGGGCCAGCCGTAGCAGAGGCCTTCCGGCGCACGGCCGGCCACCGGCTCTTCCCACGCCCAGGTGAGCCGCGTCGCCGCGGAGCCGCCGCGCTGCCAGCCGTAGAGCGCGCCATCGGTGCCGGTATAGACGAGCCGCATCCCCGCTCCGCGCGCGATTGTAGCGCCCCGCCGCGGAGCGGGCGAGCGGGGTTGCTCGACTCGCCTGTCCGAGAGCCGCGATCGCTTGACTCGCGTGCCGCGCGATGGTTCGAGTCCCCGTGCGCCATCAGTTCCGTCTCCGCGCGATCGCCTGGCAAGCGGACGTCGACGCGTTCGGCGAGCTGCGCAGTGCGACGCTGCTGCGCTTCCTCCAGGAGACCGCGACGCGCGCATCGACCGATGCCGGTTTCGATCCGGCGTACTACGCGCGCACCGGCACACTCAGGTTGATCCGCCGCACGACGCTCACGCGTTTCGCGCCGATTCGCTACGGCGACGAGCTCGAGGCGACGACGTGGATCGCCGATTTTCGCCGCGTCCGCTCGCGCCGCGATTACGTCGTGCACACGGGCGAGCGCCGCGTCGCGCAGGCGTCGACGGACTGGGTGTTCGTCGATCGCACGAGTCTGCGGCCGCGCCGCATTCCACTCGAGATGGAAGCGGCGTTCGGCGACGACGGCACGCCGTCGCTGGCGCGCGCGCCATTTCCCGAGAGCGCCCCGCCACCGAGCGCCGCACGCACCGTTCGCCGGGTCGAGCTGCACGATCTCGATGCGCTCCAGCACGTGAACAACGCGACCTACGTGCAGTATGTCGAGCAAGCCGCGTACGACGCGGATGCGGCCGCGCAGTGGCCGCTCGCGGCGCAGCTCGCCGCCGGCGGCCGGTTCCGTGCCGTCAGTCACGACGTCGAGTACCTCGACGGCGCGCTCCTCGGCGACGCGCTCGTCCTCGTCACGTGGCCATGCGCCATCACCACCGACGCAGTCGAGCGCCGCACGACGATCCTGCGCCGCGACGGCGAGCACCCGGTCGCGCGTGCTGTCAGCCGCTACGCGTGGGTGGAGGCGCACCGCGGCGAGCCGCGCCCGCTCCCCGACCCGCTCGCCGCGGTGCTGCGCGCCGCGATCGTTTAAGCGCGCGACTCCGCGCGTGAATTGCGGGCGTCACGAGCATCCGATATTGTCGCGCGGCATGGAACGTCAGGACGTGGAGCAGCCGCGCGCGACGCGGCGGGTGCGGATCGGCAGCCTAGAGGTGGGCGGCGGCGCGCCAGTGGCCGTCCAAAGCATGTGCGCGACGAAGACGCGCGACATCGACGCCACGGTCGAGCAAGTACATCAGCTCGCCCGCGCCGGCGCGGCGATCGTGCGCATCGCCGTCGACAACGAGAAAGAGGTCGAGGCGTTGAAGGAGATTCGCGCCCTCACGGACGGCGTGACGCTCTCCGTCGACCTGCAAGAGAACTACCGCGTCGCGGCGACCGTCGCGCCCTACGTCGACAAGATCCGCTACAACCCGGGGCACCTGCACCACATCGAGCGCAGCAAGACGATCGCGGACAAGGTCGGCTGGCTCGCGGACGTCGCAGGCGATCACGATTGCGCGATCCGCATCGGCGTCAATTGCGGCTCGGTCGCCCCCGAGTTCCTGGAGCGCTACCCCGGGGACCAGCTCGAGGCGATCGTGCAGTCGGCGCTCTACCACTGCGAGCTCATGGAGCGCGTCGGGTTCGATCGCTTCGTCGTGTCGCTCAAGGATTCCGATCCCGAGAAGGTCGTGGCGGCGAACACGCGGTTCGCCGAGGTCCGGCCCGACGTGCCGCTCCACCTCGGGGTCACCGAGGCCGGCATGCCGCCCGAGGGCATCATCAAGTCGCGCCTCGCGTTCGAGAAGCTGCTCGCGCGCGGCATCGGCGACACGCTGCGCGTCTCGTTGACCTTGCCGAACGAGCGCAAGCACGAGGAGGTCGAGGTCGGGCACAAGATCATCCAGGACGTCGAAGCGGGACGGTTCATCTCGGTTCCCGACTTCGGCAAAGGCCTGAACATCATCTCGTGCCCGAGCTGCTCGCGCGTCGAGAACGAGAGCTTCGTCGAGCTGGCGCAGCAGGTGCGCGAGCTCGCCGCCTACGCGGCGACGCACCGGATCACGATCGCCGTCATGGGCTGCCGGGTGAACGGCCCCGGCGAGACCGACGACGCCGACCTCGGCCTCTGGTGCGGTCCTTCGACCGTCAACTTGAAGAAGAAGGACGTGAAGGTGGGAACGTACGGCTACGCCGAGGTGCTGCCGCGCCTGCGCGCGGAGCTCGATCGCCTGATCGCGGAGCGCGCGGCGTAACGACGTCGCGCTCTACGAGCGGCGCGAGCGGTTGCGGAGGCGTTGCTCGGCCTCCCGGCGGAAACGTCCGGCCGAGCGACGCCTCCGCAACCGCTCGGGTCGGTCGTTAGGGTCGCGTCGAAAGCCGCGCGCCCTCGGCGATCTCGGGGGTGTCCTCTAGACGGCGGTAGGCGCTGCGGTCGAGCGTTATCGTGCGGCCGCTGCGGCGAGTGCGGCGGAGCGCAGGGGTGAGCAGCAGGGCGGAGACGCCGGCGAGGAGGAGCGTCATCGTCGCGGTGCCGATCGCGAGGAACGCGGGGACCGCCAGCATCAGTCCGGCGCCGCGCGGCCGCCGGACGTAGCGCAGCAATCCGTGACGAAAGCGGGCGCGTCTCATCGGTTCCGCCGCGCGTCGCGATAGAATCGTCCTTCCGAGCTCGTGAGCACTGCGTCGGCGCCCTCGCGCCGCAGCTCGGCGGCGATCGTGAAGTAACGGCCGTCGTCGGCCACGACGCGGGCGCGCGCGTGCAACGGTGCGCCCGTCGGACACGGCCGGTGATACCGAATGGCGAGCCGCCCGGTCACGACGTACGTGCCGCGCGTGAAGACGGCGGCGGCGCAGCTCGCCTCGTCGAGGAGGACCGCTTGGATGCCGCCGTGAATGATCTCGGTCGCGCCCTGATAGGTCGGCCCGAGCGTGGCGTCGCAGCAGACGCCGTCACCGGCGCGGAAGAACCGGAGATGCAGCCCGTCGGGATTGTCGCGCGAGCAGCCGAAGCAGAACCCGGAGCTCGGGAAGACGAGCTCCTCGCCGTGCATCGCCGAGACCGCCGGCCGCGTCGCTGCCGTTGCCGCTCCATCGTCGCGCCCTGCGGCGACGACGCGCGCGACGTCGTCGGGAGGCTCAGACACGCTCGATGAGCGTCGTGATGCCCATCCCGCCGCCGATGCACATCGTCACGAGTCCGGTCGTCTTGTCGCGGCGCTCGAGCTCGTCGAGGATCGTGCCGAGGAGCATCGCGCCGGTCGCACCGAGAGGATGACCCAGAGCGATCGCGCCGCCGTTCACGTTCACGATCTCGGGGTCGATGTTGCAGTCGCGGATGACCTTCAGCGGCACCGCGGCGAACGCCTCGTTGATCTCGACGAGATCGATGTCGCGGATCGTCATGCCCGCTTTCTTGAGGCAGCGCTCGGTCGCGGGCACGGGGGCGGTCAGCATGATGATCGGCTCGGCGCCGTGCGTGGCCATCGCGCGCACCTTCGCCCGCGGCTTCAAACCGTGCGCCCGCGCATAGTCGGGCGAGGCGACGAGCACGGCCGCCGCGCCGTCGACGATCCCGCTCGAGTTGCCGGCGGTGTGGACGTGCTCGATCTTCGCGACGTCGGGGTAGACCTTGCGTGCCTTCTCGTCGAAGCTCAGCTGGTCGCTCTTCTGGACGTACCTGCCGAGCTGGACGAACGACGGCTCGAGCTTGCCGAGGCCTTCGAGCGTCGTCTGCGCGCGCGGGTGCTCGTCGTGATCGAGGAGCACGCCCCCGTCCGGTCCGCGCACGGGGACGATGCTCTTCGCGAAGCGGCCCGACTCCATCGCCGCTTTCGCGCGCATCTGGCTCGCGAGCGCGAAGCGGTCGCAGTCCTCGCGCCTGAAGCCCTCGATCGTCGCGATCAGATCCGCGGAGATGCCCTGTGGCACGAGCGGATACATCTCCCGCAGGTGGCGGTTGTGGCCGTCGATGCCGGCGCCGTCCGAGCCCATCGGCTGGCGCGACATGCTCTCGACGCCGCCGCCGACGACCAGCTCCTGCTGGCCCGCCATGACGCCCATCAGCGCAAAGTTCACCGCTTGCTGGCCGGAGCCGCAGAAGCGGTTCAGCGACACGCCGCTCACCTCGATCGGCCATCCCGCGGCGAGCACCGCCATGCGGGTGATGCACCCACCCTGCTCGCCCGCCTCCGAGACACACCCCGCGACGACGTCCTCGACGTCCTTCGGGTCGAACTCGTTTCGCGCCGCGAGCGCCTGCAGTGTCTGCGCGAAAAGCTCCTGCGGATGCATCTGCGAGAGGGTGCCGCTCTCCTTCTTGCCGCGACCGCGCGGCGTACGGACGGCGTCGATGATCCAGGCTTCGGGCATGGTGGGTCCTTTCTCGCTGCGGGGTGCGGACAGTTAAGCCGTCGCGGCGGCTCTTTGCAACGAGCTCGACGACGGTAGCGTGGATCGTGCCGTCCGAGGACAGCACCGTGCCGTCTGCCGTTCTTGACCGCGTCGGCAGCCGAGACGCATGATGCGTCCGGCGCCGTGCCGCCACGAGGAGGAACCCATGGCCGTCCAACTCTCCCGAACCTTCGAGCTCTTCGAGCGGGCGATGCGCGTCGTGCCCGGCGGCATCTACGGTCACCAGACGCCGGCGCTTCTCGTGCCCGGCTCCTACCCGTATTTCTTCGCGCGTGGCGACGGCAGCCACGTCTGGGACGTCGACGGCAACGAGTACATCGACTACCTGTGCTCGTACGGGCCGATCGTCGTCGGCCACTGCCATCCGGCGGTCGAGGAAGCGGTGCTCCGGCAGATGCGCGACGGCAACTGCTTCAACGCGCCGACGCCGCTCTGGATCGAGCTCGCCGAGCACTTGGTCGAGCTGACGCCGTTCGCCGATTGGGCGGTCTTCGCCAAGAACGGCTCCGACGTCTGCACGTGGGCGGTCGAGGTCGCGCGCGCGGCGACGGGTCGGCGCAAAGTGGTGAAAGCCGCCGGCGCCTACCACGGCACGCACGCGTGGTGCTCGCCGCTGCCGGCGGGCATCACCGACGAGGATCGCGCCAACGTCCTCGAGGTACCGTGGAACGATCTCTCGGCGCTGACCGCGCTCGTCACCAGCGAGAGCAGCGCGATCGCGGCCATCATCCTGACGCCGTTCCGGCATGACGCGTTTCACGACTCGGAGCTGCCGGTGGATGGCTACCTCGCCGGCGTGCGCCGCCTCTGCGACCAGCACGGCATCGTCTTCATCCTCGACGACGTGCGCGCCGGGTTCCGTCTGCACCTCGGCGGCTCCGGCGAGTACTTCGGCGTCCGCCCCGATCTCGCCTGCTACTGCAAGGCGATCGCCAACGGGTACGCGCTCTCCGCCTGCGTCGGCCGCGAGGCGTTCCGCAACGCGGCGCAAGACGTCTTCTTCACCGGGTCGTACTTCACGAGCGGCGTGCCGATGGCGGCGGCGCTCGCCTGCTTGCGCACGCTCGCGGCGGAGGACGGCATCGCCCGCATGGACGCGCTCGGTCGGCGGCTCTGCGAAGGGCTCGACCGCGCGGCGCGCGCCCACGATCTCCGCGTCACGACGAGCGGACCACCCGCGCTGCCGTTCATGAGCTTCGCCGACGACCCGGGACAATCGTTGAACCGCGTCTTCTGCGCCGCGATGGCTGAGCGCGGGATCTACCTGCACCCGCATCACAACTGGTTCATGTCGGCCGCCCACACCGAGGCGGACATCGACCGCACCGTCGACCGCGCGGAACAGGCGTTCAAGATCGTCGCCGCCGAGCGCTGAGCGCTTCC
>VBKW01000005.1 GCA_005879405.1 Deltaproteobacteria bacterium
ATTCGTGCAGCGATGCGCCGATCCGAGCTTTCGGAAGGGCGTGAATTCAGGGGGCTTCGCGGCACGGGCGTTGCTCTACAAACGCTCCCTTTTCCCGGGGCAACGTGAAGGAGGCACCATGAGAAAGATTGCTTGGCTTCTCGGCGTGGCAGTGCTCGCGGGCGCGAGCATCGTCTCGGCGAAACCGCCGGCGCCCGGCGGCAATTGCCCGCCGGACGTTGGCGCGGCGCTCGCGGCCGCGTGTCCCTGCGATGCCAGCAGCGGCGGGCAAGCGTGGAAGAACCACGGCGGCTACGTGAGCTGCGTCGTCCGTTTTCGGAACGATCTCCGCAAGGCCGGCTGCCTCGATGATACGAGCAAGCGCACGATCGCGAGCTGCGCGGCGCGTTCGACCTGCGGCAAACCCGGCGCGGTCCTCTGCTGCCACTACGATACGAGCGGCACCTGTGTCGGTGATCCGACGCCGGGTGACACCATCAAGGCTGGTACGTGCAGCAACGACGCGACCATCCTCTGCGACGTCGACACCGATTGCATCACGGTGACGAGCGGCCCGAGCGTGAAGCGCAGCGCCGACCTGTGCATCGCCAACGGCGGTACGCCCGTCGGCAGTGGAAGCAAGTGCAGCGCATGCCCGCTTCCTCCGCCGTCGCCGGTACCTTCGCCCGGCCCGACGCCGTAACGATCCGCGAGCGCGACTCGCGACGCGACCGGTGGTAACACCAGGTCGCGTCGCGGGTCCATCGTGTCCTCGCCGCTGTCCACCTGATCGCGGCGCTGTTCTTCTTCGCACGCGACGCATGGTAAGCCCGCCGCGTGTCGCGCCTCGCCCGCTGGCTCTTCGTCCTCGCGTTCGCGTACGCGATCGCGGGCCAGGTGTGGCGGATCGACGACTATCCGCCGTTCATGGATTTCGATGCCGCGACGCTCGGCATCTTCGTCGACAACCTCAGCTACCAGCCGCGCTACGACCACTACTTCGCGACCGCGGCCGCATTCCAGGATCGCTATCGCGCGCTCTGGGCCGCGTTCGCGCTGCCGTTGACGTTGCCGCTGAGCGCGGTGCAGCGGCTGCTCGCGATTCCCGACTACAGCGTCGATCGGCTGCTGCACGTGACCGCGATCGTCCTCGGACTCGTCGGGTCGCTGTGCGCGGCCCTGCTCACGCGCTCGCGCGGGAAGGACGCGTGGGCCGACGTCGCGTTCGTCGTCGGGCTCACCGCGGTGCTGCCATCGTATCTCCTGTACGTGCGTACGGCGTCGGCGCAGTTCCTGTCGTCGTTCGCGCTGTTCTGGGTGGCCGTGCTGTTCGGTGTCGAGTACGCGCGCCGCCGCCGCCGCCGCGACGTCTACGCGCTCGCGATCGTGCTCGCCGCGTACCAGCTCGTGCCGTACGCGCCGCTCGCGTATCTGCCGGTGATCCTCGTCGCGATCCTCGTCGGCGTCGGCGCGACGCGGCGCACGCTGGGCGACCCGCACGCGTACGCCGCCGCCGCGCTCGCGCTCGGCGCGCCGCTCGCCGTCCGCTACGCGCTCGGCGTCCACTATGAGGGATCGTACCGGGCGTACGCCGAGAAAGTGTCCGCGTTTCTCGCCCTCCGCGGCTCGCACGCGTTCGCGCTCGACGGTCTCAGCTGGTCGCGGGTCGGCGAGAAGCTGACGAAGCTCGTCGACCAGCACGTGCTCTTCCGCCGCGACGATCTCGGCGACCGCAGCCGCGTCGACGACCTGTGGACGTTGAACGCCGTGCACCTCGCGTGGCTCGCGCTGCTTCCGGTCGCGGCGCGCGGCCTCTGGAAGGGCGTCGCGGTCCGCGACCAAGCGACGCTCGTCAGCGCCCTCGTGCTCGCGACGACGTATGCCGCGTCGCTGACGATCGGCGCGCCGGAAGGCCGATACCTGCTGACGGCGGTGCCGTGCTACGCGGTGCTCGTCGGCTTCGGCATCCGGAGCGCGTTCGCGCACGCCGAACGGCGCCGGATCGCGTTGGCGCTCGTGTTGATCGTCACCGCGACCAATACGTTCTGGCTGCTCGGCGGCCCGTACGAAACCGGCATGATCGCCGCATGGCGGAATCGCGCCGGCATGCGCGAGACGATGGCGGCCGTTCGCGACGAGCGCGCGCCGTCGGAGGAAGCGCTCCTCGAATGGCCGGACCTCCAATACGAGGATTGGCTCTACCTTCAGATGTTGGCGAATTTTCGCGTCACTGCCGTCGCCCCGCTTCGCATGCTGAACCTGGTGCAGGAGCAGCCGAGCACGGCAGGACGGGCGTTGTTCATCGTCCGCGACGCCGCCGCGCGACCGGAAATCAATGGATGGCGGCTGCGCGGGTTTGCGATCGCGCATGAGATCGCGGATCCGCTCACCGGTCGCCGCCTCGTCGTGTTGGTGAAGCACGTCGCATCGTCCAGCGGATGAACTGCACTTGTCTAACTTGCGTGCCGTCCGCATCGTGAATTATGACGCTCGCGCGGTCGGATGTATCACGAGAGGCGTCGTGGACGCCGCCGCGACACGCCACACCCGACGCGCGACCGGAGACACTCGATGCATGCGCGACGGACACCGCGCACGATGCGTGGAGCACGTACTGGAACACGCTGCCGTTTCGCGCCGAGCTCTGCCGTCTCGAGGCGGAGGATTTCGTCGCGCGGCTGGCGACGGTGGTCGCGCTTCAACCCACGTGGCGCGTGCTCGATTTCGGCTGCGGCTTCGGGACGATCACGATGCTCCTCGCGCGCGCGGTCGGCGAGGTGTGCGCGTGGGATCCGTCGCCCTCGATGCGCGCTTGGGCGCAGCGAAACGCCGTCGACCGTGCGAACGTGCAGATCGTCGAACGGTCGTCGGATCGCCGCCTCGTCGGTGACGCCGAGCCGTACGATCTGATCGTCGTGAACAGCGTCATCCAATACGTGTCCGCGCGCGAGCGCCGCCTGTGGCTGTGTCGCTGGCGGGATCTCCTCGCTCCGGGCGGCCGCATTGTGCTCTCCGATCTCGTGTCGCCGCGCCACCATGTATGGGACGACGCCGTGTCCTTGTGCCGGTTCTACGCGCAGCACGGGCGCCTCACGGATGCGCTCCGTCAGCGGCTCCGCGACCTCGGACTCTACTCGCGCGCGCGCCGGATGTGCCGGCTGAGCAGCGTCGGACGCGAGGAGCTCCGCCGCGACGCGGCCGCCGCGGGTCTCGCGATGCAGCTGCTGGCGACGAACCTCACGTACCGGACACATCGCACCGCCGCCCTGCTCAGCGCGGACTGATCGCGGCCGGACGCGCCCGCCGATGACGAGCCGGGAGCTGCGACGGCGCCGCCATGACGCGCGGGGCGGCGCCCGACGCTCGTGGAGGGGTCAGCGGCCTTCGAAAACCGGCGGCCGCTTCTGCACGAACGCCTGCACCGCCTCGAGCGCGTCGCGCGTGCGGCCGGAGCGGACGTGGCGCTCCGCCTCGCGAGCGAGCAGCTCGGCGAATCCGACCTCGAGCGCGTCGTTGAGATTCGCCTTGATCGATCGCAGCGTGAGCGGCGCGCTGGCGTCGAGGCGCGCGGCGACGTTACGCACGTGCGGCATCAGCTCGGCGTCGGGGAGAGTCTTCGCGACGAGGCCGATGCGCGCGGCCTCGGCCGCGTCGAAGCGCTCGCCCAGCATGTAGAGCTCGCGCGCTTTCGCGGCGCCGACGAGTCGGGTGAGCGTCCACGGCCCGCCGAAGTCACCGGAGAGCCCGGCGCGCAGGAACGCGGTCGCGAACACCGCCGACGCCGCCGCGTAGCGGAGGTCCGCCGCGCACGCGACGGCGAGGCCGGCGCCGGCGCAGGCGCCGTTGATCGCGGCGATCGTCACCTTCGGCATCGCGTGCAGGAGCTCGGCGATGCGCACGTAGCGCCGGAGGCGCGTCACGTCGGCGTGCAGCGGCCCGCCGTCGAGCACGCGCTCGCCCTCGGCGATCGCGGTGAGATCGCCGCCGGCGCAGAAGCCACGCCCGGCGCCGGTCACGATG
>VBKW01000090.1 GCA_005879405.1 Deltaproteobacteria bacterium
GCTCCCAAAGACCTGGTAGGCGACGTGGCCCTCGGGCCCTTTCACGTATTGAGTGCGTGGCTGCATCTTAGCGCGGGGGCCGGGGGCTCCTCGCCCGTGTATCTATCCAAGGGCAAGCAAGCCTGCGAACCGCCGGGCTGTCCCTCCATCGCGCGACTACGACGCGATCCACACCTTTTGACAATACCTCTGCCGTGCCGATGATCGTGCGTATATCCGGCGCTGCGTTCATCGGCGGCATGTTCTTCGTCGACACCTCCGCAGACGCGGTGCATCGGCTACCGCTGGAGAACGCTCTTGACACGTCGGTGCGCACGGTCGATGCGAGACGAGCGCAGGCTACCGGAACGGCTCGCTGGTAGCGGTCGCGTCGAGTTCGTGGTCTGGCCCGATTACCTGTGTGTGCCCGTGGTGCCACTCGGGATGACACGTCCGGCGCATTGAGGGGGAGTTCCACTGCGCCGTTCCGCGCGCCCACCTGGATGCACACCTCGGACAATTCGAGCAGGACGTTATGGTGTCTTAGCTACATTCACATCCAAGTGGGCTCGATGTTTCTCAAGAATCGCCTGTAATTGTTGCGCCATCTGAGGTGATAGCGGTATTGGACTACCGCACATCCGGATCATCTCGCCACCCTGACCTGGATCTGGATTTATTTCTGGCCCTTCGACACAACCTACGATTGTCGCTAACTCCTCCTTCAAGCTCTGCAGTTCTTCGGTGCGCCGATCGCGTTCGTGCTCACTGGGAGATTTTCCCATGCGTGCTTCGAAATGACCGCCCTCCATTGCACTGCAAGCCTGATCTTTACAACGCATCTCAATAGTTGTCTGCACTTCATGCTCGCCTACGTCGCCAGGATCGGGCGCCACCGGAACGGGATGGCTTTCACCGGCCATACGATAAACATGGCCAGCGAGCTGCACAGCTCGATTCCGGAGACGCTCGGCATCATCCTTCTTTGGGGCCAGGATTTGGCTAACATGACAGTTAGCGGCGTGTGCGTTCTCAAATGAAATCAATTGACCAGCACCGTCGATCGGCCTTTGAAGCACACGCCGCACCGTGATCGTTACGGGTCCCCCGGGGACTAGATCAGGAATAGATATCGTTCGAACGAGGTAGTCCGCCTTTGACCGGCCGGGTTCAGGAAATCCCGAGTACCAACGCTTCAATTCATCCGACACTGTACCTACCGTTTCAGGTTGCAGCGTCACGCGATCACCCTCCTGAAGATGGTGCAGTTCAAACCCAATAGCACGCGCTGGGGCATCTACCGTAAGCACACCCTTCCATTCATAGAACATCTCTTGAGATGTCGGTTGAAACGTCTGTTCACGCGCGTTGGGGTCGAAGGGCGCTCGCGCGTACACACGGCTTACCACGTCGGATGATAATCCTGCCGTGACATTGCAGATGGTCGACTGCTGGGTGGCGTTCTCTACGACAAGTGCAGCTGGGTTGTAGAAGTACGATAAGACAAACACGGCCAACGCTCCCCCGGCACGTACCCAATCTTTCAATTGTACCGAGATAAATCCTGGAATCATTGCTGCGACGCCGGCAGCAGCAAGGGCTAGGACAAGACGAAAGACGGTGTACTGGAACGGTGTTGGATTCGGAAATGCTATCGCGATCACCAACAAGGTGGTGACAAATACGACGCCAAATCCGAAAGCTAGGTAGCGCTGGAATGCGGCGTTCATGCTTATTGCCTCACCCTCGGCAAGGGCAATTGGTGACTGTTTACTAGGGCACCCGTAACAACGCGTGCACCGGATGAATCAACGAATGACCAACAACATCAGCTAACGCGGCAGCGCGAATGGTGCGCCAACGACAGCACCGCACTCCCGATAGATCATTCGTACAACTTCACCACTCGCACCTTCCCCGGCGCGGCCTGCACGCAGAGGTCGCACAACGTGCACTCGTCGAGATTCTCCTCGACGATCCGCAACGTCCCATCAGGCTTCACCGCGAAGATGTTCACCGGGCACACCTCGGTGAGCTTCTTCGCCATCGCGGCGTCTGCCGCGACCTTCGGATCGACCTCGACGCCGATGAACATTCCGTTCGCCATGATCAGTGACCCCTGGTCGCGAGGATGCGCTCTTTGATGAGCGCGGGAATCTCCTCGATCCGCTCGGCGACGGCGATCCCCGCGGCGCGCATGCGCTCGATCTTATCAGCTGTGGTATCATCCTTCCCCTCGACGATCGTCCCCGCGTGCCCGAAGCGCATCCCCGGCATCTCGTCCATGAAGCGACCCGCCATGAAGCGCGCACGCCAAGGGAAGTACGTCGAGGTTTCGACGGCCGGTGAAAGGGTACGCGCCTTCGTCCCCGCGCCGCTGCCGCCGCGGCCCGGGATCGACTGGACTCCCACACTGCGCGGCAAGTTCGATCAGGGGCTGCATGCGCTGGCGCAGCTCGACGGCGTGGCGGTGGTCGTCATCCCGCCGGAGCGCGACATGACGCCGACCTGCCCCTTCTTGAACGCGCGACGCACGTTCACGGCGGGGCCGCCGAGGCCGCCCATCTTCGCCTCGTCGGGGGAGAGGACGCCGAGGCAGTTCGGGCCGATGATGCGCGCGCCCTTCTGCTTCGCGAGCTCGACCATCTGCGCGACCTCGCCGCGCGGGATGCGCTCGGTGACGATGACGATGAGCTTGACGCCGGCCTCGAGCGCCTCGAAGACGGCGTCGCGGGTGAAGCGCGGCGGCACCGTGACGATCGAGCCGTCGACGTGCTGCTTCGACGTGATGTCGCGCACGCAGTCGTGGACGGGGACGCCGTACACGTCGCGCCCCGCGCGCCCGGGCGTGACGCCGCCGACGATCTTGGTGCCGTAGTCGAGGCCCTCGCGCGTCAGGTTCACGGCCTCGCGGCCGGTGATGCCCTGGATGATGACGGCGGTGTCCTTATTGATGAGGATCGACATCGTGCTCCGGATCGTTCGCTGGGATTGGCCGCGTCGGGCGCAGAGGCAAGTGCCCGTCGGCGAAAGCGTTCGTCTACAACCGGCCGAAGGGAGGGTCAAGCTGCGCGCTGCACCGGATCCGCGGTGTCCGTGGCGCACGCGCCCCTCGCCGAGACCGTTCGTCGCGCACGGCATCGAAGCGCTGACTCCCTCACGACAAGGAGGCACCATGCGTACGCTCGCGGTGATGATCGGATCGATGCTCGCAGCGGCGACGATCGCTTGGGGCGCCGAGCCGACGCTTCCGACGACACCCGTCCTGACTCTCGACGCCGCGCTGCACGTCGCCGCCGCCGCTCGCGACGAAGCCGCGAAGCGACACGCGACGGTCGTGATCGCGGTCGTCGACGACGGCGGCCACTTGCTCGTCCTCCACCGCCTCGACGACACGCAGGTCGCGAGCGTCGAGGTCGGCATCGGCAAGGCGCGGACGGCGGCGATCTTCCGGCGGCCGAGCCGCGAGTTCGAGGAGCAGATCCGAAACGGCCGCGTCGCGGCCCTGGCGCTGCCCGGCGCGACGCCGCTCCAGGGCGGCATCCCGCTCACCGCCGGCGGCAAGGTCGTCGGTGCGATCGGCGTCAGCGGCAGGCGGCGTTCGCTGCGCCATGAACGCCCGACGATCTCGATGGGGCGCGCTGCTGCTCGCGGCGCTCGTGACGGTCATCGCCCCCACGTGGGCGCGCGCGGCCGAGAACCTGCGGTTGGCGCCGGACTTGAGCTTCACCGACGACTCGAGCAGCCGCTTCCCGATCGAGGGCGATCGACTCGGTGACGCCGAGCTCGTGAAGGGCCGCGCCGCGCTCGTATTCTTCGGCGCCGCGCACTGTTGGAATACGAATCGCGAGGCTGAACGCGTGATCACGCTCTATCCGAAGGTCCGCGACCGCGTGAGCTTCATCATCGTCGACGTCGCGCACCCTTCCGACGCCCAACGTCCATTGCTGAAAGCGCACTACCGCGGCTACATCCCGACCCTCGCGATCTTCGCAACCGACGGCACCGTGGCGTACGAGCGATCCGGCGAGACCGCGAGCGAGCGCGGGGACACGCGTGCGCTCGCAGCACTGCTCGACAACGCGACGCGGAACTGAACTGCCTCGTCGCGCCGATCGCCGCCTCGCCTGCATCGACGAGCGGCACCTGTTCAGCGCACGAATATGATCCTCGGGAATGCCTCTCTTCGCTGGAAACACTTGCGCGCCGTGTGTGGTTTCGCCTATTCTTCGCCTGCACCCAGGACCGCGTGCTCGCGCATTGAGATGGACGTTTCCGATGGGGTCATTGCGATACAAGCGACGTCGCTGGCGGCGTTCAGGCATCCGGGGAGCTTCCGCTGACGGCGCAGGTTCGCGGGCGCGGCACCGGCCGCCCCCGACGTACACTCACGCTGACGCCGAGCGCGAGCGAGCGCTGCTCACCGAGCGCGCCCGCTTCGCGCGCCACATCGACATCGAGCTGCGGGTCGCGTGCCGGATGGAAGCCGCGTCCCGTCACGAGCTCGGGATCGTCGCGCGCGAGGTGGTTCGACGCCGCGCCTACCGTCGCATCGGATTCGTCCGGCTCAGCGACTACGCACGCGAGCGCGTCGGCCTTTCCGCACGCACGTTGCAAGATGCCGCGTGGGTCGCAAACCGCCTCGACACTCTTCCACGCGTCGCCGATGCCTTCGACCGCTCCGACCTCTCGTGGACGCAGGTGCGCGCCATCTGCACCGTCGCCCGCCCACGCGATCAGGACGAGTGGCTGGCTCGTGCGCGCGATTCCACCGTCGACGAGCTCGAGCGCGCGGTCGCAGCGGCGCGTCGCAACGCCGCCGACGCCGCGGATTCCGACGCCCGAGACGCCGACGGCGGGCACACCGACAGCGCCGACCGCAATTCGACGATCGGCGACCGCTGCGAGCCCGATGACGATGACGGCACGATCGACGGCGAGCCCGCTGTCCGCTGGCGCATCGCGTGCCCCGCCCGCGTGCGCGCGCTCTGGCGCCGTGCTCGCGAGCTCGCCTCGCGCATGGCGGGAGGACAACTGCCAGCGTGGCGCCGAGATCATCGCGGCGGAGGCGTTTTCCGGTCGTCCCGCGGATGCGTCATTCGTCGAGCGGGCGCTCCTGGCGTCGATGCGCCTCGGAGGACGCGCGCGCAAGTCCGCTGCCGCCGCGCCCGCGGACACACCCGCTGCTCCGGCGCCCGCTGCTGCGACGCCCGCTGTTGACACACCCGCTGCTCCGGCGCCCGCTGCCGCGGCGCCCGCAAATGATGCCGACGCTGCGGCGGACGCCTTCGCGCTCGACGCGCGCCTCGTCGCCGCTGCGCGCGCGATCAGAACGAGCGAGCCTCGAATCGGTGAGCTTCTTCGGATCGTCGTCGACAAGCGCGTGTACCGCGCACACGGGTTCACCTCGTTCCCGAGCTACGTCCGCGAGCGCCTCGGCATCTCGGCGCGCAAGGCCTGGGCGCTCCTCAAGGTCGAGCGCAGCACGCGTCGCGACGACGCCTTCAGTCGCGGGTACCACGACGGCACGATCTCGTGGGCTCGAGCCCTCACGTTGCTTCCCGTCGTCGATCGCGACAACGCCGCGGCCTGGATCGCGCGCGCCGAGGCCGTCACCGTGCGCCGGCTCACCGACGAGGTGAATTGGATTCTCGAGACCCGTGACGCCTACGGCACCAGCGTGCCGCTCGACCCGCCACCGCTCGACGCCGCGCTCGTACCGCCAATCGCGCAATTCGCGTCGCCCATGACGTCCGTCACGGCTCGGACCGATTCGACGACGCCTCGGGCAGGCACGGTCGTGCAAATCCGTGCGCACGCATCGCTCGGAAACTCGGCGCCGACGGCTGACGACCAGCGTCGTGTCGCGTCCGAGGTCTGCGACGTCGAGATCGGCCTCGTCGCGCCGGCGTCAGTCGTCGCGCTCATGCGCGAAGCGCTCGATGTTTTTGCGGAGCCCGGCATGCCGCGCTGGTACGCGTTCGAGCGCGTGCTGCAGCACGTGATCACGTATTGGGAAGCGAGCCCGCGCCACCGCGATCCGATTTTTGCGCGCGACGGCTGGCGCTGCACCGTGCCCGGGTGCAGCTCCCGATGCGGCCTCCACGACCATCATCTCCTGTACCGCTCGCGCGGCGGCGGAAACGAGCCCACGAACCGCACCGCA
>VBKW01000427.1 GCA_005879405.1 Deltaproteobacteria bacterium
AGGCTTGAGCCGGCCAAGAACAACGTCTCTGGATAGCCGTCGAGGTTGGTGTCCCGAAACGATTGCAACCCGACGTTCGAGAACGGAGTGCAGCCCGGGGGATTCTGATCGGCCCACACTGCTTGCGGACCGGCCGCGCTAAACGATAGGAGCAGCAGGAGCACTAGTAGTGATCGCGCACACGGCAGCAGATCTATCTTGACGGCCTTACGTGGAGCATCTTGCGCTGGCAATTTGGGATGAAGACTATTCGGCACTTGCATTCCCATTGGCTGTCCCCTTAGCGGCTCGATTCGTTCACGAGCCTCTCTCGTGGTGCTCCCCCGACGGATAGCGAGCATCATGCATGCCAGTCTTCGTTACCAACCAGTATTCTATGTGTAAACCAAAATCGCAGAACTCTGCCACCTTGCGCGTTCAAGGGTTCCTCGCTGCTTCCGTAAGAGAAGCCACGCGCCGTTGCAACTTTGCGCGATCCTATCGTTTCGCGGGACGGACGGTGCGCGGGACGGGATCCCGTCTCGCGATTCGCGTAGCTCTTTCACGATCGCCGACGGCCTAGTTCGCGCGCGGCGCAATCGACGCCACTCTCGCACCGCAGAGATGCCACACAGATGAACCTAGGGACACGAGACTATCGCGACGGGACGATCCGGATCCTGGTGATCGTCATCCTCACCTTTCTCGCCTACTCGCCGGCCTGGCACGGCGGTTTCGTCTGGGACGATCGACACCACCTGTACGACAATTCGACCACGATTTCGCCCGACGGTTGGTACCGGTTCTGGTTCACGACATACGTACCGCTGACGATGGACCTGTTCTGGATCGAGTGGCGCCTGTTCGGAATGAATCCGACCGGCTACCACCTGATCAACATTGCGCTCCATGCGCTGGGCGCGATCTTGGCCTGGCGCGTGCTGCAGAGGCTGCGCGTGCCGGGAGCGTGGTTCACCGGTCTGATTTTCGCCCTGCATCCGCTGAACGTCACGTCGGCGGCCTGGATCAGCGAGGCGAAGAACACGCTCGCCCTGCCGTTTGCTCTCGCCGCGTTGTTGGCTTTCCTGCAAGCGGACGAACTGGCCCAATCGGCCGCGCGCAGATCCAGTCACTGGCGCTATGGACTCGCCGTGTTGCTGTTTCTGTGCACCCTCTTGTCCAAGACCGCCTTCGTCCTGCTCCCGGTCGTGATGCTGCTCTGCACTTGGTACCGAAGGGGGCAAATCAGTGCGTCGGCATTGAACTGGACCGCAGCGATGTGCGTCTTCGCAGCCGTGCTCGGCGTGATGACCATCATCTACCAGTCCGGAGACGCGGTCTCGGACCTGCCGCCGGATCGTACCTCGATGGCGACGCGCGCCGCGTTCGCCTCATGGGCGGCAGCGTTCTACCTGGCGAAGACCCTCTGCCCCGTACGCCTTCTCATGATCTATCCGCTATGGGAGGGCGCGCCCTCTTGGATCGGCCACCTGCCGATCCTCGCCTGGCTGGTCACGCTCGGCCTGTTCTGGGTGCTGCGCGACCAGGTCGGGCGGGGGTTCTTCCTCGCGTTGAGCTCTTTTCTCGTGATGATCTTGCCATCCTTGGGCCTGATTCCCATGTCGATTCACCGCTATCAACGGGTGGCGGATCATCTCGCCTATCCGGGGATACTGGCAATCCTGGCGCTCGTCGTTGCCACGCTGGCGCATACGCCGAGGAGACTGCCGGCGTGGAATTCCATCAGACCGGCCGTCGGCGTCCTGGTGATACTAGGCCTGTTCCTGCTCACCGCACAGCGCGCCGAGGCGTTTCAGGATGGACCGACGTTGTGGCAGCGCGACCTGGCCATCTGGTCCGAGAGCTGGGCGGCGCGCAATGAGCTTGGCTTCGCGTATGCCGAGCTTGCGATGGACGCGGAACGGAAGCGCGATATCGAAAGAGCCGCGGACTTGTACGGCCTCGCCAGGGATCAGTTTCGAGAGGTCAACGCACGCCGCTGGAGCTATCTCGGCGCTCATCTGAATCTCGGGAATTCCCAATCGGCGCTGATGCGCCTCGAGGCGGCGCGGGGAGATGCTGCGACCGCTGAGGGATATTTCAACGAGGCGGTAGCCAGCTACCACAGAGCCCTGGCGATCGCACCCGACTATCTCGACGCGCGACTGAATCTCGCCACCACGTACATCGACATGCACCGCTACGGCGACGCCGTGCGCGAGCTGCGGATCGTGGAGGCGGCCAAACCAGATGCCTGGGCGGTCCAATACCGTCTACTCCTGAATGTTTCATCGGCTGCAGATCCGGGGGCACGTGAGCGCGCCGGAACGGCCTTCATCGAGGCGGTCGACCGCCTTCGGCGGGCCGCGAGTATGTCGCCGAATAACCGCGAGGTCCAGTATCAGCTCGACCTGGCCAACACGATGCTCGCCCGCTATCGACAGGCGTTGCCAGAGGTTGATGATTTGACAGGTCGCGTCGGCGCGCGTTAGCGTCGCCGGCACATGCTTCCGCGACATATCAGAGCTCGGCCCGCGAGTGCCCTCCTGTGTTTCGTGCTTCTTGCCGGCGTGGGAGTGTGGAGTGGCTGTTCGAAACCGCCACCACCGCCACCACTGAAACTGGATGCGATCGAGTTCGGAAACGCAGTCGATGCGGAAAACAAGATCGTATCACCGACGAGAAAGTTCACACCACAAAGCACCGTGTACTTGTCGATCAAGACTGTGGGCTCGGGCACGGGGACACTCTTCGTTGAATGGGCGGCTAACTCGACCGTCGTCGACGGGCAGAAGCAAAACCACGCCACCATCGTCGAGCAGCAGACTCTCGAAGGTTTTGGCTCAAGGGTGGCTGGCCCGACGAAGAGAAGCACGTCGGGGCCTTCGAGGTGGAGTAAACGCTCTCTTCCCGACGGGATGAGTGGGGGTGGTCGCGCACAGCGCGTGCAGCCGCGTGGTCCGTAGGTAGTGGGTCGCGTGGCCTTCCTGCATGATCCCGCAATTACGCAACTGACGTGTCAAAGGCTGGCGAGCAACGGGTCCTAGCATCGGCGGTCCGGCCTGTCGTCGCATGTCCCTAATTCCCGATGATCCATTCGCAGATCGGCAGTGACTGTGCGAGTTCGCAGCATCCCTGGCATGGAAGGTGCTTGAGGGCGCGTGGATCGACAGATGCTCCGATCACCGCTCTCAAATTGGTCGTTGCGGACCCACATGCTCGTTGTTATCGGAGGGGAAGACCAGTCGACTCGTGGCGTAATCAGTCCAGATCCTCAGTGCCGAGAAAGTCGAAGGCGTGGCCTTCGGCTCGAAGTGACGGATCGCGGTGAGGTAGGAGGTGGGGACGAGGTGGACGTCTGACGCCCGCCAATTCAACTTTCGCTCAATCAAAAGAACGCGGCAGCCTGTCCCCTCCCCTTGCACGTCGGCTTGTGCCGAAAACGACGCTGCATCGTTCTCGCAACGAACCAAAAATCGAGTGTGGGAGGAATCTCAAGCCATGAATTTCCAGCCGATCATCGGACGTGCGGCCTTCGTCTCGGCTGCAGTGATGTGTTTCATCCTCGGACAATCGGTCACGGCCTCGGCAGGGAAGAGAGACACCCGTCCACCTAGTGTTCCGACGGGTCTCAACGTTGGCGCAACGATTTGCGGCCCGAACACCATGTCCTGGTTCGCCTCGATC
>VBKW01000429.1 GCA_005879405.1 Deltaproteobacteria bacterium
GAACTCGACCTTCAACGACCACTACCTCGACGTCGACTACGATCTCTCGAAGGTGATGTTCATCACCACGGCGAACGCGCTGGAGCGCATCCCGCGGCCGCTGCAAGATCGCATGGAGATCATCCGTATCGCCGGCTACACCGAGCTCGAGAAGCTCAACATCGCTAAGCGTTACCTGATCAAGAAGCAACGCGAGGCGAACGGCTTGACGGAGCAGAACATCGAGTTCGCCGATTCGGCGCTGCTCGGCATCATCCGCCACTACACGAAGGAAGCCGGCGTCCGGAACCTCGAGCGCGAGATCGCGGCGGTGTGCCGCAAGGGGGCGATCGAGGTCGTGAAGAAAGATCGCAACGCCAAGATCCGCGTCTCCAACAAAGCGCTCACGAGGCTGCTCGGTCCGCCGCGTTACCGCTACGGCAAAATCGACGACGAGCAGAAGATCGGCGTCACGACCGGTCTCGCGTGGACCGATCTCGGCGGCGAGCTCCTCGGCACCGAGGTCACGGTCATGCCGGGCAAGGGCAAGCTCATCATCACCGGCAAGCTCGGCGACGTGATGCAGGAGTCGGCGCACGCGGCCATGAGCTACGTCCGCTCACGCGCCGACGCGCTCGGTCTGGAACGCGACTTCTACCAGAAGGTCGACATCCACATTCACGTCCCCGAAGGTGCGATTCCAAAGGACGGTCCGTCGGCCGGGATCACGATGGCGACGGCCCTCACGTCGGCACTGACGCGCATTCCGGTGCGTCACGACATCGCGATGACCGGCGAGATCACGCTGCGCGGCCGCGTGCTGCCGATCGGCGGTCTGAAGGAGAAGGTCCTCGCAGCGCATCGTGGCGGCATCAAGCGTGTGCTGCTGCCGGCGGAGAACGCCAAGGACATCAAGGAGATTCCGGCGACGATCCTGAAGGCGATCCGTCTCGAGCTCGTCGACCACATGGACGACGTACTGCGGAAGGCGCTCGTCCTCGACGATCCCGACCAGTTCCTGCGCAAGCCGGACGTCGAGCACGCGCCGCCGCCACCGCCGCCGTTCCCGACGACGCCGGCGACGCCGCCGGACATCGTGACCCACTAGTCCCTACGGACGACGCGTTCCACGCGTCGTCCGCGACGCGCACGCTCGGCGCTCACGGCAACTGGTATGTGCGGCACCACATGGACGGGCGTAGCTCGCGACGATACGCGACGCGTAGCGATCTACTAACACTCCGAATTGACTGCGTGGAACGCGACTGGTATTCAGCGCCCCGAGTTTCCGGCGAGGAAGGGAGTCTGCATGACCAAGGCCGAGTTGATCGAATCCATCTCGTCGAAGATCGACCTCCAGAAGAGCACCGCGGAGCGCATCGTTAACACGATCTTCGACGACATCGTCGCGGCCTTGAAGAACGGCGACAAGGTCAACATCTCCGGCTTCGGCACGTTCCAGGTCTCGGATCGGAAGGCGCGCACCGGTCGCAACCCCAAGACCGGCGAAGCGATCCAGATCGCCGCGTCGCGCTCGGCGAAGTTCAAGCCGGGGAAGACGCTCAAAGACTCGCTGAACTGAACCTTCTCCGCCACCGTCGCCAGCGCGACGGTGCGCGGCGCGCCATCGCGGGCGGTTAGCTCAGCGGGAGAGCATCGGCCTTACAAGCCGGGGGTCGCTGGTTCGATCCCAGCACCGCCCATTCCGCGACCCGCGGCGCAGTACCGCGCGACAGCCGCGAGGGAATCCCTGCTCAGCGCGCCGGACGCTGGCCGCGGAACGTATGCGGCGGGTCGCGTCCGGTGATGCGCTCGACGAATGTGAGGACTTTGAGCGCACGCCCGTGTAAATCGAGGGCGAGCAAGCGCGGCAGCTCGCAGCGATGATCGCCGAGCCCGCGACGCCGAAGTGTCGCCAGACGCGACGCCAGCACGGCAATATGACTCACCAGCGGCGCGAGACAAACGGCGGCGAGAATCAACGACCAATGCGACGCGATCAGCGCCGCAGGCACGCTGCCGACGAGGACTGCCGACACCGCCGCTTGCAGCGACGCCGTGCGTAGCGGGAGGAGTCCCATAGCGCCGCGGCGGCTGCGCAGCATCGTGGCCGCGAGCCCAGCGAGCGTCCATGGCACCAATGTCGTGGCGCGCGCGGTCGGGAGATAGCCGATCGCGCATCCCCGCGCTGCGAGCGCACGTCCGAGATAGAGGTCGTCCTTGGCCCCGATGGCCTCGGGGAAGAGTGCCGCCAAGTCATGGGCGGCAAGGGTCGCGCGCCGCAACGCGATCAGTTCTCCGCTGAGCTGGCCGTCGAAGCGCAGCTCCTTCACGAGCATGCGGTTGAGTTCCCAATACCGTGAAACCCAGGTGTCGAACCGCGGCAACGCGGCGCCGTGGAGGGCGCGCTCGGGACCGTCGCGCAAAGCAGACGCAAGTTCCTCCACGGAATCGGTTCCGAGCACGGTGTCCGCGTCGAGTAGGACGACGATCGGTGCCGCCGCGCGAGCGCACCCGACTTGCAGCGCCGCATTCTTGTTCCCGTGCGCGAGCCGCACGACGTCAAACCGCCCGAATCGTGCGCGAGCGGCCGCAAGCGCGGCGGCGCCAGCGGTGTCATCCTCGCCGGCGGCGACGACGATGACCTCCAATGCGGGCGCGCCGAGGCTCTGAGCTGCAAGCGCGTCCAGACAGGCGCCGATCACGGACGCCTCGTCGCGCGCCGGAATGATGACCGATACCTCCACCGCAACCTCGGTCTTGCTCTCTCGCGGTCGCGATGACACTCACCATCGTACACGCGGAAAAGCGGACGTCGCAATCCATGCTCAAATCGGGCACTGAGACCATGGCAAGTCCAACCGAGCCAGGGGGGCTTTCTCCCCGGGAGCGACCGGTGTTCGTCCTCGGATGTGCCTGGCGCTGCGGCAGCACGTTGCTGCAGCGTGTACTCTCCTCCAGCTCCGATCTCTTCGTCTGGGGCGAGAACGCGGGAATGAGTTCGCTGCTCCAGGAGATTGACGATCGCCTCGCCGGCTTGTCCGACCGCTCCGCACGCGAGTGGGAGGGGTTCCGGGAGCACGGAACCGACGCCTGGATCGCCTGCCTCAATCCGCCGCCGTTTCCGGGCGCGCTGCGCGAGGCGCTGCGCGGGTTCTACTTCGATTACTTCGCGCGCGCGGCAGAGCAACTCGGAAGGAAGCGGTGGGGATTCAAAGAGGTCCGGCACGGCGTCCGCACGGCGGCGTTCCTCGCCGAGCTGTTTCCCGGATCACGGATCGTGTTCTTGCTTCGCAATCCCGTTGAGGTCGTTGCCTCGATGTCGACCATGTCGTGGTACGGCACCGAGGGACGCGCACACGGCGTCCTCGACACCTGGCGACGGAACAGCGAATCCATGTTGGAGTGGCGCGACGCGCGCCTGCTCGTCGTCCGCTACGAGTCGCTCCTCCACGATCCCGATGGTGAGCTCGAACGGATCGCGCGCCACGTCGACATTCCCATCGAGGACCTCGATCCTTCGCCGCTCAGCCGGCGCGTGCGCGGATTCCAGGGGCAACCAGTGTTGGGAGTGGAGGAGTGTCGGGCGCTGCAACGAGCACCTATCCGGGATCTCGCCGCGCGCCTCGGCTACGACGTAGCATCGGACCCGCGGGTGCGCCTCAGGTCGGCGCTCCCAGCAACCGTCTACCTGAAGGCGCGCGGCGCGATTCTCGCCGCGCGGCGCATCGCGCGACAGACGGCGCGGTGGCTCGTCAGGCGTACCGCGGCGTAAGAAGCTCCCGTCGCCTTGAACTCGCCCCAAGGCGTTGATAGTAGAGTCCGACTTGACCTCGGGGTCGTAGTTCAGCTGGTTAGAACGCCTGCCTGTCACGCAGGAGGTCGCGAGTTCGAGTCTCGTCGGCCCCGTTGAAGCGAGGGATATCCCTGAAAAAGTACACCTACATCAGCACTCGCGAGGACGCGCTGGCGGCGCGGAAGTGGTTCGTCGTCGACGCCGAGGGGCGGGTCGTCGGCCGGCTGGCGACGCAGATCGCGAACGTTCTCCGCGGCAAGCACAAGCCGTCCTTCACACCGCATGTCGATTGCGGCGACTTCGTCGTCGTGCTGAACGCGGCGAAGGTGCGGCTCTCGGGGCGCAAGCTCGAGGACAAGCTCTACATCCGGCACAGCGGGTGGCCGGGCGGTGTGCGTCGCGCGACTGCCGGTCGCGTGATGCGGGAGCGGCCCGAACGCGTGCTGCGGTCGGCCGTCGTCGGTATGCTGCCGAAGAACCGGCTCGGCCGGCGACTGGCGACCAAGCTCAAGATCTACCGCGGCGCAGAGCATCCGCACGCCGCGCAGCAGCCCGAGACGTTGGCACTGTAAGGAGCAGGCAATGGCGGAACGACGCGAGGCACATGTGGCGACCGGCAAGCGCAAGAGCGCGGTCGCGCGGGTGCGCCTGCTTTCGGGCGACGGCAAAATCACGGTCAACACGCGGGCGCTCGACGACTACTTCGGACGCGAGACGTCGCGGATGATCGTCAATCAGCCGTTCGACGTCACCGAGACGCGCGGCCAGTACGACGCGTCGGTCAAAGTCGGCGGCGGCGGCGTCGCGGCGCAAGCGACGGCGATTCGCCACGGCATCACGCGTGCGCTCCTGCTCGCGAATCCCGAGTTCCGGCCCGCCTTGAAGCGCGCCGGGTTCATCACCCGCGATCCCCGCGAGGTCGAGCGCAAGAAATACGGCCGCCACAAGGCCCGTAAGCGCCCGCAATACTCGAAGCGCTGACGTCGTGCCTACGCCGGAGCCCATCCGGGTCGCCGTCGTCGGCGCGACCGGATACACCGGCGCAGAGCTGATTCGTTGG
>VBKW01000091.1 GCA_005879405.1 Deltaproteobacteria bacterium
CGGGAGTGTCGCCCCGCGACATCGTCGGCGTCATGAACGCCGGCGCAGCCAGTTGGGCACGAGCGGGGCTCGTCACACCGCCAGTGCGCCGCGCGCGCGTGCAACCGTCGTCGTACGACGGACCGCGGGCACGACGCGGGGGCCGTCTCCTGCACCCGTGGTGCGCAAACCTACCCTCTTGCGCACGTCGGGTGCAGGAGACGGCCCCCGCGTCGTGCCCGCCGCCTACGTGTGACGACGGTTGCACGAGAGACGTCGCTCAGTGCCCGGCGCTGATCAGCGCCGCGATCGTGAACCACGACTCTTCGCCGCCGTACTTCTCGCCGACGTCGACGTACCAGCCGGACTCGTCGGGAAACCCCATGCCGGGGATGGCGACGCGCGTACCGTGCTCGAGCTGCATGTCGACCGTCGTGAACGCGTAGATGAACATGCGGTCGATCGGGTACGTGTACGTCCCGCGCGGATTCGGCTTCGTCGAGACGCGCAAGCTCTGCATGACGGTCTTCCAGAGCTCGCCGGCGCGGTCGTACAGGTCGGTGTAGGCGATGAAGAACGTCTCGTGGTCGATGAAGATGAGCCGCTTCGAGTAGGCGTACGCCTCGGCTTTCGGCGTCCCCTCCACGATCAGCATATCGGGACGCATCTCCCAGTTCTCACAGAACGTCATGCCGCCGTCGTCCTTGCACGGCTGCGGCGGGAGGTGCTCGCCGTGGAGCGACGCCAGCATCGGCTTCGAGCCGAGGAACTTCCAGTTGAACCAGGGGATCTGTCCGGCATAGCCGCCGTAGCTGTCGACGTCGATGTCTTGGCCGAAGAGCGCCTCGGAGCGCTGCGCGCTCGACAGACGCCGTACCCGGCGCAGGCTCGGCAGATAGATCCAGAGGTCGTCCTGCCGTAGCGGATCGAGGTAACGGTAGTTGATGCCGCCGATACCCTTGAGGTCGAAAGGCTCGATGACCGGATACAGACCGGCTTTGCGGAACGTCTTGTCCTTGTTCGGCTCGATGGTCGGCTTCGGGTCGTTGTAGAGGCGTCCGGCGAAGCTCAGGATGCGCAGCCAGTCGAGGACGAAGTGGCGCTCGACATTGTAGTGCTGATTGCCGCTGCTATCGACGGTGAGCTGCCCGGTGTCGGCGTCGAAGAGGTGCAGCGCGAGGTCGTCGCTGTAGTAGTGGCCGCGCTCGAAGTTGTACATGAGCTTGGCGGCCGCTTGCGGATCGTTGGTGTCGACGAGCGGGAACGGACGACCCGCGACGTAGCCCTCGAGCGTCTGGTCGTCCTTCAGCTTCACCTGCGACGCGTACTTCTCCGTCGCCGCCTGGTAGAGCGGCGGCAGCTCGATCTTCTTGTACGGCACGATCGACATCTGCATGCCGCGATTGACGCACCACTGGACGCCGTCGGGAATGACGCCCTTCACCTTGTCGGCGTTGGCGCGGGTGATGACGTCGCCCGGCTTCACCTCCGCCCGGCCGATGGCGGGCCGGAAGAGGGCGACGACGGCCAGCACCAGCGCCGCGCATCGGACGGCCGTATCGCGATGTTCATCGAACATCTTGAAGCTCCTTTCGATGCCGGGGTGCGGGACAAGGTACAACATACGCTTATACCGACGGCTTTTTTTTGCTGTCAATCGCCCCCGATTGGGAAAGCATGTGAATTATCAGGTGACGTCGATTTGCAGTGCCGCCGTGGCTGCCTCACTCCTCAAGGGGTGCCAGCACGAAGGCGCCGGCGAGCAGCATCGCTAGCAGCGACGCGACTGCCGCACGGTAAGCGAGCGCGCCCGTCCCCTCGAGAAGGTAGACGATCGCTCCCCAGAGGAGGGGACCGGTGATCGCCGAGAAGCGCGTCCGCCGGCCGTCGGTCGAGAAGGTCGTGTTCGCGGAGCGCCCAGGCCCAGAGCGCGCGCCGGCCGGCGCTCAAGCGAGGGCGTGCACGAGCACGTCCAGGGCGAGCGCGCGAAACTGTCCCCAGCGCTGCCACGTCCCGGCGAGCGCGCGCAGGTGCGCGCTCGCCGCTCGCAGCCCGGCGACATCGCGCTCGTCCCAGCCGCTGATCTGCTCGTCGGGGTCGTTCACCTGGAGCTCGCCGCCGGTCTCGCGCAGGAGAAAGAGATACGAGCGGAAGAGCGGCCGCGCGTCGGGCGCCGTGTGCTCGATCACCGCGACCACTCGATCGACGTCGACCGTGAGGTTCGTCTCCTCGTGCACCTCGCGCAGCAGTGCATGCTCGACGTCCTCGCCTTCCTTGATGCCGCCGGTCGGCAGCCGAAACGTCGCCGGCGGATAGAACGACTTCGTCTGCAACAGGATGCCGCCGCTCGGACGCCGGATCGCCATCACGACCTCGTTGCGTCGCCCGCTCCGCAACGGCGGGAAATCCGTCGACGTGAGCGCGGGCTGGATGAGCGGTACCTTGCCGTAGCGCTTCCGCAGCGCGCTCAGGCTCTTGTCCACTGGCTACGCCTGCGTGCGCGCGACGGCGGCGGCGACGAGGTCGGCGAGCGCCTCGGCGTCGCGGTCGGCGATGCCGGCGATCTGACAGCCGGCAGCGGCGGCGTGACCGCCGCCGCCGAACGTCTCGGCGACTTTCGAGAGATCCACCTGGCAATCAGGCGAGCGACGGAAGCTCACGCCGTCGCTCTTCGTGTCGTAGAGCGCGAAGACGGCGTTGCGGGTGCGCTTGCCCCAGGCATCGCCGATCTCGCTCGGGTAGCCGGCGCACCACGCGGCGACGACGGTGACGTCACCGAGGCGGCGCTCGCGGCGCGTGCGCTCGGCGAGCGCGTGCGTGGCGCGGACCTCCGCCGCGACCCGCTCGTGCGCGGCGCGCATGCGCGGCGTGTACGTAACCGCCGCGTCGACGCCGAGCAGCTCCCGGTACGCGTCCGTGCCCTGCATCGCGCCGACGGTGAGCGCGAGCTCACGCGACCCGTCGAGGTCGTGGATCCAGCGGTCGTTGTCGTCGGCGAGCATGACCAGGCGCTCGAGGGCGAGAAAGCGCGCTGCGGACGGTGCGTCGCGATCGAGCTTCCGTCGCAAGTGCTCGAACACGAGCCGCGACGCCGCATACGTGTCCTCGACGACCATCTCGGTGAAGGGCACGTCGATCGCGCCGCGACGGAGGCGCTCGATCGCGGTGCGGTGATGGTCGATCCAGAAAATGCGCGTGCCGGCGGCGGCCAGCGCGCGCAGGTGTGCGTCGGTCTCCGGGCGCGTCCAGCTGATGTCGGTGATCCAGAGGTCTTGCATCGTCCCCGCGGGCGGCGGCGGCAGCGCGAGCAGCACCTCGTTGATCTCGGGATTGTTCGCGAAGTGGGCGCGGGTTTCGATCCCGTCGTGGAAGCGGGAGACGACGACGGCGGCCGTCACGCCATCGAGGCAGTGCGGACCGTGACTGACGACGTGGACAAGCGAGGGGCGATGTGCGATCGCGCTGTCGATACGGCGACCCTAGCACCGCCGTCGCGAGCCGCACAACTTGCCACGCTTTGGAGGCGCACGATGAAGCTCAAAAGCAAAGTCGCGTTGATCACCGGCGGCGGGTCAGGGCTCGGCCGCGAGATCGCGCTCGCGTTCGCGCGTGAGGGCTGCGCGATCGGCGTCAACGACATCCGCCCCGAAACGGCCGAGGCGGTCGCGCAAGAGGTGCGCGCGCTCGGCGTCGATGCGACGGCGCTGCCGTGCGACGTCGCCGACAGCCGCGCGGTGATGAAGATGTTCGCCAAGCACATGGGCGACCTGCAAGCGCTCGACGTGCTCGTCAACAATGCCGGCATCGCGTTCGTCGAGGAGCATGTGAAGCGCAACATCGAGGCGATGATCCAGGAGATCATGACTGCCGGCCGCACGACCCGCTCGGCGGAAGCGACGAAGACGATGGAGGACGGCCACTGGCGCCGCACCCTCGCGATCCACCTCGACGGCACGTTCTACTGCACGCGCGAAGCGCTCAAGATCATGGAGTTCAACGGCTGGGGAGCGATCATCAACATGGCGTCGATCGCGGGGCTGACCGGCATCGCGGCGGCGCCGGACTACTCGGCGGCGAAGGCGGGCATCATCGGCTTCACGAAATCCGTCGCCCGCGAGGTGATTGGGCGCGGCATTCGCGTGAACGCGATCGCACCCGGCTACATCGACACGCCGCTTCTCGACCCGCTGCCCGATCTCATGAAGCAGATGGTCGTCGCGCAGACGCCGGCGGGGCGTCTGGGGACGCCGGCGGAGGTCGCCGCGACGGCGGTCTTCCTCGCGTCGGACGACTCGAGCTACTTCGTCGGTCAGGTCCTGTCGCCGAACGGCGGGATCTGCATCTAGGCCTAGGCCGCATCCGTTCCGCTGTCACCTCGCGTGACGCCGGCGCGGCCGTGACCGCCGTCAGGTCGCAAACGCCGCTGGTGTCTCCTGCGCCGAGGTCGGCGCGCACAGCCGATCGCCGATGAACTCGAGGAACGGCGGCGCGCCGATGCGGACGCCAAGCTCCCAACGAATTGCATCCGGCGCTCGCCCGTAGGCGCGGATGGCGCCCGTGTGGATCCCGTGGAGGTGGTGCGCCGCGCACACGCTGCTCCGATTCCAGCGCGCGTTCGTGCCGCTACGCGAGCGGTAGCGGAGGTGATGATCGTGGAGGTTGCGCCGCGAGCTGCACGCCGGCACGACGCAGCGCCAGCCATCGCGCGCGAAGATCGGGTCGTGGTGGCGCGGGGCGCGCTCCCATTCGTCGATGACGTGCAGCAGGAGCGCTTCGAGCGCCGTCCAGCGCGGCGCGCCCGGGCATTGGAAGGCGTCGAGGACGTCGCGAAAGAGCGCGACGACCGATGCCGGCCCGGTGAATCGCACCTCGACGTCGCAGATCTCCGAGGCCGCGCGGCAATCGCGATCGACCTCCGCCGCGACGCGCGCGGCGGCCTCGGAGCCCGCCGCCGAACACGCGCCGATTTGCACAACAGGACGGCGCAACCTGGCCGCATGCGAGCGCGCGTACTTCGCGAATGCGCCGAGGGACGTCAGTGGCGCGTCGAGCGTGGGCGGATCGAACGGAACGTCGGTGCCGAGCACGTCCCGTGCTTGCAGAACGGCGCTCACCTCGTCGCACAAGCGGCGCACGGTGACAGCGTACGCCCGCGCGACCCAGGCGTCCGCGTTGTCGCGATCGGCAACCGGCAAAAGCGCCAGCGCGCGCGCCCAGGAGAGGTCGCCCTGCGTATACGCGCGCGCAAACGCGTCCGCCCGCCGTGTCGCTTTCTCGAGCTTGAGGAGCGCCCAGGCCTTGCGGACGGAGATGCCGAGCCGCTCGCGCACGTAGGCATCGACCGAGCGGAAGCCGAGGAGGCGATAGAAGCGGTGGCTCACGACGATGCGCAACAGATGGCCCATCCGCGGCTCACACGTGCGGATGACGCGCATTGCATCGACGAGACGCAGGTCGAGCGCGAAGGGGTCGTCACGGTCCGTCGACTGCGGCGGGGGGTTGGCCGCGAGGGTCAGCTCCAAATGTCGGGCGACCCCGTCGATGTGCAGCGAGTGATCGACGACATTGCTCGACCCCGCGCTCGGGCCACCGCCAGGCGGTGTGCCCGATTCGATGGCGGCTCTGTCGCGGGTCGACCGAGCACTCCGGTGCGCGAAACGCATGGACGCGACGAGCGCGCGCTCG
>VBKW01000428.1 GCA_005879405.1 Deltaproteobacteria bacterium
TCATGCCGCTACCCGCCCGCACGGTGTCGGCGATCGCTACCGTGCTCGTCGCTCTCGCGTCTTCCGCTCAGGCCGCCACGCGGTACGTTTCAAACAACGGATCCGACGGTCCGAGTCACTGCCTTTGCGGAGGGCAGGCGAACCCCTGCCGCTCCATCAGCTGCGCGGTCCACAACGCGGCCGCGGACGACAAGGTCGTCGTCGACCCGGGCAGGTACGGAGATCTCGACGGCGATGGGACTCCGGGCGACTCGGCCGGCGAGGAAAATCCTGCTCCGGGCTGCGGATGCATGCTCGCGATCGACAAGCCGATCACCGTCACATCGAGCAGCGGCGCCGCCGCGACCGTGATCGACGCGCGCACGGCCAACGTCGATACGAACGTGCTGATCATCACCGGCAACGCCGGCGGCGGAGAGTTCGGGAAGCCCGGCAAAGGCTTCACCGTCACCAACACCGCCAAGGCGGGCGGCGACGGGATCGTGATCGATTCGACGAACGTGAAGGTGCGGGGCAATCAGGTCGTGTCGGTCAGCTTCTCGAGCCTCAGTCACGGCATCGAAACGGTCGATAACAGTGGTGAGATCATTCTGATCGCCAACAACCAGGTGATCGGCTGGGACGACGGGATTGTCGGCGGCGGGGCCGGCAAAACGATCAGCAACAACCAAGTCTCGATGAACAGCGTCGGGATCGAAGCGACCGGCGGCACCGTGACGGGGAACGTGGCGACCGCCAACAGTGGCGCCGGCATCGCAATATTCGATGCGGCGAATGGAACCGGGAACGCGGTCCGTGGAAATCTGGGGCTTGGATTCGACGCGGGTCCGTTCTTTCCCGCCAGCGTGTTCACCGGCACGGTGGAGAAGAACGATGTGATCGCCAATCGCGTGTGCGGCCTCCGCAACGGCACCGAAGTCGGCGTGGCACAGAATCTCCCTGCGACCAACAACTTCTGGGGCGCCGCGACGGGGCCCGGACCCGATCCCGCCGACGACGTATGCAACGACCCCGGCGGCTCGACGGTGACGACGCCGTTCGCGACCAAGCCGTTCAAGGTGAAGGCGACGATCAAGCCGTAGTCGCGAGGTCGACCGGACGCGCCTCTCAGCTGTGGCGAACGGCAGTACAAAGGCGAACGTCCGAGAATGGACACTATGTCGACTTCTTTCCGGCGGTTCGTCAGATGCCGAACGTGCGGAGTGCCGCTGACGGGGGTGTGGTCTACAGCCCTACAGAGCAAGCGAACGGTGCCGAGTTGGAACCAGCTCCTCGCGTGGCTGCGGGAGTATGGATCTGCTCAGGAAGGCCGTCGCCGCATGATCGACGGCTCGACGTACAGGCGCAACAGGGACAGCGGGTCGGCTGCTTCTCGGACTACGTCGTGGGTGTGGAACCAGCACTCGCACGCACGGGCGACGCGGGCCTGAAGCGAATCAGGTTACGCCCCGAGCTCGGGCACGAGCCGCGCCGCATGTCCGGTCGCACCGATCGCGGTGAACACGCGGTGGGCCTCCCGCAGTGCCCGCTGGCACGCAGCGGCGTCGCCCGTGAGGCGCGCCAGCTCGGCGCGCTCGAGAAGCACGAGCGGGCGGTAGCTGATCGCGCCGGTCTGCTCCATGAGCCGCTCGGCGCCGTCCAGCGCTTCCGCGATCGCGCGCGCGGCTTTCGCGCCCTCCTGCGCGAGGAGGACGCGAGCGAGCGTGCGCCGGGCGAAGATCTCGTCCATGACCGCCCCGGTCCGACCTGCCACCGTGAGCGCCTCCTCCACCAGCTCGTGGGCGCGGGAGAGGTCTCCAACCAGGAGCACCGCTTCGGCCAGCGACGCCAGATCGAGCGCCTCCCGTTCAAGGCCCGTACCGAACTGCCGGATGAGGTCGAGCGTGTGCTCCAGCGCCGTGATCGCTGCGCTCCCCTGTCCGTCGAGCGTCAGCGCCGTGCCCAGGCGTTGATACGCGCCGATGCGTGAGTACGGACTGCCGAACCGCTCGGCGAGCTCGACGGCGCGCTGCGCCGGCGGCAGTCCCGCGTCTCCGTCTCCCGCAAAGAAGGCGAGCTCGGCCTGCCACATGGCGGCCCAGCCTTCGTTCTCGACCTCGCCGTACTGGCGCGCCAGCTCGATCGACCGCTCCAGC
>VBKW01000092.1 GCA_005879405.1 Deltaproteobacteria bacterium
CCGGCGCTCTCCGCGCGGATCGTCCCGTGGTGGAGCTCGATCAGGTGCCGGGAGATCGCGAGGCCGAGCCCGAGGCCGCCCTTGCGGACGGACGCGGTGCCGGCCTGTTGGAAGGGCTCGAAGATCCGCGGCAACTGATCCGGCGCGATGCCCGCCCCCGAGTCTTGCACGACGACGGTCGCCTCGGTGTCGCCGCATGTGAGCTCGATGGTCACGGTGCCGCCCTCCGGCGTGAACTTGACCGCGTTGCCGAGCAGGTTCCCGAAGACCTGCTGCAATCGCGTCGCGTCGCCGGGAACCTGGCAGCGCTCGACATCGGTGACGACGTCGAGTGTGAGCCGCTTCTCGTCGGCGGCGGCGCGGACGACGTCGATCGACGCCTCGATCGTCGAGTGCAGATCGACGGACCCCGGTTCGAGATGCAATTTCCCGGAGCTGACGCGCGCGATGTCGAGGAGGTCCTCGATGAGCCGTGCTTGCAACCGCGCGCTGCTCTCGATCGTCGTGAGCGCGCGTCGCGTGCGTGCCTCGTCGAGACGGCCGGAGCGCAGCAGATGCGCCCACGTGACGACCGCGTTCAGCGGCGAGCGCAGCTCGTGCGAGAGCGTCGCGAGGAAGCGGTCCTTGGTGCGATTCGCCTCGTGCGCGGCGCCGTAGAGGCGCGCGTTGTCGACGGCGAGGGCGCATCGCCGTGCGAGGTCCTCGGCGAGGACGAGGTCTGTCGCGTCGTACCGGCGGTCCGACTCGGTGATCGCGAACGTCAGCACGCCGAGCGTCTCGTCGCGCGCGACGAGCGGCACCACCATCGCGGAGCGATAGGCGAGCTGCCGCATCACCTCCAGCTGCTCCGGGTCGGTGACGGCGCTCGCGAGGTCCTCCTCGCGAATCTCAGCCACCAGCTGTGAGCGTCCCGTCCGCAGCGCGATCGTCCGCGGATGGCGACCGAGCGGGTCCGGCGGGTACGTCATCGCCCGCTTCACGACAGCCGCTTTCGCCGGATCGGCGTGCGAGACGGCGATCCGCCGCATGCTGCCGTCGGACTCGCACATGTCGACCGAGCACCAATCGGCGAGGAACGCGACCGCGAGACGGACGACGCTGGTCAACGTCTCGTCGTAATCGAGCGACCCGCCGAGCACCTCGCTCGCCTCGGCGAGAAATTGCATCCGGCGCCGCGCTTCTTCGGTCTCGGCGCGGGCGCGGCGCGCCGTCGCGATCGCCCGCGAGCGTGCGGTGCCCATGACGATGATCAAGACCGCCGCGGCGAAGAAGGTGCCCATCCGGAAGGACACCAGCCGCGAGAACGCGGAATCGTTCGCGGCGAACGAGTACAAGGGCTCGAGGAATACGTAGTAGCTCGCGAACATCGAGAGCGCGGTCGCGAGCATCGCCGGCCCGACGCCGCCGTAGAGCGCGCTCACGGTGACCGCGACGAGGAACGGCGGGAAGACGCCCGGCTCGAGGACGTCGCGCATGAGGATGCCGGCCGCGAGCGCCGCACCGACGGCGGCAAACGCGAGGGCATACCCCGCCGCTGTATTGAGGGAGCGAATCACGATCGGTGACTCCGCGGCCTAAACGCTAGCAATCGTGCGCTATGGAGTCGAGGCAGGCGCCGCTTCGGCGGCGTCGACTCACATCGCGGCGACGGCGCGCTCGGAGCGACGGCGCGCCGACAGCTTCAGCGCGCGCACCTGCGGGCGGCGCAGACGTGCGCCGCGCAACGGCGCCGCCGCCGGCGCGTTGCGCGCCCACGCGAATACCCCGCGCGTGAGATACGCCGCATCGAGGCCGAGCGCCTCGCAGACCACCGGAAACGAAAACGGCGCATCGGGCGCCTCTCCGCGAATCCATTCGGCCGCCTCGATCGCGCCCGTCGATCCGGGACGGCGGAGTTGGATGATCGCGTCCAGGAGGACGGCGAGCATCAGCCGCTTCTCCGGCATGTCGACGAGACGAGACGTGACGCATTCGAGAGGAATGGCGTCGAGGGCGGCGTGGCGACGGTTCTCGATCGCGCGGACGTTCCCTGGGCTCTTGATCATGGCCGGACCATGCCGCGATCGGAACCGCGCCACCATCCCGTGGAGTGGTCATTTCCGTGCTCTATGTAGGGGAGGCGCCGACGCAGAAGTTGAGCAGTTCGCGCATCCCCGTCAATGCGCCGACAGGATCCGCGCGTCGTCGCGCCAGTGCCAGCCTTCGATCTGCAACCCCTCCGCCGGGTAGCCTGTCTGGTACTGGCGGATCACACCGCCGCGGTCGATCAGCACGAACGTCGGCGTACCGCTCACCCCGTAGCTGCGAAACGTGCGACGGCGCGGGTCACGGGCGACGATCGCCGGAAACGCCGCGTGCGCGCCGGCGAAAAACTCCTGCAGCGTCTCCGCGCTCTCGTCGGTGATCGCGACGACGTCGACGTCGCGCGATTGTCCGAAGGCGAGCACCTCGGGGACGGATTTCTTGCAGATCTCGCACCACGTCGCCCAGAAGAAGAGCAGGCGCGCACGCGGCGTGGCGAGGTCCGTCTCGCCGCGGAAGAGCTCGAGCTCGAGCGGCGGCGCGGCGCTGCCGACCTTGGGCGGCCCCGGCAGCTTCGGAAACTCCATCGGGAACGGCCCCGGCCGCAGCGTCACCGTGCGCGGCGCGCCGTCGCGGAGGATCGCGAGCGACGTCGGGACGTCGATCTGTCGGCGCATCGTCCACTCGCGGACCTGATTCGGCTCTTCGAAGGGCGCCTCCGGCGGCCCGAGCACGAGGTCGCCGGCCTCGAGACCGGCGCGCTCCGCCGGCGACTCGGGATACACGTGCAGGATGGTGACGACGCCCTTGTGCAAGTGCAGCTTCGTCAGCTGTGCCGGCTCGAGGGGGCGAAAGTCGATCCCCATGTACGCCGGCAGCACGCTCTCGAGCAGCCGTTCCTCCTCGGCGAGCGGTGGAAAGGACGCCGCCGGCACCGGCGGGGACACCGCCGTCGCGCTCGAGCTCGACGCCGCCGGCCGCAGCGTGAACGCCTCGCACGCGGCGAGCGCCTCGCCGGCGCGCTGCGCGCCGCCCGCGTCACGATCGAGCAACACCTCGCCCGCGACCCGCATCAAGACGGCGCGGAGCCGCATGACGACGCCGACCCGCACCTCGGCCCGATAGCGCGCCGCCGCCGCCGCGTCGGCCTTGCCCTTCAGATAGAGCAGACGCGCGTGGCGCACGCCGTCATGACCGGCGAACGGCACGAGCCGCGCGAGCAGGCTGCGTGCGGTCGCACGGCGCTCGTCGGCGCTCATCGCCGTGAGCTTCGGCGCCGTGAGCCGCATCCGCCACTCCGGGTTCGCGTCGACAAAGCGCGCGAACATCTCGACCCGCAGCGCTTCGAGCGTGTCGCGCCAGCGCTCGGCGTAAGTCTTGAGGCGCGTGCTCAGCTCGGGGAGCGTGCGCGCCTGCTCGTCGAGCTCCGCCAGACTGCGGGGGCTGAACGAGCCGAACGCCTGGCCGATGCGGTCGAGGAGCCGGATCGCGGGCTCGAAGCGCGCCGGGTCACGCCATGCCGTCGCGATCAGCCCGTCGGCGTAGTCACGCAGCTCCTCGTGCGCCGCGTCGGCGGCGGTCCGCAGCTGGTGGTCGAGGAAGACGTCGAGCGTCGTGTGCGGCACGTCGGGCGTGTCGTCGGTGACGAGCACGCGCCGTTCGGCGTCGGCGAAGCGATCGACCTCGCCGAGTGCCTGGAAAAATCGGT
Organism: Deltaproteobacteria bacterium; assembly: GCA_005879405.1. GTDB lineage: Bacteria > Desulfobacterota > Binatia > UTPRO1 > UTPRO1 > DP-19. The sequence continues at coordinate 3,731 of VBKW01000092.1, forward strand.
GCGAGTGCCCGACGCCGAGCTTCCCGCGGTTCTCGGGATAGCAGCCGTACGCCGGCCGGTCCGGCGGCGCCGAGAAGAACCCACAGACGCCCCCGCTCGGCAGCGCATCGGCGGGTGCGGGACCGTCGTCCCGCGCCGGATCCATGAGCCGCGCGAACGCGCCGGAGAAGCACTGCGACATCACCACCACGACCTGCACCGCGGGATCGAGCGACCCGAGCAGGTCCTGCAGCTCGTCGACCGAGAGCGACTCGCCCCAGAGCGTGATCGAGTTGTTCGTCGTGTCCTTGTCGTTCTTCTCGCCGTGGTCGGTCACGTAGAAGAGCAGCGTGTCGCCGCTGCCGAGGCCGCTCCCCTCCTCGATGAACCACGCGCGCAACCGGTCGAGACGCGCCGGCCGAAGCGTGTGGCCGTCGACGCTCGAGCTGACGTAGTCGATCTGCGGTCCGAGCGCTCCGGCGAGATTCGTCGGGAGGAGCCACGCGCCGCGCGCCGGTGCGTCTTCACGGATCGCGAGATCGGCGCTCGGATTCTCGCCGTCGGCGCTGAAGATCGTGATCTGTGCGCGCGGAACGCCGGCGTCTTCCAAGATGCCGACCAGCGTCCGTACGTGCTCGAGGTGCGACCGATAGTTGATCTCGCGCCGACCGCCGCCGTTCACGAGCACGACGTGCACGCGGGTCGCGACGATTGCTGCAGACGGAGCGGCGGCCGCTGCAGCACCCGTCGGGCTCCCCGCGTCGGCGGCCGCGACGCCGCCGGGCGCCGCCGTCATGGACGGGGCGGCACTGCCGGGCACTGCGGTTGCGGCCGCCGTCGATGCCGCAGCGACCGGCGCATCGTCGGCCGCGGACGGGGCGGCGAACGCCGCGCACAGCACGGCGAAGACGAGGGCGCGACCGGCGACGAGCGACGGCATCGCGGCACCGTAGCAAACGCGTGCGCGATCGAGAATCCGTGCCGGCTCGCATGCGACCTGACGTCCCGCTCGCACCGGCACCGCACTTGCTCTTTCATCCGATGGACCGCGGGATTCGCGACACTCGCCGCTTTCGTCGCGCGCGCAAGTACAAACGTGGGAGATTCGTCACGATGTTGACGCGCGAGGCATGGTCACCTGTCGGATCGCGGGGGTTGGACGCGACGACCCGAGGCCGACCGCGGCTCCTCGGCGCCGCAGTCGTCGCGGCGTCGTGCGTCGCGATCGCGATGCTCGGCATGCCGCTCGTGTCGCTACCCGACGTGATCGCGGCGCTCGTCGGTGCTCGCGGGATCGCGCTCGCGGTCGGGTTCGCGAGCGCGAGCGCGATGGCGTACGTGCATGCGCGGCATCGGCGCGCGCGCACCCACCTCGCGGCGGTGCTCGCCGGCCAGACGGAGATCCTCGACCGCATCACGCGCGGCGCGCCGCTCGACGCGATCTTGAGCGCGCTCGTCGAGATGGTCGAGCGCCACGCGGAGGGGATGCTCTGCTCCGTGCTCCTCCTCGAGGGGAACGTCCTGCGGTACGGCGCCGCCCCGAGCCTGCCGGCGACGTATCGCGAGGCGACGCACGCGATCGTCATCGGCCCCACCGTCGGCTCCTGCGGCACCGCCGCATACCGGCGCGCGCGCGTGATCGTCACCGACATCGCGCAGGACCCGCTGTGGAAAGATTTCCGCGACATCGCCTTGCGCCACGGGCTGCGCGCGTGCTGGTCGACGCCGATCCTCGGCAGCGACCGCGCCTGCCTCGGCACGCTCGCGATGTACTACCACGAGCCGCGGCCCCCCGACCCAAACGATCTCGAGCTCATCGAGACCGCCGCGCATTTGGCCGGTGTCGCCATCGAGCGCCATCGCAACGAGAAGGCGCTCGCCGCCTCGCGCGTGCTGCTCGAGCAAGAGTCACACGTCGCGCAGGCGCTGGTGCAGGCGGGCCAGGTGATGCTCGCTGCGCGCACGACACCCGTCGTGCTCGCGGAGCTGGCACGGCTCACCACCGAGCTGCTCGGCTGCGACTGTGCGGACACGGTCGCGCGCGTCGACGACGAGGACTCCTACGTCACGCGCTCGGCGGACGGATACGCCGACCACGAGTGGGAGTCGCTGCAACGATTGCGTATGCCGCCGGCGATGGTGAAACGCCTGCTCGATACGCTCGCCCAGCGGCCCCTCATCGACGTCCGTACGCAGGACGTCCCCGACGCCGACGCGAAGGCGATGCTCGATGCCTACGGCATCACCACCAGCCTGTACGTCGCGCTCCGCCGCGACGAAGAGCCGATCGGCTTCCTCTCGGCCGCGTACCGCGGACGCGACGAGCGCTTCAGCGAGCAGCAGCGGCGCATCGCCGTCGGCATCGCGCAGCTCGCCTCGATGGCGCTCGCGAACGCACATCTCGTCGAGGAGGCGCGGCGGGCGAGCCAGCTGAAGACCGAGTTCGTGTCGACGATGTCGCACGAGCTGCGGACGCCGCTCAGCGTGATCATCGGCTACAGCGACATGCTCGTCGACGATTCGGCATCCCCCGAGCAGGCGGCCATCCTCGCGAAGATCCGTACCGCGAGCGTCGAGCTTCTCGAGATGATCGAGATGACGCTCAACGTGAACCGCCTCGAGGCGGGGCACGACGTGCCGCACTTCGAGCGGCTCTCGATGCGCGCCGTCTTCGATCAACTCGCGGAAGAGTTTTCCGCGCTGCCGCGACAGGAGGGAGTGGTGCTGCGTTGGGAGCCGGCGCCGGTTGCGATCCGCAGCGATCGCCGCAAGCTGCGCATCGTGCTGAAGAACCTCGTCGGCAACGCCCTCAAGTTCACGTCGCGGGGCTCGGTGGTGGTGCGCTGCGCGGTACGCGACGAGATGTGCGCGGTTACCGTCGAGGACACCGGCGTCGGCATCGCCCCCGAGCAGCTGCCGGTGATTTTCGACATGTTCCGGCAGGGCGACAGCTCCGACAACCGCACGTACGGCGGCATCGGCCTCGGCCTCTACATCGTCCGCCGCCTGCTGAGCCAGCTCGGCGGCGAGGTGACGGTCACGAGCAACCCCGGCCACGGCTCGACCTTCACGATCACGGTCCCACTCGCGCCCCCCGAAGAGCTGCGCGCGTCGGCGTAAGCTAGCGACCAAATCGCTCACGTCGCTGTCGACCGCACCCGGTCAGTTTTCAACCGCCGACGGTTTGGTCCTGACTCGAGTTCTGACCCACACGGGACGGGTGGGACTGGGTCGAGTTGCGAGCCAGACGAGGCGCGAGGGAAGTGAGCAGCGCAGGCGTAGCAGTGCTACGCCGAGCAGCGGAGCGACCGAGCAACGAAGTATCGCGACGCAAATCGGCCCAGTACCCCCTAGCGCGCGCTCCAGCTGGCCACGCTCGCAACCACCGCGACGAGCTCGGCGGGCTCGATCGGCTTCGGCACGTGCATCTGGAATCCGGCGGACAAGACGCGGAGGCGATCCTCGACGCGGGCGTACGCGGTGAGGGCGATCGCCGGCACGTGCCCGCCGTGGTCGGCGTCGCGCGTGCGCATGCGCGCGATCAGCGCGTACCCATCGTCACCCGGCATGCCGATGTCCGAGACCACGAGATCCGGCACCCAATGCTCGAGCACCTCGAGCGCGGCGGCTGCCGAGACAGCGGTCCGCACCTCGGCCCCGCACTGCGTGAGCACGGTCTCGATCGTCTCGAGCGTGTCGACCTCGTCGTCGACGACGAGGACGCGGATGCCGGCGAGCGACCGACTCGGCTGAAACGGCACCGGCTCCACGGCGCGCGGGTGGATGCGCGGCGGCGGCGGCGCGGTTTGCAGCAGCGAGATCGGCAGCTCGACGGTGAACGTCGCACCCTCGCCCGTCCCGGTGCTCGTCGCTCGCACGGAACCCCCGTGCAGCTCGACGATGTTGCGGACGATCGCGAGGCCGAGTCCGAGGCCGCCGTGCGCCCGTTTGCTCGACGCGTCGGCTTGACGAAAGCGTTCGAACACGTGCGGCAGGAACTCGGGCGCGATGCCCTGCCCGGTATCGCTCACCGAGACTTCGACGTGCGAGTTGACGCGTTGGAGCTGCACTTGGACGCGTCCTCCCCGCGACGTGAACTTGATCGCGTTCGACAGCAGATTCCACAGAACCTGCTGCAGGCGCTCCGGATCGCCGGCAACGAGCCCGGCGCGCGGGTCGACGATGGCCTGCACGCGGATCTGCTTCGCGTCGGCCGCCGGACGGATGGAATCGATCGCGGCGTCGATGATCGGCGGCAGCTCGAGCTGCTGAATGTCGAGCCGCACCTTCCCCGCCATGATGCGTGACACGTCGAGCAGGTCGTCGATGAGCTGCGCTTGCGAGCGCGCGTTGCGTTCGATGCTCGCAAGCGCGCGCTGGCTCGCGGAATCGTCGAGCCCGCCGCCGGAGAGGAGCCGCACCCATGAGAGAATCGGCGTCAGCGGCGTCCGGAGCTCGTGCGAGACGACCGCCAAGAACTCGTCTTTGGCGCGGTTTCCCGCCTCGGCCTCGTCGCGCGCGCGCTCGAGCTCGGTGTCGCGACGCTGGATCTGCGCCAGCATGTCGTTGAACGTCGCGATGAGGAGCCCGATCTCGTCCGCGGCGCCCGGCTGGGCACGAAGCGCATAGTTCTGCGCGTCCGAGACGATGCGCGCGGTGTCGACGAGGTGGAGGATCGGTGCGGAGATGACCCGCTGCACCTGTGACGAGATGAGCACCGCGGCGGCGACCGAGAGCAGGAACACCAACGCCGCGATGCCGATGTAGCTGCGCACCCGCGACGCGATCTCGGTGAGATCGGCGACCAGCACGACGGTACCGACGCGCTCGGCGTCGACCGTCATCGGCCGCCACACCGTCAGCCGATCGGGCGCGAGGCGATGCCCGCGCTCGCTCGGCGGAAAATCCGCGGGGAGCTCCACCTGCGGCGCGTCGGCGCGGACGTACGTCGCGAAGCGCGTGCCGTCCTTCCGGTAGATCGTCGAACACGACCGCCGACGAGGTGTTGTCGCCGACGATCGCCGCCTGGGTGGCGAGCCGCCCGAGCGCGGCGTCGCGGAAGGTCACGCGCTCGTAGGCGACGAACGCGATGCAGGCGAGAAGCAGCGTGAGCATGCTCGTCAGCACGTTCACGACCGTCAGCTTTCGTCGAATCGAGATGTCGCGAAAACGGCGCATCGGCTCGCTCAACCCTCGTGACGGATGACGCGCGTCGCGAGCTTCAAGAGCTGCGAGCTGATCCGCAAGTTGGCCCGCTCGGCCGCGTCGAGGTTCACCTCGAAGCGCAGCCGCTGGTTGTCGACGAGGAACCCGATCATCCCGCCTTGTGGCGCGAACTCCTCGCGCGCGCCGACGGTGAGGATCGGGCGCGCCGCCAGCGCTTGCAGCACGTCGCCGAGCTGGCGCCCGTCGCCGATGAAGAGAACGTGGCAGCCGCCGAGATCGGCCGCGCGCGTCACGCGGCGTACCGTGAGCGGGCGGTCGCGCACGACCTTGCCGTGCAGCACGCGCTCGACGACGGCGGCGAACGCATCGTCGCCGACGACGCCGACGACGAACGCGTTGCTCCCGGCGAACGCCGCGTCGGGCCACTCGACGAATTTCGCGAAGTTGTAGAGGAACGCCGCTTTCGCCTCATCCTCGGGGACGGCGCTCTGCGCGCGGGCACGCGGCGTCGCGACGGCCGCGCCGACGGCGATGACGAGCATCAGACCGGCGACGACGCGTACGGCCGCCGTGCTCGTCCTCACCACCGCCACCGCACTTGGCCGTAGACGCCGCGCTGCACCTCGGTGCCGCCGCCGAACTCGGCGTGGTGGTCCTGCGCCAGGTTCAAGCCGACGACGGAGAGCTCGAGCGACTGCGTCACTTGCTTGGCCAGACGGAGATCGAGCGTCACGTAGCTGCCGACGTGCTGCGCCGGCAGGTGATCGACGTAGCGCAGCACCCCGTCGAACTGGACTTGGTACGGGAGGTTCATCGTCGAGCGCACCGTGACTTGATGCTGCGGGCTCGAGCCCTCGACCGGCTGATGCACGAAATCGAGACTGCCCGGATCGCGTCGCAGCTCGATGCGCAAAAAGGAGTACGCGCCGTGCAGCCGCCACCAGTCCGTCAGCGCGGCGTCGGCGGCGACCTCGATGCCGTAGCTCTCGCCGTGGAGCTTGTTGCGGAAGAAAAACGGCATGATCGTGCGCGGTCCCCCAAGACCGGGCTCGGTGAACGGCGCCTTCGGCTCGAGCGTGAGGAGGTCGGAGTATTGGTTGTAGAAGAGCGCGGTGTCGACGAAGAGCTGCGGCAGCACCTGGATGCGGTGGCCGGCCTCGTAGGCGATCACCTTCTCGGACGTGAACGCGTCGTCGCCGATGACGCGCGCGAACGAATCCGGGCCGGGGGCCGCGGCCGTCAAGGTCAAGTCGTGCTCGATCCGCGACGGCGTGCGCACGGCGCGCGACACACCCGCCCACAGCATCTGCCGCTCGTCGGGAGTCCACGCGATGCGGCCGCTCGGCTGCCACTCGAATCCGCTGTAGTCGTTGTGCTCGAACTTGGAGCCCAACGTCACCCGCACGCCGTCCCACAGCGGGATCTCGTCCTGCACGAACGACGTGAAGAGATCGTCGCCGCGGTCGCGCGGCGTGAACATGACCGTCGGAACGCCACCCGTGTGATCGCCGGTATGGCGATACTCGATCCCCCAGACGAGATCCTGGCCGAAGGGCAGCAGCAGGTGGTTTTGGAAATCGACGTCGTACGTATTGCGACGCTCGCTGAAGATCGGCTCGTGCCGGAACGTGTTGTCATAATACATCCCGAGCGCGATGTCGGCCGTCGAGCTGATGACGCGCCGCCACCGCGCGAGCAGGTCACCGCCGGCGAGCTCGGCGTCTTGCGTGACGACACGCAGAGTCGGCGCCGTGAATTGCGTCACCTGCTCCTGCTCGCCGGCGTCACTGTCGTAGATGTCGCCTTGGAACTGCACGTGGTCGTGCGGCGTCGGGTCCCAGTCGGTGCGAAACCCCTCGCGCGTCATGTGCCAGTCGTCGAAGGAGCGACCGCTCGGATTGAATCCGCCGTCGCGATCGAAATACTTGCTGTAGACGCGATAATGAAAATTGTCGCCGACCGCGCCGCCGTAGCGGGCGCCGACGAATCCCCGCTCCTCGTTGCCGCCGCCCGCACTGACGAGCGCGCCCTGCGTCGCCGCCGCGCTCTTGGTGATGATGTTGATCACGCCGTTCACCGCATTCGCTCCCCAGATGGCGCCGCCCGGCCCGCGGATGATCTCGATGCGATCGACATCCTCGAGCAGCGTGTCCTGCACCTCCCAGTACGTTCCGGCGAAGAGCGGCGTGTAGACGCTGCGGCCGTCGATCAAGACGAGGATCGAGCGCGCCAATCGGGTGCCGAACCCGCGCACACCGACCGCCCACTGGTTGGCGGTGATCCGCGCCACTTGCATGCCGGGCGCGAGCCGCAACGCGTCGGCGAGCGTCGTGACGCCGGCGCGGCGGATGTCCTCCTCGGTGATGACGTAGATCGGCGCCGGCGCGGCGACGCGCGGCTCCGGACGTCGCGAGACCGACGTCACGGGCAGGTTCATCAACTCCTCGAGGCTGAGCGCCGTCAGATCGCCGGTGGCGGCGCTCTCCGCGGTCGGGCCGGTCGTCGTCGCCTCGCCGCCCGGCTCGGCGGCGCAGGCATCGGCGGCGAACCCCAGCATGACCATCGTCACCGCCCGTCCGAGGCCGAGCGTCGCGACCACCACGACGTAGCCCAGACCGACTGTGATCGCGACGAGCACCAGCAGGGTTCCGCGGTCGCGAGACGGCATGTGCCTCCTGTTCTTACACAGGCCCTGGTGAGGATTCGAGCCACGAATTACACCGAGCGGCTGCAATCCAGCGCGCCGCGGCACGGCGTTCTTAGGACCGCGCACTGCGCGAGTCAAAAACCCGTCCCGGGTAGCCTCCATCGCGCGCCCCGGGTACCAGTCTAGTGATGAGCATCTTCACCAGCGTCGATCCGTCGACGGGCCGCACGATCGCGACGTACGAAACGCTACGTGCCGACGAGATCGACGCGCGCCTCGGCCGCGCCGTCGAGGCTTACGGCCGCTGGCGCTCCGTGCCGGTCGCGGCTCGCGCCGATGTGCTCACGGGCGTCGCCGATCTCTTGGATGCGCGCCGCGACGTCTATGCGCGTCTCATCACCGACGAGATGGGAAAGCTGCTCGTCGATGCGCGCGCGGAAGTGGCGAAATGCGCCACCGGCTGTCGCTACTATGCCGAGCACGCCGCGCGGATGCTCGCGCCGGAGCCGGTCGCGACGGAGGCGACGCGCAGTTACGTCACCTTCGACCCGCTCGGCCCAGTGCTCGCCGTCATGCCGTGGAATTTCCCTTTTTGGCAGGTCTTTCGCTTCGCCGCGCCGACGATCGTCGCGGGCAACGTCGCGCTGCTGAAGCACGCCGCGAACGTGAGCGGTGCCGCGCTCGCCATCGAATCCGTATGGCGCGACGCCGGAGCGCCCGACGGCGTATTCCAGACGCTCCTCGTGCCGTCGGGCGACGTCGCGGCGCTGATCGCCGATGACCGCGTCCGCGCCGTGACGCTCACGGGCAGCGAGCACGCGGGCACGAGTGTCGCGGAGAACGCCGGACGCGTCTGCAAGAAGTGCGTGCTCGAGCTCGGCGGCAGCGACCCGTTCATCGTGCTCGCCGACGCCGATCCCGTCCGCGCCGCGCACGCCGCGGTGAAGGCGCGCGTCGTCAATTCCGGGCAGAGCTGCATCGCCGCGAAACGGTTCATCGCGGTCGGCGCCGTCGCCGATCCGTTCACCCGCGCGTTCGCGGACGCGATGCGGGCGCTCCGCGTCGGCGATCCACGCGATGCCGCGACTGACGTCGGCCCGCTCGCGCGCGGCGACCTGCGCGACGAGCTCGTCCGGCAGATCGACGGATCGCTCGCCGCCGGCGCGCGCCGTCTCATCGCCCCGGCAACGGTTCCGAGCGCCGGGTTCTTTTTCCCGCCCACGGTTCTCGCCGACGTGCATCCGGGCATGCCCGCGTTCGACGAGGAGGTCTTCGGGCCGGTGGCCGCCGTCGTCACCGCCGACTCCGACGCCGACGCGATCGCGCTCGCGAACCGGTCGCGATATGGCCTGGGCGGCAGCATCTGGACTCGCGACGCCGCGCACGCCGAGGCGCTCGCCCACGAGCTCGATTGCGGCATGGTGTTTGTGAACGACCTCGTCCGCTCCGATCCGCGGTTACCGTTCGGTGGGGTCAAGCGCTCCGGCTACGGACGCGAGCTTTCACATTACGGAATTCACGAGTTCGTCAATGTGCGCACCGTCGTCATCGGTGGTGAGGGAAGGACCGCGGGGACCCCGGCTGGCATCGAATAATCCTGTCATAACCGGGTTGCCACGCGGGACATCCGTCTGCTAAGGGCAGTTCAAATCGAGACGGAGTTTTCATTCCGTACCATCATACTTTCGGGGGGACCCCTTATGGCGCGAGGACGACGATCCGCAGCATCGAGTGGGCTGGCGCAGCTTCGTAAGCAAGCGCAAACGGTCATGAAACGACTGCAGCGCGCGGGCAAGCGTCAGCTGACGTCAATCGAACGACAGATCGACAAGCTCAACAAGCAACGACAGGCGTTGATGCACGAGATCGGCGCCGTCGTCGGCGGCGGGTCCGGTCGTGGGCGGACGGCGGGTGCCGGACGCGGCCGTCGTGGTCGGCGCGCGCGCGTCAATTGGGACGGCGTCTTCGCGCGACTGCCGAAGGGCTCGTTCAAGGCCAGCGACGTCCGCAAGCTCGTTCCCGGCGTCGCGGCGGGGACGCTGTCGCAGCGCCTCACCGGCTGGGTCAAGGAAAGGAAGCTGAAGCGGACGGGATCGCGGCGCGGCACGCGGTACACCAAAGCCGCCTGACCACCGAGCGCCGCACGGGCGCATGCCCGTGCGGCGTCCTTCCCTTCGTCACGTGGCGCCGCCACCCGGCGTCTCCAGACCGTCGAGTCAGTCGGTCCGGATCGCACGACCTATAGATAACTCACTATAATATCAGGGTGAGTTGACAGCGAAGCGCGGCGCCGATTAAGGTTCTCGGGACGGCCACACCCCTTTCCCGAGGACCACGATCATGCGGATGATGTTCCCGACGGTGCGCGAACGGCGTGTCGTCGATCGCTTGCTACGCGCCTTCTTC
>VBKW01000430.1 GCA_005879405.1 Deltaproteobacteria bacterium
GTAGTCGAAGCCGAACTCGTTGTTCTGCCCGTAGGTGACGTCGGCGTTATAGGCGTCCTGGCGCTCCTTGTCGTTGAGCCCGTGGAGAATGACGCCGACGGAGAGGCCGAGGAAGTTGTAGAGGCGGCCCATCCACTCGGCGTCGCGCCGCGCCAGGTAGTCGTTGACGGTGACGACGTGCACGCCCTTGCCTTGGAGGGCGTTCAGATAGACCGGCAAGGTCGCGACGAGCGTCTTGCCTTCGCCGGTCTTCATCTCGGCGATCTTGCCGCTGTGGAGGACCATGCCGCCGATCAGCTGGACGTCGAAGTGGCGCATCCCGAGGACGCGGCGCGACCCCTCGCGCACGACGGCGAACGCCTCCGGCAGCAGATCGTCGAGCTCCTCGCCTTTCGCGAGGCGCTCGCGGAGCGCGCCCGTCTTGGCGCGGAGCGCGTCGTTCGTGAGCGGCTCGAGGCCCGCCTCGAACTTATTGATCTCGTCGACCAGCGGCCAGAGGCGTTTCAGCTCGCGATCGTTCTTCGAGCCGACGATCTTCCGAACGATGGACTGCAACATCAGCCGATCACCATAACGCACGCTACCAACTCCCGCAAAGCGGGTCTGGTGCCACCGCGACGAGAGTGATGGTAGGTGGAGCGACATCGGCCATGAGGTACTACGACGATCTGAACGTCGGCAGCGGATGGCTCGTGGGAACGTATGTCGCCTCGAGGGCGGAGGCGATCGAGCTCGCGACTCGGTGGGAGCCGCAGCCGTACCATGTCGACGAGCGCGCGGCGGCGGAGTCGGTCTACGGTGGTTTGACGCTCTGCTCGCTCCATTTATTCGCGATCTGCACGCGGCTCTTTCTCCAGCAGCCGAATCCGATCGCCGTGACGGCGATGCTCGGGAAGGACGAGGTCAGGCTGCCGAAGGCCGCACGTCCCGCCGAGGAGATTCGCTACGACACGGAATGCATCGACAAGCGGCCGTCGCGGAGCCGCCCGGGGAGCGGCATCGTCGTCGTCCGTGACACGCTCTCGGACCCGCGCGGCGACGCGGTGCTGACGCAGCGAGTGACGCTAATGGTCGCCGCGCGGCCGCGGGCGTAGCCCGCATTTCTCACCAGGTCCACGTCGCGAGAGCGCCAAGCGCGCGCCAGATCGGGGCGAACGGAGCGCCGAGCGACGTAAGCGGACTGCACAGTCCGTTGAGGAGCGAGGCGCGAGTACGGCCCGAGATGGCGTGCGATTGGCGCTCGCAGCAGGGACCTGGTGAGAAATGCGGGCTGTGGTCAGCGCGGGCCGCCGCGGTGGCGATCGGGCGAGCCGGCCGACTTGCACGCCCGCGCACACCGTGGTGGGTTGCTACTCCGACGATGCGACTCATCGGCGTCGCGGCGCTGTTCGTTCTTCTCACGTGGCTCGAGGAGCGCCGTCCGCTCCGTGTTGAGATCGAGCCGAAGGCGGTGCGCCTGTCGCGGAATCTCACCTTTGCCGCGGTCGCCGCGCTGACGGTGCAGGCGGTCGAGATTCCGCTCGTCCGGCCGCTCGCCATGTACGCCGAGCAGCGTCGCTGGGGCGTCACGAGCGCGCTGCCGCTGCCGACGTGGCTCGCCGTCGCCGTCGCCCTCCTTCTCCTCGATTACACGCTCTACGTCTGGCACGTGCTCACGCATCGCGTCCCGTTGCTCTGGCGCCTCCACGTCGTCCACCACGTCGACCGCGACCTCGACGCGTCGACGGCGCTGCGCTTCCACTTCGCCGAGCTCAGCGCGTCGGTACCATGGCGTGCGGCGCAGATCGTCGTCATCGGCGTCACTCCGGACGTGCTGCTGATCTGGCAGACATGCGTGCTCGGCTTGATTCTCTTCCAGCACTCGAACCTGCGGTTGCCGGCGTCGCTGGATCGCGCGCTCAGCTGGATCGTCGTCACGCCGCGGATGCACGGCATCCACCACTCCGCCGTCCGCGAGCACACCGACTCGAACTGGTCGAGCGGCCTTGCGATCTGGGATCGCCTCCACGGGACGTTCCGCGACGACGTCCCGCAGGAGGCGATCACGATCGGCGTCCCGGCCTACCGGCGTCCCGACGACGTGACGCTGCCGAAGACCATCCTGCTGCCGTTCGTCCGTCAGCGCCCGTCGTGGGCGCCTCGAACGAATCGCTCACCGGCGCCACCGCATGCATCACCGTGACGCAAGAAATCGCGTCAGCGCTCGATGCGGACCGCGGAATCGACGGCGCTGCCGAGGAACCGCCCGCCGATCTTCGTGAAGCGATCGGGGACGTCGGTGACGAAGAACGATGCCGACCCCGCCCCATCCGCGCGCGCCAGGCGCTGCGCAGCGAGCGTCCGCTCGAC
>VBKW01000431.1 GCA_005879405.1 Deltaproteobacteria bacterium
ACCAGGACCTCGTCGCCGACGCCGATGTCGGCGAGGTGCGCCGCGTGGATGCCGACGGCGAGCGGTTCCGCGAGCATCGCGAGGTCGAGATCGAGCCCGGGCGGCACGCGATAGAGGAGCCGCGCCGGCACCTCGACCATCTCCGCGAGACCGCCCGGTGCCATGCTGCCGAGAACACGGATCTTCGGGCAGAGGTTCGGCTCGCCGCCGCGACAACGTGCGCAGGCGACGCACGAGAGCAGCGGCTCGATGACGACGCCGTCCCCGGGCGCGAAACCGCCGCCCGGAGCGGCCACACGGCCGACGATCTCGTGCCCGAGACACACCTTCGGGGGCGGCGCCATCCCCGCGTAGTAATGGAGGTCGGTGCCGCAGATCCCGCAGGCGTGAACGCGCACGATCGTCGTCTCGGCGGTCGCGCTCGGTGCCGGCACGTCGCGCACCGCGATCGATCCCGGAGCGGTACAGAACGCAGCCTGCATGGGGCGGGACATAGCATTGCCGGACGGCGCGAGAAATTCGCCGCTCTGCCATCGGCTCTGCCGCAGCGGATGCGGTGCGCGAGATCATGGCGAAGATTTTTCTTTTGACACCCTACACGAAATCAATGGCTTACGCGTGGCTCGGGCGCTAGCGCACTCACCCGATCGGTTGACAGCATAAGCGCCCGCCGATAGCTCAATGGCGCCCCTCTCGCGGTCCGATCTGTCCTAGGCCGCCTGATCTCACTCGAGGAGGACGGACTCATGCGGAACGTCGCCATGAGCATCGCCGTGGCAGCGGCAATCATTCTTGTCGACACTGCCGATGTCAGCGTGCCGGCGCTCTCGATGTCGGGGACGCCGCTGCGCGTGTTGGCGTCGGCCGACGCGTCGATTCCCGCCTGGCCGTTGCCCTCGCGGCGCGACCTTGCCGCGGCTCTTCCGAGCGCCGAGGGCATCGGGCCGACCGGCTACGCCATTCCCGCCGACCATCCGCGGCCGCCGCTCGGCCGATTCAAGCTCACGGCGTACGCACGGCCGAAGGGCCGAGCCCGGGCCATCACCGCGACGGGTACTTCCGCACGCGCCGGACGGACAGTCGCCGTCGATCCGAAAGTCATTCCACTCGGATCGCGTATCTTCATCGAAGGCATCGGCGAGCGCATCGCGGAGGATGTCGGACCGGGCGTGAAAGGGCGGCACATCGACGTGTTCCTCCCATCCCATCCGGCGGCGACGAAGTTCGGTGTGCAGCGTGGGACGGTGAGCGTCATCCCCCCCGCCGGCACTTCCTGATCCGTCCACGCGTCTCCCACCCTCGATACCCGCCGTCGGCGCTCGTCGCCGACCAGATTTGACTCCCCGTCGACGGTCGCGAATATAGTCCGCCCTGCGGAGGGTGGATGGAGCGGTATCGCGGAGAGTGGCGGCGGTCGTGGCAGGCCCCTTGAGGTCGGGGTGAGCGGCGCGGCGCCGCACACCGGACGCGCTGCCGTGACGCTCGGCATCGCGCTCGCGCTCAGCGCGCAATGGATCGCGCTTCGCCTCAGCGGCGCCGAGCTCGCGCCGCACGTCGAAGCGCTGCTCGCCGGCACGGGGATCTTCGGCGCGGCGTTTCTCCTCTCGTGGGGCGCGGAGGTGGCGCAGTTCGACATCCCGCAGGCGCTGGCGCTCGTCTTTCTCGCGCTCGTCGCCGTGCTGCCCGAGTACACGGTCGACATCTACTTCGCGTGGCAGGCGGGCAAGGACCCGACGTACACGGCCTTCGCGACCGCGAACATGACCGGCGCGAACCGGCTCTTGATCGGCGTCGGCTGGCCGGCCGTCGTCGTCGCGGTGTGGGCGACGACCCGACGACGCGCGATCGCGATCGCCGCGGATCACGGAATCGAGCTCTTCTATCTGCTGCTCGCGACCGTGTATTCGCTCGTCCTGCCGTTCAAGGCGACGCTGTCGGTATGGGACGCCGGAGTTCTCTTGGCTATCTTCGGCTTCTACGCGGTCACCGCCGCGCGCGCACACGTCGTCGAGCCCGAGCTCGAAGGCGTGTCGGAGGTGCTCGCCGATCTCGGCGTGGCCGGCCGGCGGATCGCCGCGATCGCACTCTTCGCCGTCGCCGGGGTGACCATCATGATGGCGGCCGAACCGTTCGCCGAGGGCTTGCTCGCGACCGGACGCCGTTTCGGGATCGAGGAGTTCTTGCTCGTGCAATGGCTGGCACCGCTCGCGTCCGAGTCGCCGGAGTTCATCGTCGCGATCCTGTTTGCCGTCCGCGGCAAGGCCGGCGCGGCGATGGGGACGCTGATCTCGTCCAAGGTGAATCAGTGGACGCTGCTGATCGGCATGCTACCGCTCGCGTATGGCACGTCGTCGGGAAGTCTCGCGAACCCGATGCACCTCGACTCACGCCAAGTCGAGGAGATTCTGCTGACCGCCGCGCAGTCGCTCTTCGCGATCGTCGTGCTCGCCGATTTCCGCTTCTCGCTCCTCGAGGGGATCGTGTTCTTCGTGCTCTTCGCGACGCAGATGATCTCGACGAGCCCCGAGTTCCGCTACTACTACAGCTTTCTCTACCTCGTGCTCGCGATCGGCTTCGTGACGACGCGGCCGCGCGTGCGCCGCTCCATGTGGGCGCTCCTGCGTGGCGCGCCCGAGGAGGCGGGGAAGGACTGACGGGAGGGCTTCAGGCGACGATGCCGCGCGCGCGGAGATCGTCGCACGTCGCGGTGTCGAGGCCGAGGATCTCGCCGAGCACGTAGTCGGTCGCCTCGCCGACGCACGGCGCCGGCCGCTCGACGGCGCAGGGCGTTTCCGACATCCGCCACGGGATGCCGAGATGACGACGCACGCCTACCTCCGGGTGCTCGAGCTCGACGAAGAAGCCGCGCTCGCGCAGGTGCGCGTCCTCGCAGATGTCGCGGTTCGACAGCGCCGGAAACGCCGCGATCCCGACACGCTGGAGCAGCGCCGTGGTCTCGTCCGGCGACCGCGCCGCGGTCCATGCCGTCACGAGGTCTTCGAGCGCGTCCTCGTTCGCCTTGCGCGCGGCGAGCGTGGCGAAGCGTGCATCGCCGGCGAGCTCGGGAGCGCCGATCGCGGCGGCGAAACGGCGCCACTCGTCGTCGTCGCGGACCGCGAGCGCGATCCAGCGCTCGTCGCCGGCGGCGCGAAAGATGCCGTGCGGCGCCATCCACCGATCGCGGTTGCCGTTCCGCTCCGGCGCGACGCCGTTCATGACCGCGTCCATGATGCCCTCGGGAAGGACGGCCATCGTCGTCTCCCACTGCGAGAGATCGATGTACTGACCCTCGCCCGTGCGCTCGCGATGCCACAGCGCGGCGAGCACGGCGAACGCGCCGTGGATGCCGCCGTTCGGATCGCCGTACGAGATCCCGACGTGCATCGGCGGCCAGCCGCGGTAGCCGGTGAGCGACGACATGCCGGAGAGCGGCACCTGCGCCGGGCCGTAGGAGACGAACTCGTGCTCGGGGCCGTACGCGCCGTAGCCGGAGAGCGCGATCATGACCAACCGCGGATTGAGCGCCCGAAGCACCTCCCAGCCGAGCCCGAGCCGATCCATGACGCCGGCGGCGAAGTTCTCCGCCGCGACGTCCGAGCACGCGACGAGGCGGCGCGCGAGATCGACTCCCTCGGGTGTCTTCAGATCGAGGACGATGCTGCGCTTCCCCTGGTTGAACTGATTGAAATAGCCGCTGCGGTTCGCTCCCGGGATGCCGTCTGGCCACGGCGGCAAGAGCCGCGTCACGCATGGTCGCTGCAGCGCCTCGACGCGGATCACTTCGGCGCCGAGATGGGCGAGCTGCAGCGTAGCGTGCGGTCCGGCCCAGACCCAGGTGAAATCGGCGACGCGAATGCCGGCGAGCGGTCCCACGTCAGTGTCCCGTCGCGGCGGTGACGCTGCGCGCATCGACACCGACAGCCGCCAGCACCTCGGCGGTGTGCTCGCCGAGCAGCGGTGCCGGCGTGCGCAGCGCCCACGGCGTGCGGCGGAATTGATACGGCGCCCCCGGATAGCGAACCCGACCCGCGACGGGATGGACGAGCTCGGCGAAGAACCCGCGCGCCGCGAGATGCTCGGAGCGGAGGAGGTCCCCCATCGTCGAGACCGGCGCAAACGGGACACGTCGCGCCTGCGCGGCCTCGTAGAGATCGCGGACGCTCTGCTCCCGTACCCACTCTTGTAGAAAGATCTTGAGCGCATCCCAGTTCGCGCCGCGTGACAACCGATCGCGGAAGAGATCCATCTCCGCCCACTCGGGGGATCCCATCAGGTCGACGAACTGTCGCCACTGATGCTCCTCGATGCAGCATAGATAGATCCACCCGTCGCGGCACTCGAAGAAGTCGAGCGGTTGGATCGGTTTGTGACCGAGTCGCGACGCGACGAGGCCCATGTAGGGCCAGTACGCGTAGGTGAGCTCGAGGATCGACGCCAGGCACTCCTGGATCGAGACCTCGACGAGCTGGCCGGCGCCGGCGAGCCGCGCGCGTCCGAAGAGTGCGCCCATCGTCGCGACCGCGGCGTGCGCGCCGCCCTGAAAGCCCGCTTGCTGCCCGAACGCCTTGAGCGGCGGCATGTCGTCGGTGCCGGGACCGCCGCCGTTCAGGTAGGCGATGCCACCGGCGGCCCACAGCGTGAGGTCGGTCGCCTCAAACGCTGCGTGCGGACCGCTGAGGCCGAAGGGCGCGATCGCCGTCGTCACCAGCGCCGGGTGGCGTGCATGCAGCTCCGGCCACGAGAGCTTCCACGCGTCGAGGCGAGCGGCGGGGAGGTCGGAGACGAGCACGTCGGACTCGCCGAGCAGGCGCGCGAGCACCGCGCGATCGGGTTCGCGGTCGAGATCGAGAACGACGCCGCGCTTGTTGGCGTTGAGATAGAGGAAGAGGCCGCTCCGCTCCGGGTGCGGCTCGCCGCCGGGAAACGGGCCGCGGCGCCGCGTCGAGTCGCCACCGGGTGGCTCGACCTTCACCACCGCGGCGCCGAGATCGGCGAGCAGCTTCGCCGCGTATGCCGCCGCCACCCCGTCGCCGCACTCCACCACGCGCAGCCCGGCGAGTGCGCCGCGCTCGGGTGTCGGCGCCGCGGCAGTCACGGCGTCCCGAGCAGGTCGAGCAAGCGCTTCGGGTCGTCCGGCTCGGTGTGATCGCCGAGCGCGATCAGGATGTCGGTATGCGAGCGCTCGCTCGCATTCCATTCGCGCAAAACGGTCCAGTCGCCGCCGCGAGCGCGCTCGAAGAGATGTACCTTCTGACCCTCGGTGAGACCGACGGCGGCGCGTCCACTCGGCGTCATGCAGAAGAGCACGTACCCCGCTTTCTTGCTGGTCACGAAGTACATCGAGCTCCCCGGCTAAAGGATAGGTGCCGATCAGTCAAGAAAGACCGTAGTACGAAGGCAATTCGGTGTACCCGGACCCGGTTCGAGTTGCGAGCGCGAATCACCGCGGCTCGTACGCTGGCGCGAGCTGCGAGCGAGAACAGCGGCCGCTGGTACTGGGTCGAGTTGCGAGCGAGAACAGCGGCGGCCGGTCCTGGGTCGAGTTGCGAGCGAGACGAGGCGCGAGGGAGCCGGGCAGCGCAGGCGTAGCAGCGCTACGCCGAGCACGCCCGGCGACCGAGCAACGAAGTTATCGCGACGCAAATCGGCCCAGGACCGTCAGTATTCGGCGCAGATGCCGAGCGTGCCGAACCGGACGGCGCGGGAGTAGCCGAGAACGCGGAGGCCGTCCGCGGACAGCTCGCCGGCGGTGACGAAGCCGCCGTCGGCGGTCGGCGTATCCGACCAGTCCCACGCATGCTCGAGCAGCTTCACACCGTGGGCGCGCGCGAAGAGCAGCGTGTCGTACACCATCGCGACGCCGCTGCGGCGGCGCGCGTCGGCGAGGCCGGCGCTCTCGGCGTACCGCGCGAGCGCCGCGTCTTGCAGGGCGTAACTGAGATTGCGCGTCTCGGCGATCGACTCGCGGTGGACGAGGCGCCACGCGAGACGACACCTGTCGTGCGCCGCGAACGGCTCCTGGTCGAGCGTCCATTCGTCCTTCAACAGGTAGCCGACACCTTTCAGCAGCTTCGCTTGGATCGCGCCGGGAAACCGCTCCACGAAACGCATCACGGTGAGCGGTGCCGCGCCGTCGTTCGGCGTGCGGAAGACGAGCAGGTGTCCGCGCGCGTGCGCCGCGCGCAGCGTCGGGAGATCGTACGGTACGTGCGCGAGCAGGGAACGATCGCCGAGACGCTCGGCCGTCGTGCCGAACACGCGGGCGACGTCCTCGGGCGCGAGCATCGCGTCGCCGAAGAGCGCGCGCGCCTCGGCGACGGAGGTCGTGGACACGGCCGTCGGGCCTCGGCTCAGAGGCGACGCTCCTCGATCTCGGTGACGATACCGTCGAGCGCCTCACGGAAGGCCGAGTACGGCAACGTCGCAAGGAGATCACGGGCGCGGCGCGTGTAATCCTCCGCGAGACGCCGCACGGTCGCGAGCACGCCGAGCGCCCGCACCCGCTCGAGCGCGCCGCCGATCGCCGCGTCGTCCGGCTCAGGCATGAGAAACACCCGCCGCACCTCGGAGTCCTGCGCGACCGCGAGCACGAGCGGCAGCGACGGATTGCCGTCGCGAAGATCGATGCCGACCGGCTTGCCGGTCAGATCCTCGTCGCCCTCTACGTCGAGAAGATCGTCGACGATCTGGAACGCCATGCCGATGTTGAAGCCGCACGCCCACATCGCCTCCGACGTTTGCTCACCGACGCCGGCCAGATGTGCGGCGACGCGCGCGCCCTGCGAGAACAGCGACGCAGTCTTGCGGGCGATGATCTCGAGATAGTCGTCGACGGTGACCGCCGGGTTGCGACGGAAGCGGCCTTGCATGATCTCGCCTTCAGTGAGGCTGATGCAGGCGTCGGCGGCCCAGCGCACGATACGCTCCTCGAACCGCCCGCAGAGCTCGAACGCTTTGCTGAAGATGAAGTCGCCGGTGACGAGCGTGTTCGCGAGACCGTAGCGGCTGAACGCCGATGCGCGCCCGCGCCGCGTTTTCCCACCGTCGATGATGTCGTCGTGCAAGAGCGTCGCCGAATGAATGAGCTCGAGCGCGACCGCGACGTCGATCATGTCGACGACGTCGTCGCCGCCGCATGCTTTGAACACGAGCAAGGCGACCGCCGGCCGCACGCGCTTCCCGCCGCCGCCGATCAGATGGAGCGAGATCTCCGACAGCAGCGGCTCGCGCGAGACGAGCAGATCGGTGAGCTTTTCCTCGACGTGCACCAGATCGGCAGCGATGAGCGACAGCGCTGCGGTGCCGTTGGAGCGGATCAGGATACTGCGCTCGCGCGAGTCATGGGGTTCGCTCACTCCCGTGTCCTTTTCCGACGCACGCACGGCGAACGACGGCCGGCGTCACCTAATGAGAATCAT